>NZ_JCADBL010000005.1:0-364305 GCF_059359015.1 Micromonospora sp. LZ37 | reverse complement strand
GACGACAACCGCTTCCCCGGCATGAATCCCCATCCTCACGAGAATCCACCCCGTTGCAACAACCACTTGAGCCCAAGGAGTGTGAACAGGCGCGAGGAAGGAAGAAGCGGATGAGCAAGGGGCCGAAGCCCGTACCGCTGGCACCCCGGCACCGGCGCGACTGGTGGCGGTGGGGCCGGTACTGCACCTGCGGGCTGCGCTGGCCCTGCCCGGACCGGCTGACCGGCGACGCCCGGTGAGTCGCGACGGGGTGTCCCTGGCCGAACTCGGTCGGCACGTCGCCAGCCGGCCCACCTGGCGCTGCCGGGCCTGCGCCGCCGCGTGGCCCTGCCAGCCGGCCAAGCTCCGGCTACGTACCGAGTACGCCCACGATCGGCCGGGGCTGGCCGTCTACCTGTGTCTGCTGATGCACGACGCGATCACCGACCGGCTGCGCACGCAGCCTGACCACCTCGACCCGGCGCACTACTTCGCGCGCTTCATCGGCTGGACCCGGCCCTGGGATCCGGTCCCGCACCGTGACGGGCGGGACGCGCCCACCTGAGATGGCGGGGTGCTACGGCGTGGGAGGGCGTACTCCAGGCGCCGTCGTGCTCGCCGGCGCCTCGACCTCCGGCGTGGCGGTGTGCGGGTGGGCGTCGCCCGCCGCTTCCTCCGGTGCCCGGCCCACCTGCGCGGCGATCAGGGCCGCCAGGTCGCGGTCCTGCTCCGGGGTGAGCGTCGCGCGCGGGATGTCCCACATGCCCAGCCCGCCGGTCTGCCACAGCAGGTACGCGAACGGCTCCGTGGTCACCCGGCCCACCGCCGCCCAGCCGATCCAGGTCCGGACGGTCGGCCCGCTCCACTCCACCCCGTCCGCGTCGATCCGGTAGTGGCGCGGCTGGAACCAGGTCGCCGGCAGTCGCTGCACCAGCTGCCGGGGCATGATGAAGAATTTGATCATCCAGCAGATGCCGATTCCCAGGGCGGCCGAGGCGCAGATCGTGCGCCATCCCGGCTCGCCGGGGTAGGCGGCCAGCCCGGCGAAGGTCAGCAGCAGCCCGACGCCGACCATCACGATCCGGTCGCGTCGAGTGGCGATGGCGGAGAGCTGACGGGCGTACCGACGGTCCCGGGCGTGATCGAGTTCGATGATCATGGCCGCCGACCCTACCGTCCGGATGATCTCCATGGTGCCCCTGCCGCCCGCCCCCGACGGGCCTCAGTCGTCGGGGCGGCGGACGAAGGTCTCCAGCAGCTCCCCGCCGTACCAGTCGGTGCGCTGCCCTACGTGGGTCATGCCGAGGCGGCGGGCGACCGCCATGGAAGGCTCGTTGCCGGGCGAGACGACCGCGTACACCTCGCGGGTGCCGGTGGCGAACTCGCGGGCCAGGACGGCCCGGGCCGCCTCGGTGGCGTAGCCGTGCCCCCAGGAGTCGGGGTGCAGGTGCCACCCGACCTCGATGTCGTCGGTCGGCACGCTCTCGTCGCGCCCGGGCAGGGGCTTGAGGAGCAGGCTGCCCACCACCAGTCCGGTGCGCCGCTCCTGCATCGCCCAGGTGCCGTACCGGTCGCCGTGGTCGGCGTGCCGCTCGCGCCAGATCCGCAGCCGGTCGGCCGCCTGGGCGGGCTCGGTCAGCGGCAGCCCGGACGCCACACCCAACCAGCGCACCACCTCGTCGCGGGAGTAGATGTCGAAGATCCGGTCGAGGTCGGCCGGGGAGTCGGTCCAGTCCCGCAGCAGCAGCCGCTCGGTGATGAGCACGGTCATGGCGGGGGATCGTAATGCGTGCGCGGACCCGCTGCGGGGAAGAGGATCGTGATGGGCGACGCATGGCGGCGTACGAAGCGGATCACCCGGGCCGCGTTCCGACCGGTACGCGGCCGGGACCTGTCGCTGCACGCCGCCGCGATCACCTTCTACGGGGCGATCGCCGTGGTGCCGGTGGCGCTGCTCGCGATCTGGCTGACCTCCCTGCTGGCGGGCGGGGAGCGGGTCCGCCGGCTCACCTCGTACGCGGTGGACACGCTGCCCGACGCGATCGGCGCCCCCCGGGCGGTGGACGCCCTGGTCGCGGCCGGGGTGGAGTTGACCCCGCTGCTCGCGCTGGCGTCGCTGCTGCCCGCCTCGCTCTACGGCGAGGGGCTGCGCCGCGCGTTCGTCTCCGTCGCCAAGCCACCGCACCCGGACGAGTCGCTGGTCGGCTGGCGGGGCCGGTTGCTGCTGCTGCCGCTGCTCGCCCCGGCCCCGGCGCTGCTGCTGTCCATCCTGATCGCGCTGCCCACCACCACCCGCCTGGTCCGCCAGGGCGGCTGGGTCGGGGCGCTCGGCGTCGTGCTGTCGTTCCTGGGGGTGTGGCTGGTGCTCACCCCGGTGCTGATGTGGGTGTTCCGGGTGGTCGGGCCGGCCTCGCCGGACTGGGTGTCGACCCTCGCGGTGGGCTCGTTCACCGCCGCGAACCTCGCCGGTTTCCTGCACGGGTTCGTGCTCTTCGCCTCGCTCCCGATCGACCTGGGCGTCCCGTTCGGCGGCTTCGACGAGATCGGCGGCGGCGTCGCGGTGCTGCTCTGGCTCTACCTGTTCCACGTGATCGTCCTGGCCGGCTACTCCGCCACCCTGGCGCTGTCCCACTGGCGGGCGGCCCGCGCGGTAGCTCACGACGACCCTGGGGCCGGCGGTCGGTGAGGCGCCGCCACCCCCTCCCGGAGGGGGCCCTGCGGCACTAGGCTGCCGGGCCATGAGCGCACCGAGCGAGCTGCCCTCCCGCGCCGACGTCGTGGTCGTCGGGTCCGGGCACAACGGACTGGTCTCCGCCGTGCTGCTGGCCCGCGCGGGGCTGGACGTGCTGGTCCTGGAGGCCGCCGAGGTGATCGGCGGGGCCACCCGCACCGAGAGCCCGTTCCCCCGGGTGCCCGGGCTGCGCCACTCCACCGGGTCGTACCTGCTCGGGCTGATGCCGCCGGAGCTGCTCGCGGCGCTCGACGTGCGGATCCCGGTGCTGCGCCGCGACCCGCACTACTTCCTGCCCACCCCGGGCGGCCTCGGTGCGCCGTACCTGCTCTTCGGCAGCGACACGGCGGCCACCCGCAGGCAGCTCGCCGAGTTCTTCTCCCCCGCCGACGTGGCCGCCGACGACGCCATGCAGGCCGAGCTGGCCCAGCTCCGCGAGGACCTGGCGCCGGCCTGGCTGGCCGAGCCGCTGCCGGTCGAGGAGACCGCCGAGCGGTACGTCCGACCCGCGCTGCGGCAGACCTTCGTCGACCTGGTCCGCGGCTCGGTCGCCGATCACCTGGCCCGCTTCGACTTCCGCTCCGAGCTGCTGGTCAGCATGTACGCCGTCACCGACGGCCTCTCCGGGCTCAACGCCGGCCCCGACGACCCCGGCACCGGGCACAACTTCCTGGTCCACAACATGTGCCGACTCCCCGGCGCCGACGGCACCTGGATGATCGCCGAGGGCGGCATGGGCACCGTCTCCCGGACCTTCGCCGAGGCCGCCCGCGCCGCCGGGGCCCGGATCGTCACGGGTACGCCGGTCGCCGGGGTGACCCTGGACGGCGGCGCGGCCAGCGGGGTGACCCTCGCCGACGGCCGGCACGTCGCCGCCTCCGTGGTGCTCGGCGCCTGCGACCCGTACCGGCTGATGGAGCTGCTGCCCGACGGCGCACTCCCGACGCCGCTGCACGAGCGGATGGCGGCGGTCCGCCGCACCGGTACCACCCTCAAGCTCAACCTGGCGCTCACCGGGCTGCCCCGCTTCTCCTGCCTGCCGGAGGGGACGGCCAGCCCGTTCGGCTCCACCATCCACCTGCTCCCCGGCTCGGCCTCGCTGGTCGGCGGGGACGCCACCTCGCCGATGACCGCGCTGCGCGCCATGTGGGCGGACGTCCAGGCCGGCCGGCTGCCGGAGGAGCCGACCATCGAGTGGTACCTGCACACCACGGTCGACCCGTCGCTGTCGGACGACGCCGGCCACCACTCCTCGGCGCTCTTCGTCCAGTCGGTCCCCTACCAGCCGGCCGGCACGACCTGGGACGCCGCGCTCCCCGGCTACGTCGACAAGTTGATCGCCATCTGCGAGCGGTACGCCCCCGGCACCGCCGACCTGATCGCCGACGCGGTGCCGCTGCCCCCGCCGGGCATCGAGGCGCACTTCGGCATCACCGGTGGGCACATCCACCACGTCGACAACACCGTCTCGTTCACCGACCGGATGCCGTACGCCACCGGCATCGACGGCGTCTACGCCGGCAGCGCCGGCTGCCACCCGGCCGGCAGCGTCATCGGCGCCGCCGGCCACAACGCCGCCCGCCGCATCCTCACCGACCTCGGTCGCTGACCTCCCCGCCGCCTCCGGCGGGCAGCCGGGGCAGGTCGCCGGGGCGGCGGATCAGGGAGAGGCCGACGAGCAGCAGGTAGAGGACGAGGCTGAGGATCGGGTTGACGAAGACGAAGGCGAAGGCGATCAGATAGAGCAGTGGGCGCAGCAGCAGTCGCCGCGCGACCGCCCGGGCCAGCCGGGGATCCAGGTCGGGGTGGAGCAGCCGGTGCCGTCGAGCCCACCACCAGCTCAGGTTGAAGAAGAGCGACTCACCGAGCACGGTGCCGACGTAGAGGGCGGCGGTCAGCCGCTGCTCGGTCGCGCTACCGCGCAGGTTGTCCGAGAGCAGGTCGGCGGTGAACGGGATGGTGGCCACGAAGAGCAGCACGAGCAGGTTGAACACCAACAGCACCTGATCCACCCGGACCACGTACCGCCACGTGTTGTGGTGACCGAGCCAGATCTGGGCGGTGATCCCGAAGGTGATCACGTACGCCAGGTACGACGGCCAGGCGTGGGCGAGAGCGTCGGGAAGCTCCCGCCCACTCACCCGGGCGGGGCCGTACTGGAGCAGTTCGAGGGCCATCACCGTCAGCACGACCGCGAAGACCCCGTCGCTGAACGTCTCCACCCGGGACGCGTCCCGGACCATCTCCCGGTCCCGCCGGTACCGGTACCTCGTCTCCTCCGCGTCCGCCGCCGCCATGCCCCGCCCCGATCTCGCTGGTGTCCGGTCGGTGCCGGTCTGCGGCTTTCGCCACCCACCACCACTGCATGGTCACCCAGGCAGGGGCCGCACGGGCGCGGATCGGAGGTGCGACCGGGGCGGCGCCGCGCGCCCGGTCGTCAGCTGAGCGCCTCCCCGGCGGGGGCGGGGGTCTGCTCGTCGGCGCGGTGCGCGCGGATCTTGTGGCCGACGCTGGTCAGGCAGCGGCCGCTGGGCATGTCGAACTTCCAGCCGTGCAGCTGGCAGGTGAGCTGGTCACCCTCGACGATGCCGAACCGGCTCAGGTCCGCCTTGAGGTGCGGGCAGCGCCGCTGCACCACCCAGCCGTCCAGGGTGATGTCCTCGGCGTCGACGGCCCGCTCGTGCTCGTCGTACCAGCCCTCGGCGTACTGCAGGCGCTCCTCGGACAGGCACTTGAAGAAGGCGTAGACGAACTCGTTGTACTGGCCGATCCGGGCCGCCGAGAAGCGGCAGGAGAGGAAGAGCGAGTTGACCCAGTCCACCTCGCCGATGTGCAGCAGGTGCTCGATCAGCGCCCGCTCGGTACGGAACCGGTAGCGCACCTTCTCGTCGGCGTACGGGCGGACCTCCTTGCCCGGGAAGTCCACCACGATGGATTCGACGCTCTCCCCGTCGTAGCCGACGAGGTCGAAACGGACCGGGCCGCCGACCCCCTTGGCCAGGTAGATCGACTCGTCCAGCAGCGGCTCGATCCGGCGCTTCATCTCGCCCAGCACGTCCACCTCGGGGTGCCGCCACGACGCCTTCTCCGCCTCGATGATCGGGCGCTTGCGCTCCCGCATCTCCTCCAGGTGGGCGACCTTGTTGGCGAAGAACTCCTCCACCGGGACCGGGTGGGTGGTGCTGGCGCCGGAGGTGGTGACCTCGGCGACGCTGCCCGGGAGCAGCACGATCCCGTTCGTGCCGCCGACCTTGGCGTACTCCTCGAGGAACACCGACTGGTCGGGGAAGATGTTGCCCTCGTCGCCGTGGATGTCGTTGAACTGCCACAGCGCGTCGTCGAGGAAGCAGGGCGGGCCGGCGATCGGGAAGACGTGGTCGGCCTTCAGGTCGTCGATGTAGCGCCAGGTGCGGTCGAACTGCCGGTCCCGCTTCTGCTTGCCGAACGCGGTCTTCGCCGCCTGCGGCAGCTCGTAGACCATCGGGTACCAGATCGCGCCGGAGAACTGGAGCAGGTGGGCGTGCACGTGGCCCAGCTCGGCGAAGACGCTCAGGTCGGTCGGTCGGGCGTCGTTCTGGTTGAGCAGCCGCACCCCGTCGTACTCCACCCAGAGCGAGGAGTCCCCGATCGGGCCGTCGGTCGGGCTGGTCAGCGCCTGGATCATGATCTTCAGGCCGCCGTCGAGCTCCACGACCTGCTCGTTCGGGGCCTTGAGGAACTTCGTGAAGCCCAGCGCCCGCAGCTCGTCCTCCATCTCCGAGGTGGGGAACTCGGGGAGCAGCACGGTGGCGTCCTTGGAGACGTACCGCTTGAGGTGGGCCGCGTCGAAGTGGTCCCGGTGCAGGTGCGAGACGTACAGGTAGTCGACCTGTCCGAGGGTGTCCCAGTCGAGCAGGGAGTTGTCGGGGAAGGGGAACCACGAGGCGAAGTAGGCCGGATTGACCCACGGGTCGCACAGGATGCTGCCCGCGGCCGTGTCGATCCGCATGCTGGCATGTCCCGTACCGGTCACTCGCACCGCAGTCCCCCTCAAAACGACAAACATGGTGTACGTCAGAACCTACCGGAGGCAGTCTGGTCGCCGGCCTGCGACGCCGGTAGAGCCGTTACGCCCATCCCCGGGCGGGACCATCGGCCCGGCCGCCGGCGACGCCCTCACCCGGGTACCCCGATCAGGCCGGACCCTGCGCCGGGCCCCGCGCGGGACGTGCCAGACTAACCGGAGATCCGATCGCGAGGGAAGGACCGACAGTGGCAGGAAGCGAGCCGGTAACCGCGCCAGATCAGCACAAGCCCGGGCACCGCAAGTCCGGACGGATCGGCGCGGTGGTCTCCGCGTTGGCGCTGCTGGCGATGATCTGCGGCAACCACGAGGGCAGGGTCGAGAACATCTGGCTGATCGGCCTGGCCGCGTTGCTGCTGGCGATCGTCATCGGCGATGTCGTGCTGCGCCGCAACGGCCTGCGCTCCTGACCCGACCGACGCGCCGGACCGGACACAGACGAAGGGCCCACCCCCTCGGGGGTGGGCCCTTCGTCACATCGGTCCTCGTCGCGCCGGTCAGCGGCCGAAGAGAATGTCCTGCACGTCCTTGAGCGCGGCGTCGACCTCGGCCTCGAAGTAGCCGCCCTGCACCAGGCCGAAGCGCAGGGTGTCCAGGTCCTTCGGGTTCACCGGCATCGGGTTGCGGCCCTGCATGCCGCCCAGCAGGGTCTCGAAGAACCGGTCCACCTGGTCCGGGTCGTACCCGCTGCCGAACCGGCGCACCTGGAAGCTGCGGCGGATCTGGTCGACCCGGTAGAGGTCGCTGCCGGGCGGACCGGCCATCGGCGGACCCACCATCGGGGGACCACCGACCGGCGGACCGGCCACGGCGGGCGGACCGGCCATCGGCGGGCCACCGAAACCCTGCTGGGGCGGCGCGGGCGGCGGGCCGGCCGGACCGCGGCCCCGCATGTCGCGCAGTTCCCGCTCGGGCATCCGGATCTCGGCCGTCATGTCGGTACGCCCGTGCCGGCCGGCCTCGAAGCCGTCGAACCGCGGCTCCTCCTGGCCGTACCCGGACGGCTCCTGGCCGTACCCGGACGGACCGGCGGGCAGGCCGCGCGGCGGCGGGCCGCCGTGACCCATGCCGCCGGGACCCATCGGGCCCGGGCCGGGGCCACCGGGGCCGGGGCCGGCCGGACCGCGCGGGGCGTCGTACCCGCCGCGGGGAGCGTCGTACCCGCCGCTGAAGGCGCCGGTGGGCTCGTCGTACCGGTTGCCGTAGGGGTTCGGCGGTCCGGCCTGGGCCGGCATCGCGCGCGGCGGCATCGGCTGCGGAACGGGCGAGAGCCCCCGGGGGTCGTCCCGCATGGGGGGCGGACCGAGCCGGTCGGCCGACCCCCGCAGGTCGCCGCTGCGCCCGAGGCCGCCCCGCTCCTCCAGCTCGGCCAGCTGCCGCTCGACCCGGTCCAGGTGCAGGTCGACCTGCCACTCGTCGTAGCCGTTGAACCGGACGCGGAAGACGACGTCGTGGACCTCCTGGGAGGCCACGGGCGCGCCGACCGGCTGGCCGGCGAGCGTCGCCTCGACCCGGTCCAGGAAGGCGTCCACCTCGTCGACCTTGTATCCCCGGCGGAGCGCCTTTCGCCGGAAACGCTGACCCTGACTCGCCACTATGTCTCCTGGTCTCGTTCGCTACGCCCGGTCACGCCCGCGCGGCGCGTCGGTGTCCCTGTCCGCGGCGGCAGCCAACTGCCCGCACGCACCGTCGATCTCGCGCCCCCGGGTGTCGCGCACCGTGGTGGACACCCCGGCCTCGCGCAGCCGCCGGACGAACTCCCGCTCGACCGGCTTGGAACTCGCGTCCCAGCGGCTGCCGGGTGTCGGGTTGAGCGGGATGAGGTTCACGTGGGCCAACCTGCCGGCCAGCAGCCGCCCGAGCAGGTCCGCCCGCCACGGCTGGTCGTTCACGTCCTTGATCATCGCGTACTCGATCGACACGCGGCGTCCCGTCCGGGCCGCGTAGTCCCATGCTGCGTCCAGCACCTCGGCTACCTTCCAGCGCTGGTTGACCGGCACGAGTTCGTCGCGCAGATCATCATCGGGCGCGTGCAGCGACAGCGCAAGGGTCACTGAGAGGTCTTCGCTGGCCAGTCGGCGGATGGCCGGAACCAGGCCGACCGTGGAAACGGTGATGTGCCGCTGCGACAGGCCGAGCCCCTCCGGGGCCGGCGCGACCAGCCGACGGATCGCGGCGATCACCCGCGAGTAGTTGGCCAGCGGCTCGCCCATGCCCATGAAGACGACGTGCGACAGCCGTGGCGGCGAGCCGGCCACCGCACCCGAGGCGGCGACGCCGGCGAGGTAGACCGCCTGGTCGACGATCTCGGCGGTGGAGAGGTTGCGGGTCAGGCCGGCCTGACCGGTGGCGCAGAACGGGCACGCCATGCCGCAGCCGGCCTGGCTGGAGATGCAGACGGTCACCCGGTCGGGGTAACCCATCAGCACGCTCTCCACCAGCGAGCCGTCGTGCAGCCGCCAGAGGGCCTTGCGGGTGGCGCCGTCGTCGCAGGCCAGCTCGCGTACCGGGTTGAGCAGCGTGGGCAGCAGCGCCCCCGCGAGCCGCTCCCGGGTGGCCGCCGGCAGGTCGGTCATCAGCTCCGGGTCGCGCACCAGCCGGCCGAAGTAGTGGTGGGACACCTGCTTGGCGCGAAAGGCGGGCTCCCCCAGCTCGGTCGCGAGCGCCTGCCGGCCCGGCAGGTCCAGGTCGGCGAGGTGGCGGGGCGGCATCGAGGGTCGGCGCCCGGCGGCGTCAGGGTCTACGGGGATCAGCGGCAGGCTCGTCATGGCGCGTCCAGTCTGACACGCCCGCACCGGGAAGTACCTGGCCGGAGGGCCCGAATCGCCCCCCACCGGGCGGACCACGCGGACGACGGGGCGTGATTCATGCCTCAGCCCACCACCGGCACGAAGACCGCCAGCAGCAGATACGCGGTCGGCACGGCGAAGAGGATCGAGTCGAGCCGGTCCATCAGGCCGCCGTGCCCGGGCAGCAGGTTGCTCATGTCCTTCACGCCGAGATCCCGCTTGATCATCGACTCGGCGAGGTCGCCGAGCACGGCCGCGCCGGAGACCGCGACCCCGAACAGCGCACCCCACCAGGGCGGCACGTCGAAGAGCAGCCAGATCAGCAGGGCGCTGCCGGCCGCCGCCGCGCCGACCGAACCGGCGAAGCCCTCCCAGGACTTCTTCGGGCTGATCGACGGGGCCATCGGGTGCTTGCCGAAGGACACCCCGGCGGCGTACCCGCCGGTGTCGGAGAGCACCACCGCGACCAGGGTCGCCAGCACCCGCAGGTGCCCGTCGTCGGGCACCGCCGCGAGCAGCGCGGCGAACCCGCCGAGGAACGGCACGTAGACCGCGATCAGGGTGGCGGCGGTGAGGTCCCGCTGGAAACCGGCGGGACCGTCACCGAGCCGCCAGATCATCGTGCCGAGCACGGTGACCAGCAGCCCCAGGCTGAGCGCGTCCGGACCGGCGAACCAGGCCAGCCCGACGGTGAGCACGCCACCGGCGAGCAGCGGCACCAGCGGCGGGTGGGCGCCACTGCGGCGTACCGCGCGGGCCATCTCCCAGATGCCGACGCCGATCGCGGCGGCCACAACGGCGAGGAACGCCGGCCGGTAGAAGAAGAGCGGAACCAGGATCAGCGCGCCGAGCCCGAGGCCCACCCCGATGGCGGCGGGCAGGTTGCGACCGGCCCGGCTGGGCGCCGACTGGCCGGTGGCCGGCCGGTCCGCGCCGGCCCGGCGTCGGCCGCGCCGCCGGCCCGAGGGCCGCTGCGGCTCGGGCTCCGGCTCCGGGCGCACCGGGGGGAACTGCGAGGTCGGCAGGTCGTCGTCGCGCACCGGCGGGAGCGAGGAGGTGGGTACGTCGTCGTCGCGCACCGGCCAGGCGGGGCCGGGCGGGTCGTACCGGTCCTCGCGGTGCCCGTCGTAGCGGGCGCCGCGGTCGGTGTCGTGGCGGTCGGCGTCGTCGCGCGGGTCGCGGCGGCCGTCGCCCGGCCCGCCGTACGGGTCGCCGACGGGCTCGTCGTGGTGGACGTGCGGCCGGGGACGGGCCTGCGGCCCGGCGTACAGGTCGGCGCCGGACTGCCGGCTCCACGGGCCGGCGGGCTCGACGTCGCGCTCGGGCCAGGGCAGCGCGGGTGGGCGCTCGGGGCGGTCCCAGCCGCGAGGCTCAGGGCTGCCGTAGGGGTCGGGGTGGGACATCACGCACCGAGCGGAAACGGTGCGAGTGCCGCCACATGACGCAAGACCAAAGCCATCCCCTACACGCGTGACGTCCGTCGGTTGACCGGCCCGACGGCCGGCCGATCCCCGCCGTTCACCGCGCGGTGGCCGGGAATCGTGCCGAGCCTACTGCACGGGCCCGTCGGGGGCGGCGGACGAGCCCCGCCGGCACCCCGGCCGGCCCGGTGTCGGCGCACCACCTGCCGCCGACGCGCGAACGGAACGAGGCCCGCTCCCCGGGCAGGGGGCGGGCCTCGTGTCGTCTCGACGGGACGTCCCGTCCGGGCGACTACACCTCGAGCAGCTCGGACTCCTTGTGCTTGACCAGCTCGTCGATGGTGGCGACGAAGCGCTGGGTCAGGTCGTCCAGCTCCTTCTCGGCGCGCCGACCCTCGTCCTCGCCGGCCTCGCCGTCCTTGACGATCCGGTCCAGCTCTTCCTTGCCCTTGCGGCGGATGTTGCGGACGGCCACCTTGGCCTCCTCACCCTTGTGCCGGGCCACCTTGATCATCTCGCGGCGGCGCTCCTCGGTCATCTGCGGGAGCAGGATGCGCAGCTGGTTGCCCTCGTTGTTCGGGTTGACGCCGAGGTCGGAGTCGCGGATCGCCTTTTCCATGGCGTTGATCTGCGAGTTGTCGTACGGCTTGATGATCACCATGCGCGGCTCGGGGACGCCGACGGATGCCATCTGGGGCAGCGGAGTGGGCGTGCCGTAGTAGTCGATGATGACCTTGGAGAACATGGCGGCGTTGGCGCGACCGGTGCGGATGGCGCCGAACTCCTCCTTGGCGTGCTCGACCGCACGCTCCATCTTCTCCTCGGCCTCGAGGAGGGTGTCGTCGATCACCGGTCTCCTCGCCTCCTTCTGTGCTCGTCGTGGCTGTGCTGGTGTCGGGCCGGAGGACCGCCACCTCCGGCGGGGCGCTCAGGCGGTGATCAGGGTGCCGATCTTCTCACCGCCGACCGCCCGGACGATCGTGTCGTCGCCCTGCGCGCCGAAGACGAGCATCGGCAGGCCGTTCTCCATGCAGAGGCTGAACGCCGCCGCGTCGGCCACCCGAAGGTTGCGGCGCAGCACCTCGGAGAAGGTGATCGAGTCCAGCTTGCTGGCGGTCGGGTCGATCCGGGGATCCGCGGTGTAGACCGCGTCCACCCCGTTCTTGCTCATCAGCACCACGTCGGCGCGGATCTCCAGCGCGCGCTGGGCCGCGACGGTGTCGGTGGAGAAGTACGGCATCCCGGCGCCCGCGCCGAAGATCACCACGCGGCCCTTCTCCAGGTGCCGGATGGCGCGCAGCGGGATGTACGGCTCGGCGACCTGGGCCATCGTGATCGCGCTCTGCACCCGCGTCTCGATGCCCTCCTTCTCCAGGAAGTCCTGGAGGGCGAGGCAGTTCATCACCGTGCCGAGCATGCCCATGTAGTCGGCCCGGGCCCGGTCCATGCCGCGCTTCTGCAACTCCGCGCCGCGGAAGAAGTTGCCGCCGCCGACCACCACGGAGACCTGCACCCCACGGCGGACCACGGTGGCGATCTGCCGGGCGATGCCCTGTACGACGTCCGGGTCGACGCCGATCGCGCCACCGCCGAAGACCTCACCGGAGAGCTTCAGCACCACCCGGCGGGCCCGCCCCGGCGGTGGCGCCGTCGGGTCGTCCGCCTCCAGGCTCCGGTCACTCACAACCTGCGTCATCCGCCCCGCCCTTCCCGCGCACGTCGTCCGCGCCGCGTACCGCGTACCTGCCGTTGCCGACCCTATGTGACGAGGAGGCCGCGGTGCCTGTCACGTACACCGGCGGCCTCCTCGTCGACGTTCAATGCCCGCCGGGCGCGTCACGCGCCCGGTCCGGCGGCTCAGGCCTGGCCGACCTCGAACCGCACGAAGCGGGTCACCTCGATGCCGGCCTCGGCCAGCATCTGCTTCACGGTCTTCTTGTTGTCGGCGACCGACGACTGCTCGACCAGGACGTAGTCCTTGAAGAACGCGTTGACCCGGCCCTCGACGATCTTCGGCAGCGCCGCCTCGGGCTTGTTCTCCTCGCGGGCGGTCTGCTCGGCGATACGCCGCTCGGACTCGACGACGTCGGCCGGCACCTCGTCGCGGGTCAGGTACTTCGGCCGCATCGCGGCGATCTGCATGGCGACCCCACGGGCGTCGGCGTCGCCGGCCTCGTCGGTCTTGCCCGAGTACTCCACCAGCACACCGACGGCCGGGGGCAGGTCCTGGCTCTTGCGGTGCAGGTAGACGGCGGTGTTGCCGTCCAGCTTGGCGAAGCGGTTGAGCACCAGCTTCTCGCCGATCTTGGCGGACTGCTCCTGGATCAGGTCGGCGACCGGCTTGCCGTCGATCGAGCTGGCCAGCAGCTCCTCGGCGGTGCCGACGCCGCTGCGCTCGCCGTGCTCGACCAGCTGCTGGGCCAGCGCGATGAAGGCGTCGTTCTTGGCGACGAAGTCGGTCTCGCAGTTGAGCTCGAGCAGCGCCTTGCCGGAGTGGGCGACCAGGCCGTTCGCGGCGGTCCGGCCGGCGCGCTTGCCGACGTCCTTGGCGCCCTTGACGCGCAGGATCTCGATGGCCTTGTCGAAGTCGCCCTCGGCCTCGGTCAGCGCCTTCTTGGAGTCCATCATGCCGGCGCCGGTGAGGTCGCGGAGCTTCTTGACGTCCGCGGCGGTGAAGTTGGACATGACTCTCTCTTCGGTGTTGGAGACTGCGGTGAGTTGGTCTGAGGTGCCGGTTACCCGGATCAGGACCGGATGTGCCCGGCGTACCCGCCGCGTCCCCACCGTCGGAGAAGAACCGGACGATGGGGACGCGACGGTTGCGGTCACTCCGCGGCGACAGCCGCCGGCTGCTCGGCCTGCGCCGGCTCAGCCTGCGCCGGCTCGGCCTGCGCCGGCTGCTCGTCGGCCTTCTTCGGCTCCTCGAGCAGCTCGCGCTCCCACTCGGCCAGCGGCTCGTCGGCGCCGACCTGGCCCGGCTCCGGCTTCTCGTCGGTGCCCCGACGACGGCCCGAACGGGCGATCAGACCGTCGGCGACGGCGGCGGCCACGACCCGGGTCAGCAGCTCGGCCGAGCGGATCGCGTCGTCGTTGCCCGGGATCGGGAAGTCGACCTCGTCCGGGTCGCAGTTGGTGTCCAGCACCGCGATCACCGGGATGCCCAGCTTGCGGGCCTCGTCGACGGCGATGTGCTCCTTCTTGGTGTCGACCACCCAGATCGCGGCCGGGAGCTTCTGCATGTCCCGCAGACCACCGAGGGTCTTGGTGAGCTTGGTCTTCTCGCGGAAGAGCTGCAGGGTCTCCTTCTTGGTGTAACCCGCGGCGGTGCCGGTCAGGTCACCCAGGGCCTCCAGCTCCTTCATCCGCTGAAGGCGCTTGTACACCGTCTGGAAGTTGGTCAGCATGCCACCGAGCCAGCGGTGGTTGACGTACGGCTGGCCGACCCGGGTCGCCTGCTCGGAGATGGCCTCCTGCGCCTGCTTCTTCGTGCCGACGAAGAGGATGCTGCCGCCCTCGGCCACCGTGTTGCGCACGAAGTCGTACGCCTTCTCGATGTAGTCGAGGGTCTGGCGCAGGTCGATGATGTAGATGCCGTTGCGCTCCGTCATGATGAAGCGCTTCATCTTCGGGTTCCAGCGCCGGGTCTGGTGCCCGAAGTGGACACCGCTCTCCAGCAGCTGACGCATGGTCACGACGGCCATGGGGGTACTCCTCAAGATCCCTGGTTGTCACGCCCGACCGGTGGCCGGGCGTCCTGGCGCCTGGTCGCCGGCCATGGTGGGCCCGACCAAGATCGGGACCAGGGAGGCCGTCGCCCCACGATGAACCGTGGAGAGGGCGCGCGAGGTCGACCGCACGAGGCGGTCGCCAGTCGCCCAGTGTACGCCCCTTCCCCGCCCGTCCACCCCCGGGTGCGAGGAAGTGCGCTGGTCGTACCTTCCGCGCGGCGAGGGGCCCGGCCGGCCGCCGCGTCGGGGGCTCCGGGTCAGCCGGCGGCGAGCGCGGCGGCGACGAAAAGGACCAGACCGACGGTCAGGTAGGCCGTCGGCGGGCGCAGCCAGCCCCGCGCCCCGTCGGCCATCGCCAGACCACCGGTGCGCAGCCCGTACAGGCCGGCGGCGAAGATCGGCAGCCCGGTGACGAGGAAGGTGCCCACGACGACGTGGGACGCCGGCACCGGGTCGGCGGTCAGGCCGTGCACCAGCACCCGCAGCGCCGGGAGTTCGAAGACCAGGACCAACAGCCCCAGGAGTACGGCGAGGGCCGGCCGCCGGGTCCGGTAGACGCCGTCGGAGGGGACGGCACCCGCCCGGTACGTCCCGTCCGGGCCGGGCATTCCGTCCGGGCGGGGCACCACCGGGACCATCGGACCGGTCGGCATCTCCAGCGGATGGGCCGGCTCGGCGGGCCGGCTCGGCTCGACGATCGGGTAGCCGCCCAGCGGGGCCGGTCGGGTCGGCTCGGACCGGTCCGCGCCGCCGGTGAGCGGGCCGGCGCCGGACGCGCCGAGCGGGTCGGCGTCGGCGAGCGGGCCGGCGCCGGTGGTGGAGAGGCGGTCGGCGGCGGACTGCCGGGCCGCCCGTCGGCCCGGGCGGTCGGTGGGCAGCTCGCCGGAGACGTCCGGATCATCGGGTTCGGCGCGACGCGAGCGGGCCGGGCGGTATCCCTCCGGATCGGCCGGGGAGCCACCCAACGGGTCGCCCGTCCCGAAGCGTCCCGAATCGCCGTACCGGCCGCCGCCTCCGGCGGTGTCGCCGTAGCGACCCTCCTCGGCGACGCGCTGGTCCGGAATCCGGAAGTCGTCGTCGCCGAAGCGGGACTCGGGCGCGCCCCGCCACTCCGGCTCGTCATACCCGCGCTCCCGTCCGGCGGGGTACCAGCGCGACTCCTGATCATCGGGATAGCTCCGTCGTGCGTCCACGCCGGCACCGTATGCGACCCGCCCCGGCCGGCGCCATTCGCGCCGGTCGGTGACCGGGCGGCCCGCGTCGCGGCCCGGGTCGTCCGGGCGTCCGCATAGCACAGGAGCGGGATGATCGTCCGGTCGTCCACAGGCCGTCCCGTCATCCACAGCCGGGCCGTCGGGGACGACACGGCGGGCCGGTGACCGCCCACCCTGGCCGGCATGACGAAGCGGAACCAGGCCGTCGGCGCGTACGGCGAGCGGTGCGCCGTACGGCACCTGATCGGAGCCGGGCTGCGCCCGGTGGCCCGCAACTGGCGCTGCCGGGACGGCGAGATCGACATCATCGCCTGGGACGGCCCGGTGCTCGCCTTCTGTGAGGTGAAGACCCGGCGCACCGAGGGCTACGGCAGCCCGGCCGAGGCGGTCGTCCCGGCCAAGGCCCGCCGGCTGCGCGGCCTGGCCGCCCGCTGGCTGGCCGAGACCGGCACCACCGCCGACGAGGTGCGCTTCGACGTCCTGTCGGTCCGGCTGCCCACCGCCGGCCCGGCCCGGGTCGAGCACCTCAAGGGGGCGTTCTGATGACCGGCCGGACCGCGACCCGGGAGGTGGCCCGGTGAGCTACGCCAAGGTGCTCTGCGTCGGGCTGGTCGGGGTCACCGGCCACCTCGTCGAGGTCGAGGCCGACCTCGCGTCGGGGCTGCCGGCGGTGGTCATCTCCGGGCTGCCCGACACCGCGCTGCACGAGGCACGGGACCGGGTCCGGGCCGCCATCGTCAACTCGGGCCAGCACTGGCCCAACCGTCGGATCACCCTCAACCTGCTGCCGGCGACGATGCCCAAGTACGGCTCGGCCTTCGACCTGGCCATCGCGGCGGCGGTGCTCGGCGGCTCCGGCGAGCTGCCGCTCGCCCCGCTCGAGGGCGTGGTCGTCCTCGGGGAGCTGGGGCTGGACGGGACGGTCCGCCCGGTGCGGGGAGTGCTGCCGATGGTCGCGGCGGCCGCACGGGCCGGCCGCGACCGGGTGGTCGTACCGGTGGAGAACGCCGCCGAGGCGGCGGTCATCCCGGGCGTCCGGGTCCGGGCCGTGGACACGCTGCACCGGCTGGTCGCCTTCGTCCGGGACGGCGCTCCCCTGCTCGAACCCCCCACCGCCGCACCCCCCGTGGCCGGTGCCGGCCCCGACCTGGCCGACGTGGCCGGGCAGGGTCTCGGCCGGCGCGCCCTGGAGGTGGCCGCCGCCGGCGGGCACCACCTGGCCCTGCTGGGGCCGCCCGGCGCGGGCAAGACCATGCTCGCCGAGCGACTCCCCTCGATCCTGCCCGAGCTGGACGACGACGCCGCGCTGGAGGTGACCGCGCTGCACTCGATCGCGGGGCTGCTGCCGCCCGGCGGCCGGCTGCTGCGCCGGCCGCCGTTCCAGGCGCCGCACCACACCGCGACCGTGCCCTCCCTGGTCGGGGGCGGGTCCGGCCTGGCCCGACCGGGGGCCGTCTCACTCGCCCACCGGGGCGTGTTGTTTCTGGACGAAGCCCCCGAATTCGGCAAGGGCGCCCTGGAGGCGCTGCGGCAGCCGCTGGAACACGGCCGGATCCAGCTCACCCGCAGCGGGGGCGGGACGGAATATCCGGCCCGGTCCCAGCTGGTGCTGGCGGCCAATCCCTGCCCGTGCGCCAAGCCGGCCGGCGACGCGTACTGCGAGTGCAGCCCGCTGACCCGGCGGCGCTATCTCGGGCGGATCTCCGGGCCGTTGCTGGACCGGATCGATGTGCAGGTGAAGCTGCTGCCGGTCCGGGCCGCGGAGCTGATGGACACCGCCGGGGCCGCCGAGTCGTCGGCGACCGTGGCGGCCCGGGTGGCGGCGGCCCGACGGGCGGCGGCCGACCGCTGGGTTCCGGTCGGCCGCAAGCTCAACGCCGAGATTCCCGGCCCGGACCTGCGCCGCCCGCCGTGGCGGCTGCCGGCCCGGGACACCGCGGAGCTGCGCGGCCGGCTGGACTCCGGCGCGATCTCCGCCCGGGGCTTCGACCGGATCATCCGGCTGGCCTGGACGATCGCCGACCTGGACGGCCGGGACCGGCCCCACCGGGAGGACGTCCGGGAGGCCACCCAACTCAGGACGGGGGAAGGGGCATGAGCAACCGGGAGGAACGACTGCTGGCGCGGGTGGCGCTGACCTGGCTCGCCGAACCGGGCACCTGGTCGGTCCACCGGCTGGTCGCGCAGCACGGCCCGGTCGCGGCGCTGGACCTGCTGCTCGACGGCGGGGCGCCGGACGGGAAGTTGCGGGGCGTGGTGGCCGCCCGGGTGGCCGGCGGGGACGCCCGGGCCGCGGCGGCGGACGCGGTGGCGCGCACCGAGCGGCTCGGCGCCCGGATCCTGACCCCGGACGACGAGGAGTGGCCGGGCCGCCTCGACGACCTGAGCCGGCTGGTGCTGCCGGGGACGAGTCGCCGGGTCGACCTGGAGACCGCCCCTCCCCTGTGCTTCTGGGTGCGCGGCGGGTGGCCGCTCGGCGAGGCGCTGGACCGCTCGGTCGCGGTGGTCGGCGCCCGGGCCGCCACCGGCTACGGCGTCCACCTGGCCACCGAGTTCGGGTACGGGCTGGCGGAACGGGACTGGACGGTCGTCTCGGGCGGCGCGTTCGGCATCGACGCGGCGGCGCACCGGGGCGCGCTGACCGCCGGCGGGGTGACCGTGGCGGTGCTCGCCTGCGGGGTGGACCGGCCCTACCCGATGGGCAACGCGGCCCTGTTCGACCGGATCGCCGAGACCGGGCTGCTGGTCAGCGAGTGGATGCCGGGCGCCGAGCCGCTGCGGCCGAGGTTCCTGATCCGGAACCGGGTGATCGCCGCCGCCACCCGGGGGACGGTGCTGGTCGAGGCGTCCGCGCGCAGCGGCGCGACGCAGACGGTGAACCGGGCGCTCGCCATGGGCCGGCCGGCCATGGTGGTGCCCGGCCCGGTCACCTCGGCCATGTCGGTCGGTGCGCACGAGGTGCTGCGGGAGCAGGCGTACGCCCGGCTGGTGACCGGGGTGCCGCACGTGCTGGAGGAGGTGGGCCGGATCGGGGCGGACCTGGCCCCGCCGGTGCGGGGGCCGGACCGGCCGGGCGACCTGCTCGACGACGAGGCGACGCTGGTGCTGGAGTCGCTGCCGCGCCGCGGCGTGCTCGGCGTCGACGCGCTCGCCGCCCGCGCCGGCGTGGACGTCCGCACCGCGATGCGCAAACTCTCGCTGCTGGAGGAGCTGGCGATGGTGGTCCGTCGGGACGGCGGCTACGCCCTGGGCGTCGCGGCCTCCGGCCGCCGGCCGGCACCACCACGGTGACCCGCCCACCGACCGCGGTCGCCGCACCGACGGCGGCGGCCCGCCCGGCGCGGCGGTCAGTCGCCCTCGAAGCGGATCTCCAGATCGCGTTCGCGCGCGCAGCGCTGGACGAGCCGCACCACCCGTTGCACCTGCGTCACCTCGGTGGGCGTCCGGGCGATCTCGGCCAGGCAGCCGAGCTCGGCCAGCAGCCGCGGGGCCTGCTCCGGGCCGACCAGCAGCTCACCGAGCGGGTCCACCCGGTCCAGCACGGGGGTACGCCCACCGCCCCGGACCCGCGCGAGCAGGTCGAGCAGCACGTCCTCGCGGTCGGGTACCAGCTGGGCGGCCACGACGGACGGCCGGCCACGACCCGGTCCGCCGCCCACCTGTCGGTAGAGGACCACATCCACCCCCACGGTCGGCCCCTCCTCCCGTCGGCGCGTCCCGCGCCGGAGCACCGACGACGGCACACCCCGTCCCGTGTCCATTTTCACCGCTCGCGGCCTCGTCGACCAGCATGGACGGCGCGTCGAACTGTCCCGTCGGTCAGCAGCCGCGGACGTGCCGCCCCGGCAGCGCCGCCGCGCCCACCGGGCGGCGCGCGCCTACCCGTGCACGACACGGCCGCCGACCGGCGAGCCCCCCGTTTGCGGTGGGCCAGCCCCAGTTGCGGCATGTCGCGGTGTCCGGGCGGCGGGATACCGCGACACGCCGCAAATGGGCTGGGGCGGCACACCGCTGGAACCCTCACCCGGCGGCACGCGCCTACGCTGAGGGGATGCCGGTGGGAAGTCAGCGGGTACGGGGGTCGTGGTGACGGCGGCGCGACACTCCACCCGGGCGTCCCACGAGGCGCTGCCGCCCGCCATGCGGGAGGCGGTGGACGACTTCGCCGACCACCTGGCGCGGGTCCGCAACCGCTCCGCCCACACCGTGCGGGCCTACGTGGCGGACCTCGTATCGCTCCTCGACCACGCCGTCCGGACGGGCTGCGCCGAACCGGCCGCGCTGGACCTGGCGGTGCTGCGCAGCTGGCTGGCGAAGCAGCGGACGCTCGGCGCGGCCCGCACCTCGCTGGCGCGTCGGGCCGCGTCGGCGCGCACGTTCAGCGCCTGGGCGCACCGGGCCGGACTGCTGCCGGTCGACGTCGCGGCGGCGCTCGCCAGCCCCCGGGCGCACCGGGAGCTGCCCACCGTGCTCCGCGCCGACCAGGCCGCCGCGCTGGTCGAAGCCCCGGTGCGGGCGGCGACGAGCGGCACACCCCGCCGGACCGACGCACCGCCCGCCCCGGACACCCCGGGTGGGCCCACCGCCCCAGCACCGCCGGCCCCGGGTGGGCCCACCGCCGCAGCACCGCCGGTCCCGGGTGGCCCCGCCGCCGCAGCACCGCCGGCCCCGGGTGGCCCCACCGCCGCAGCACCGCCGGCCCCGGACACCGGGGGCGGGAACGCCGCCGCCCCGTCGGCCTCAGCCGACCGGAAGGCGGCGATACCCGGCCAGGGCGGCGAACCGCCGTTCACCGAGGGCACCCCGAGCGCGGCGTCCGTCCAGGGGGCGGGCGATGACCCGGTGCGGCTGCGCGACCGGGTGCTGCTCGAACTGCTCTACGGCACCGGGGTGCGGGTCAGTGAGGCGTGCGGCCTGGACATCGCCGACGTCGACCACGGGCGTCGGGTGGTCCGGGTCCTCGGCAAGGGAGGCCGGGAACGCTCGGTGCCGTACGGGGTGCCGGCGCAGCGAGCCATCGACGAGTGGTTGCGGTCGGGCCGCCCGGCGTTGGCCGCCCCCGGCTCCGGGGACGCGCTACTGCTCGGGGCCCGGGGCGGCCGGCTCAACCCGACCACCGCCCGCCGGATCGTCGCCGGGTACGCCGAGTCCCTCGGTCTGCCCCGGGTCAGCCCGCACGGGCTGCGCCACTCGGCGGCCACCCACCTGCTGGAGGGCGGGGCAGACCTGCGCGCCGTGCAGGAGCTGCTGGGCCACTCCTCGCTGGGCAGCACCCAGATCTACACGCACGTCTCCGTCGAGCGCCTGCGGGCCGCGTACCGACAGGCCCATCCGCGCGCCTGACCGACCGACCACCGCCCAGGTGGGCGAAGCGGCAGCCGGTGATCCATCAGCGGATACGATCACCGGGTGACCGTCGCCCGGCCGCCCGAGCCGATTCCCGGGGCTCGACTGCTCTTCTCGCTGGACCCGTCGGTCAGCCATCTCAACCACGGCTCGTTCGGTGCGGTGCCGATCGGCGTGCAGCGGGCCCAGCAGCGGTTGCGCGACGAGATGGAGGCCAACCCGCTGCGCTTCTTCACCCAGGGGCTGGCCGACCGGATCACCCACACGCGGCGGCACCTGGCCACGTTCCTCGGCGCCGACCCGGACGGCACCGCCCTGGTCGGCAACGCCACCACCGGGGTGGCGGTGGTCCTCCAGTCGCTCGGGCTGCGCCCCGGCGACGAGGTGCTCAGCACCGACCACGGGTACGGCGCGGTGGGCTTCGGCATCGCGCGGGAGTGCCGCCGCACCGGCGCGGTCTCCCGCACCCTGCGGGTGCCGCTGGACGCCACCGACGAGGAAATCGTCGAGATCGTCCGTACCGGCCTGCGCCCGGGCCGGACCCGGCTGCTCGTCGTGGACCATCTCACCTCGGCCACCGCCCGGCTCTTCCCGGTGGCGGCGATCGTCGGGCTGGCCCACGAGCGGGGCGTGCCGGTGCTGGTGGACGCCGCGCACGTACCCGGCATGCTGCCGGTCGAGGTGGGCGCCGTCGGCGCGGACTTCTGGGTGGGCAACCTGCACAAGTGGGGGTACGCGCCGCGCGGCACCGCCGTGCTGGTGGTGGCCCCGCCGTGGCGGGAGCGGATCGAACCGCTGGTGGTCTCGTGGGAACAGGAGGCCGGTTTCCCGGGCAACGTCGAGTGGCAGGCCACCCTCGACTACACGGGCTGGCTGAGCGCCCCCCTCGGGCTGTACACGCTGCGCAGCCTGGGCGTCGACCGGGTGCGGGCGCACAACGCGGCGCTGGCCGCGTACGGGCAGCGGGTGGTGGGGGACGCGCTCGGGGTGACGCCGGCCGACCTGCCGCACCCGGGCGGGCCGACGGTCGCCATGCGGATCGTCCCGCTGCCACCGGGCGTCGCCACCACCCTGGACGCCGCCCGGGCGCTGCGGACCCGGATCGCCGAGCGGCTCGCCGCCGAGGTGGCCGTGATGACCTGGGACGGACGCGGCTGGTTGCGGCTCTGCGGCCAGGTCTACAACACCCCCGACGAGTACGAGCGGCTGGCGGTGCGGCTGCCGACGCTGCTCGCCCAGCGCTGACCCGGACGGCCTCCCGCGCCGCCCGCACCGGCAGGCGACCGACCCGGCGGAACGGCCGGAGCCGTCGCCCGGACCGCCGACGGCGGGTGCCGGACTGCCGACCGCGGCCAGACGCCCATCGTCGCCCGGCGGCCCGGCCACGGCCGGGCGCGCCCGCTCACCGTCGCGCGCCGACGGATCGACGCCGTCGGTGAACGGGGATGACCGATGCAACGGACCGGCGGCCGGGGCGGGGCCCACGCCGGGAGGCGGGTCGTCCACCGGGAGGAGCCGGACCGGCCCGGCTCCGAGCAGCGCCAGCGGGTCGAGGTAGTCGACGCCCCGCCGAAGCCCCCAGTGCAGGCAGGCCGGCGCGGCACAGCCGGGATGGCCGGCCAGCAGGTCGCCGAGCGGGGTGCCCGCGACGACCGGGTCGCCGGCGCGTACCCCGGGTCGGACCGGCTCGTAGGTGGTCCGCAGGCCCGCGGCGTGCCCGACGGTGACCACCGGGCGGCCGGCGACTAGGCCGGCGAAGAGCACCGATCCGGGTCCGGCCGCACGGACGGTGGCCCCCGCCGTCGCGGCCAGGTCGACCCCTCGGTGGCCGGGCAGCCAGGGGCGCGGCGGCGGGTCGAAGCGGCGCACCGGGCGGGGTGTGCCGTCGAGCGGCCAGCGGAACCTGGGCACCGACCCGGGCGCTGCACCGATGCCGACCGCCGACGCCGGTGGCGTGGCGGCGACCGCCGGCTCGGCAGCGTTTCCCAGGTGGACCGCCACGGCCGGAGTCAGGACGAGGGCGACGGCACACCCGGCCGTCACCCGTCGCGATGCTCTGCGCATGCCCGGAGCGTGCCGCGGCCGGTGCCCCCGGACCAGTGCCGCGCCCTCCGCTGTGGACAACGGGGGCACCTGTGGAAAACGCCCGCGATCGGAGTCGATCTGCTAAGCGTCACTGTCTAGGCTGTCAGCACGGCGGTCCGGCAGGTCGGTGCCGACCCCGTCGACCACCACGACGAGGCGGGGACCGGGAGGCGTCATGACCAGCGTGGACGGGGTGAGCCGGCCGTCCCGGGTCGCCGGGCCGGACGAGGCGATCAGCGTCGAGGAGCTCCAACTGGCCGCCCGCAACCACGGCATCCCGCTGGAAGCGCTGCGCTACGACGTCACCCCGGCCGGCCTGCACTACCTGCTCATCCACTACGACATCCCGGACACCGACCCGGCCACCCACACGCTGACCGTCGACGGGGCGGTCCGGGTGCCGATGGTCCTCGGGCTGGACGACCTGCGCACGCGTCCCCGGGTGACCCGGCGGGTGACGCTGGAGTGCGCCGGCAACGGCCGGGCGCTGCTGCGCCCCCGCCCGGTCAGCCAGCCCTGGCTGGTCGAGGCGGTGGGCAACGCCGAGTGGACCGGCACGCCCCTGGCGCCGTTGCTGCGGGAGGCGGGCATCTCCCCGGACGCGCTGGAGGTGGTCTTCACCGGCGCCGACCACGGCGTCGAGCGCGGCGTCGAGCAGGACTACCAGCGGGCCCTGCCGGTCGCCGACGCGCTCCGCGAGGAGGTGCTGCTGGCGTACGAGATGAACGGCGCTCCCCTGCTGCCGCAGCACGGCGCCCCGCTGCGGCTGATCGTCCCCGGCTGGTACGGCATGGCGCACGTCAAGTGGCTGCGGAGCATCACGGTGCTCACCGAGGCGTTCGACGGGTACCAGAACGCGGTGGCCTACCGGCTGAAGCGGGACGCCGACGACCCCGGCGTGCCGGTGACCCGGATCGAGCCGCGCGCCCTGGTCCGCCCGCCCGGGTTCCCGGACTTCATGACGCGGACCCGGGTGCTGCGGCCCGGAGCGTGCACGGTGGACGGTCGAGCGTGGTCCGGGCACGCCCCGGTGACCTCGGTAGAGGTGACCACCGACGGTGGGGCGAGCTGGGCGCCGGCCACTCTGGACCGCGCGGACGGCGGGGACTGGTCCTGGCGGCGCTGGCGGTACGAGTGGACGGCGCAGCCGGGGCGGTACGTGCTGGGGGCCCGGGCGACCGACGCGTCGGGGCGTACCCAGCCGGTGGAGCAGCCGTGGAACCGGGGCGGCTTCGCCAACAACCTGGTTCAGCGGGTCGAGGTCGTGGTGCTCGCGCAGTGAACCGCCGGGCGCGGTCGGGGGCCCACCGGCGGGTGGGGGCGCCGCCGGGACGGGGGAGGATGGCCGGTCAGCTACCGAAGCCGGAGTCGGCGGGCAGCGAGATGTCCGGCTTCTCCAACTCCTCGACGTTGACGTCCTTGAACGTCATCACCCGGACGTTCTTGACGAACCGGGCAGGACGGTACATGTCCCACACCCAGGCGTCGTGCATCTCGACCTCGAAGTAGACCTCGCCGTCGGAGTTGCGCACGTGCAGGTCGACCTGGTTGGCCAGGTAGAAGCGGCGTTCCGTCTCCACCACGTAGGAGAACTGGCGGACAATGTCGCGGTACTCCCGGTAGAGCTGCAGCTCCATCTCGGTCTCGTACTTCTCGAGATCTTCCGCGCTCATCGCACTCCGCCTTCCATGACCACATCTTCCCCCACCGGCGCCGGAGGTCGAGGCTGCTCGCCCAACGCCACGCCGACGGTACCCCCTGACGCGCCCGAGCGCTCCATCGGCTTCCAGGCGGGCCCGCCGACCGGTCGCCGGGACCGGGGCGGGGTGCCCTCCCGGCCCGAGACGGCCGCCACGTTCACGTACGAGAAGCGGTGTTCCAGGCAGGGCCCCCGCTCGCGCAGCGCCTCGGTGTGCTCCGGGGTGATGTACCCCTTGTGCTCGGCGAAGCCGTAGCCCGGATAGCGGCCGTCCAGCTCCACCATGATCCGGTCCCGGGTGACCTTGGCCAGCACGCTCGCCGCGGCGACGCAGGCGGCGACCCGGTCGCCCTTCCACACCGCCAGCCCCGGCACGTCCAGGCCGTCGACGCCGAAGCCGTCGGTCAGCACGTACTCCGGCCGGGTGGTGAGCGACGCCAGCGCCCGGCGCATCGCGGCCAGGTTGCACACGTGCAGCCCCCGGGCGTCGACCTCCTCGGCCGGGATGACCACCACCGCGTACGCCAGCGCCCGCTCGACCACCTCGGCGTACACCCGTTCCCGGCTGGCCGGGGTGAGCAGCTTGGAGTCGGCCAGCCCGTCGATCTCGCCCCGCCGCCCCTCGGGCAGCACGGCGGCGGCGGCGACCAGCGGCCCGGCGCAGGCGCCCCGACCGGCCTCGTCGGCGCCGGCGACGTGCCGGAAGCCCCGCCGTTGCAAGGCCCGTTCCAGCGCGTACAGCCCAGCGTCGCGGCGCACCACCGTGCGCGGGGGCGTCAGCACGACGCCCGCCCGGCGGTGGCGTCGGCGCCGGCGAGCGCCCGGGTCAGCACCGCGGGCAGCTCCGCCGGGTAGTACCGGTCGCCGCTGGCCGCCAGCTCCTCCGGCGACCACCAGCGGTGACCGGAGACGCTGGCCCGTTCGAGGTCGGTGAAGCCGGCGGTGTCCACCTCCCAGGCGGGCACCCGCACCAGGAAGAACTGCTGTTCCTGCCGGTACCCCACGCCGTCGAAGGTGAACTCGATCGTCTCGGCCCAGACCGGCTCGCCGAGCGCGGCCGGGTCGAGCCGGAGCCCGGTCTCCTCGGCCAGCTCACGGGCGGCGCCCTGGGCCGGGGTCTCCCCCGGGTCGAGGCCGCCACCCGGGGTGAGCCAGTACCGGTGGTCGGGGCGGGCCGGGTCCGTGCCGTCGAAGAGCAGCACCCGGCCGGCCGCGTCGACGAGCAGTACGCGGGCCGCGCGGCGCGGGGTGTAGACGGTCACCGCCCCAGCCTGCCAGACGCAGGCGACGAACGACCACGCCCGGGCCGCCCTCTTACGTCACGGGTTGGGGATGTCGTCGAACTGCTCCGGGACGCTGAGCCAGGTGGCCCGGTCGACCGGCCAGAACACGGTGAAGGCCCGCCCCACCACCTGGTCCTCGGGGATGGTGGCGTTGTCGATGTCGCGACCGGACTGCTGCCAGTGCTCCAGCGAGTCGCCGGAGGCGGAGCGGTGGTCACCCATCACCCAGAGCCGCCCGGGCGGCACGGTGATGTCGAACTCCTGGTCGGCCGGCTTGTCCCGCTGGCCGTCGGCGGAGAAGAGGTACGGCTCGTCGAGCGGCTTGCCGTTGATCACCAGCCGGTCCGCGTCGCAGCAGACCACGTGGTCGCCGCCGACCCCGATCACCCGCTTGATGAAGTCCTCGCCGTCCGGGTTGCCGCTCCACTCGGTCGGCGCCTTGAACACCACCACCTCGCCGCGGTGCGGCGAGCGGAAGTCGTACACCAGCTTGTTGACCAGCACCCGATCGTCGATCATGAGGGTGTTCTCCATCGACGGGGACGGGATGAAGAAGGTCTGCAGCACGAAGGCGCGAACCAGCACCGCCACCAGGATCGCCACGCCGAGGAGGATCGGCAGTTCCTTCCAGAAGGAGCTGCGCGGCTTGTCGGTCTGCTCGTCAATCACGGGAGGAGCCTACGTTGCCGGGCCCGGACCGACCGTCCGGAACGCGCGACAACGGTGATCAGCGTCGTGACCGGCAGGACGAGGGCGATACCGCCCACCGGGGCGGGGGCGGGCGCGGGCGGGGCGGGCGGGGTGGCGGAGGCCACGGCGGGACGGGAGAGCTGGGCGAAGGTCTCCGGGACCGACAGCGGGGCCCACCGCGAGGAGGGCCACACCACCATGAAGGCCCGCCCGACCACGTTGTCGATCGGCACCGGGCCCTGACAGCGGGCGTCCTGCGAGACCAGCCGGTGGTCACCCATCACGAAGATCTGGCCGGACGGCACGACCACCTCCTCGAAGCGCCGGGACCGGCACTCCTTCGGGTTCGGCGGCACCTCCAGCGGCGAGTCGCGGACCACGTACGGCTCGTCCAGGGGGATGCCGTTGACCAGGACCCGCCCCTGGTCGTCGCAGCACCTGACCCGGTCACCGGGGACCCCGATCACCCGCTTGATGAAGTCCTTCTCGCCGGGCCGGCTGACCCCGACCAGGTCACCCAGGGTCCGGCTCGTCCGGCCGACGATGCCGGCCGGCGGCGCCGGGCTCTCCTGGGCGATCCACCGGTCGGTGCCCCGGAAGACCACCACCTCACCGCGCACCGGGTCCCGCACGTCGTAGACGACCTTGTTGACCAGCACCCGGTCGCCGATGAGGAGGGTGTCCTCCATCGAGCCGGAGGGGATGAAGAAGGCCTGGAGCAGGAAGGTGCGGATCAACACCGCGAGGCAGAAGGCGACGACGAGGAGCAGCGGCAGCTCCTGCCAGAGGGGCATCTGCCGGCGGCCGCGCCGGACCCGACGACGCCACGGATCGACTGCGCCGTCCTCGTCAAGCACCTGCACCACGCCACTCTCCGGTCCGCAGAAACGACACTACCGCCCGGGAGCCTCGACGAGGCTCCACGGGCGGTAGTGGACAATCGCATCGCCGTCGACTGCCGTCGCGGCGTCGCTGCCCTGCTGCGCCCGTACCGACCAGGGTAGTGCGATCCGGTCGATACGACATCCGCGCAGCTCAGGCGGCGTGGCGAGCGGGAAGTCAGCTGGGCTGCTTCTCCCGCTTCTCCTTGATCTTGGCCTTCTTGCCGCGCAGCTCACGCAGGTAGTAGAGCTTGGCGCGACGCACGTCACCGCGGGTCACGACCTCGATGCGGTCGATGCCCGGGCCGTTGAGCGGGTAGGTCCGCTCGACGCCGACACCGAAGCTGACCTTGCGGACCGAGAAGGTCTCGCGCAGACCGTCACCCTGGCGGCGGATGACGACGCCCTGGAAGATCTGGACACGGGACCGGTTGCCCTCGACGACCCGCGCGTGCACCTTGACGGTGTCACCGGCACGGAAGTCGGGGAGGTCGGTCCGCTTCGACTGGGCGTCAAGGGCGTCCAGGATGTTCATCGCTGCGTCCTCGTGAGGCTCACGGCGCACCGTCAGTCGGTGCGCGGATGGGTGATTCTGATCCCCGGGTGGTGGTCGGCGGGCCGACCCCCGGTCGGGGATCCTCGCAGCCACCCGCGGGCGCGGGCGGATGCGGCAACCCCTCTACTTTGCCACATCCCCCGGTGGCAGCTGAAATCCGGCCCGGCCCAACGCGGCGACGTCCCGTTTGTCCAGGCTGTCCGGGGGCAGCGCGGCGATCATGTCCGGCCGGCGGCCGGCGGTGCGGGCCAGCGCCTCGTCCCGGCGCCACCGCGCGATCCGGCCGTGGTCACCGGAGCGGAGCACCTCCGGCACCTCGTGCCCGCGCCAGTTCGCCGGCTTGGTGTACATCGGGGCCTCCAGCAGGCCGTGCGCGTGCGACTCCTCGTCCAGCGAGCCGGCGTTGCCGAGCACCCCGGGCAGCAGCCGGGTGACCGCCTCCAGGATCACCAGCACCGCGACCTCGCCGCCGAAGAGCACGTAGTCACCGAGGGAGACCTCGGTGACCCGCATCCGGGTCGCGGCGTGGTCCAGCACCCGCTGGTCGATGCCCTCGTACCGGCCGCAGGCGAAGAGCAGGTGCGACTCCGCGGCCAACTCGTGCGCCATCGCCTGGGTGAAGGGGACGCCGGCCGGCGAGGGGACCAGCAGCCGGGGCAGGGTGTGGCCGTCCGGGCTCAGCTCGTCGGGGGCGAGGGCGTCGAGCGCCTCGCCCCACGGCTCCGGCCGCATCACCATGCCCGGGCCGCCGCCGTAGGGCGTGTCGTCGACCGTGCGGTGCACGTCGTGGGTCCAGCTCCGCAGATCGTGTACGGCCAGCCGGATCGTCCCGTTCTCCCGGGCCCGACCGATCAGCGACAGGTCGAGCGGGGCGAAGTACTCGGGGAAGATCGACACGATGTCGACGCGCATGAGGGGTCGCTCCGGGTCAGAGATCGAGCAGACCGGCCGGTGGGTCGACCACGACGCGACCGCCGGCGAGGTCCACCTCGGGAACGATCGCCTTGACGAAGGGGATCAGCGCGATACGCCCCTCGGGGCGGCGCAGCACCAGCAGGTCCGACGAGGGCGCGTGGTCGATCCGGGCCACCTCGCCCAGCCGCTCTCCGGAGGGGGTGACCACGGCGAGCCCGACCAGCTGGTGGTCGTGGAACTCCTCCGGGTCCTCCGGCGGCGCCACGTCGGCGCTGTCCACCGTGAGCAGGGTGCCGCGCAGCGCCTCGGCGACGTCCCGTTCCAGGATGCCCTCGAAGGCCACCAGCATCCGCCCCTGGTGCCAGCGGGCGGACTCGATCACCAGTTCCTCGGGGACGCGGAAGGGCACGCCGGGACCGGCGGCCGGGTTGGCGGGGGGCGTCGCCCCCGGCTCGGTCCCTAGGACCGTGCCGGGGGCGAACCGCGCCTCGGGCTCGTCGGTCCGCACCTCCACGGTGACCTCACCGCGGATCCCGTGCGGTTTGCCGATCCTGCCGACGATGAGCAGCATCAGTACGAGTCGACGATGTCGACGCGTACGCCGCGTCCACCGATGGAGCCGATCACCTGGCGCAGCGCCTTGGCGGTCCGGCCGGACCGCCCGATCACCGTGCCGAGGTCCTCGGGGTGCACGCGGACCTCGAGCCGCTTGCCCCGACGGGAATCGACCATCCGGACCCGGACGTCGTCCGGGTGGTCGACGATGCCCTTGACCAGGTGCTCCAGCGCGGGACGCAGTGGCATGTCAGGCCTGCTCACCGGCGTCGGCAGCAGCGGCCGGGGCCTCGGCCGGAGCCTCGGTCTTCGGCGCCTCGGTCTCGGCCTTGGCGGCCTTCTTGGCCGGCTTGGCCGGGGTCTCCGGGGCCAGGCCGGCGGCGGCCTTCGCCTCGGCCTCGTACGCCGCCTTGCGGTCGGCCCGCTCGGGGGCGACCTTCAGCGGCGGCGGGGCCGGCAGGCCCTTGTACTTCTGCCAGTCGCCGGTCAGCTCCAGCAGACGCTGCACCGCCTCGCTCGGCTGCGCGCCGACGGAGAGCCAGTACTGGACCCGCTCCGACTTGACCTCGATCACCGAAGGGTCCTCCTTCGGCTGGTACACGCCCACGAACTCGATCGCGCGACCGTCACGCTTGGTGCGCGAGTCGGCGACGACGATGCGGTACTGCGGGTTGCGGATCTTGCCCATCCGCAGGAGCCGGATCTTTACGGCCACAGTTGTTTCGCTCCTGTTGCGATCTCACCGGCCCGGTACGGGCGGTGCACGGGTGAGCGCCGACCGGCACAGTGGGGTTGTGCCGGAGACTGCTCGGTGGACTGGCGACGTGCCCGGGTTAGAGGGCGCCGGACACACGCCGGATACCAGCCAACCATTCTGCCAGATGGCCCACCGATCTCTCACACCGGACGGTCATGCCGACCCGCGCGGCGGCCCCACGTGACGGACGTCACTCACCTCCCGGGTCGGCGAGGGCCGGCCGGACGAGGGCGGTGGTGCGGGCTCAGCGGACCGGCGGACGGTCCCAGCCGGCGGGGAGGCCGTCCGGGACCTGCCAGTCCGGCGGCGGGGCGAAGTCGCACCAGGTGCCGTCGAACGGGAACTTCCCCGCCTCGGCCAGGCCGATCACCCGCTCCCCCTCGGCGCGTACCGCCGCGGCGTCGGTCACCCAGTAGTCGTCGGGGAAGGCCAGCCGCTCGGCGAACTCCTCCTCGTCCTTCCACTGCCAGCTCAGGTCCGGGTGGACGACCACGTCGAGGTCCTGGTCGACCACGTCCACCCCGGCCACCGGGCCGTCGTCCCACCGGACGCCCGGCTCCTCCAGGTTGACGTACCAGTTCACGAAGCGACCCTGCGCGTCGCGGAACCACCAGACCGAGTGGGCCGCGCCGGTGGGCAGGAACTTCAGCAGCGGCGGCCCGTTCCACCGGCCCCGGGCCAGCCGGTACGACGAGGTGATCCACTCGGCGAACGGCATCGCCCGCATGCCCAGCCCGGCCTCGGTGACCTCGTGCGCCACCGGCGAGTCCCGGGCGATCCAGATCAGCAGCCCACGCTCGTCGTCGCTGACCACCCGACCCGGGCGGACCCAGCCGATCCGGCCGTGCCGCACGTTCCGGTGCATGATCAGCCGACCCGGTTCGAAGCGCACCTCACCACCCCCGCCTGTCAACGGGCCCCTCCCCCACCGGAGGCGGCAGGAAGGGCCTTCTCCCCCGTCAGTAGGCGCGGGCGAGGATGGCGACCAGGTCGGGCTCGTCCTCGGAGTCCGGCACGGAGCCGTCGGCGCGGAGCAGGCAACGCACGGTGACGCCCTGGCCGTTCGCCTCCGCCTCACCCTGGACGCCGACCGCCGACCACGGCACCCGGGCCCAGCCGGTCGCCGCCGCCTCGATCGCCTCGGCCAGGGTCGACACCTCGACCGTGCGGGACTGCCGGTGTGCCAGGGCTTGGTCGTGCAGGGCCTGCTGGTCGGCCTCCAGCGCGGCCAGCACCGCGCCGACCACGTCCGCCACCGGGGTGGGGGACTTCGAGCCGTCCGTCCGCCGGACCACCACCGCGTTGCCGGCGGCCAGGTCGCGCGGGCCGACCTCGACGCGTACCGGATAGCCGCGCAGCTCGGCGTCGACGGCCCGGCGGCCGAACGCGGTGTCGGTGCGGTCGTCGAGCGCGACCCGGACACCGGCGTCGCGCAGCGCGTCGCGGAGCTTGGCCGCCGCCTCGCCGACGCCCTCGCCGTCCTTGACGATCATCACGTACGCCTGGACCGGCGCCACCCGTGGCGGCACCCGCAGCCCGTTGTCGTCGCCGTGGGCCATGATCAGGCCGCCGAGCATCCGGGTCGAGGTGCCCCAGGAGGTCGTCCAGGCGTGCTCCCGGCCGCCCTCGGCCGAGGAGTAGCTGATGTCGAACGCCTTGGCGAAGTTCTGCCCGAGCTCGTGGCTGGTGCCCAGCTGGAGCGCCTTGCCGTCACCCATCATGCCTTCGCAGGTGTAGGTGGCGGTCGCGCCGGCGAAGCGCTCCCGGGCGGTCTTCAGACCGACCACCACCGGGATGCCGAGCACGTTGACCATCAGGTCCTCGTACGCCTCGTGCAGGATCCGCCGGGCGTAGGCGCGGGCGTCCTCGCGGGTCGCGTGCGCGGTGTGCCCCTCCTGCCAGAGGAACTCGCTGGTCCGCAGGAAGATCCGCGGCCGCAGCTCCCAGCGCACCACGTTGGCCCACTGGTTGAGCAGCAGCGGCAGGTCCCGGTACGAGTCGATCCACTTGGCCATGAACTCGCCGATCACCGTCTCGCTGGTGGGACGCACCACCACCGGCTCGGCGAGCTGCTTGCCACCACCGTGGGTGACGACGGCGAGCTCCGGCGAGAAGCCCTCGACGTGCTCGGCCTCGCGCTTGAGGTAGCTCTCCGGGATGAAGAGCGGGAAGTACGCGTTCTCCGCGCCGGCCGCCTTGATCCGGGCGTCCATCTCGGCCTGCATCCGCTCCCAGATGGCGTAGCCGGCCGGTCGGATGACCATGGTGCCGCGGACCGGGCCGTTGTCGGCCAGCTTCGCCTTGGCGATCAGGTCCTGGTACCAGCGGGGGAAGTCCTCCGCACGGGGAGTGAGCACGCGTGCCATGACCGCACATCCTATGCGTCGCCGGTGGGGGCAGCGCGATCGGGCGCGGCATTCCGAGCATCCGCCGTCATGGCGACCCTCGATCCGCGTGCCCGAGCGACTCCGCCGCCGGAGTACAGCCCCGCGCCCGGCTGGTGGCAGGTCGGTGGCGCCACCGACCTAGACTTCGACCACCATGGTTGAGCACAGGGACAGCAGTCCGGTGCGGGACGGCATCGTCGACGCCGCCCGAGCGCTGACCGTCGCGCACGGCTGGGACGGCGTACGGATGGGCGCGGTGGCCACCGCCGCCGGGGTGAGCCGGCAGACCGTCTACAACGAATTCGGCAGCAAGGCCGGGCTGGCCGAGGCCCTCGCCCGCCGCGAGGTGGACCGGTTCGTCGACGACGTACGCGCGGCGCTGGGCGAGCACGGCGCCGACGTTCGCGCCGGGGCGTACGCGGCCATCCGGCACACCCTCACCGCGGCGGCGGACAACCCGCTGATCAAGGCGATCCTGACCAGCGCCCGGGGCGGCTCGGACGAGCTGCTGCCGTACCTGACCACCCGCTCCGACCTGGTCCTGACCGAGGCCTCCGGCGCGCTGCTGGAATGGGCCGACGGCATCCTTCCCGGCACCGACCCGGTCGCCCTGGCCTTCGCGGCGGACTCCACAGTCCGCCTGGTGGTGAGCCACATCGTGCTCCCCCAGGCCCCGGTCGACCAGACCGCCCGCGCCCTCGCGGACCTGGCCCTGCACCTCTTCCTCCAGGCCACCACCCCGCCCCGCTGACGCACGCCGCACCCGCACGCCGCACGCCAAGATCGCGCTACTTCCTGGATGTAGTGGCATCAAAGCGCGACGCAGGCCACTACATCCAGGATCGAGCGCGATCTTGCCGCCGCAGGGCACCCCGAGCCGCGCGTTGCAGTCCGGGCCGCGGGGGGCGGGGTCAGCGGAGCACGCGGCCGCGCAGGACGATGCGGGACGGGGTGCGGACCACGCGCAGGTCGGCGCGGGGGTCCTGCGGGTACACGGTGAGGTCGGCGAGACCGCCCTCGACCAGGCCGGGGAAGCCGAGCCAGTCCCGGGCGCCCCAGGAGGCGGCGGCGAGGACGTCCACCGCCGACATGCCGGCCTGCTCGTGCAGCAGCAGCATCTCCTCGGCGGCCAGCCCGTGGTCGATGCCGCCCCCGGCGTCGGTGCCGACGTAGATCGGCACCCCCGCCTCGTACGCCGCCCGGACCACCTCGGGGAAGCGGTCGCGCAGGGCGATCATGTGGTCGGCGTAGCCGGGGAACTTCGCCCGCGCCTGCTCGGCGATCCCGCCGAACGTCCGGATGTTGATCATCGTGGGGACCAGCGCGGTCCCCTGCCGGGCCATCAGGTCGACCAGGTCGAGGCTGAGGCCGGTACCGTGCTCCACCGAGTCCACCCCGGCCCGCACCATGATCTCCACGGCGGACTCGCTGAAGGTGTGCACCGCGGCGCGTACCCCGGCGGCGTGTGCGGCGGCCACGGCCGCCGTCATGGTGTCGGCGTCCCAGGCCGGCGCGAGGTCGCCCACGCCGCGGTCGATCCAGTCGCCGACCAGCTTGACCCAGCCGTTGCCGGCCGCCGCCTGCTCGGCCACGGTGGCGGCGACCTCCGCCGGCCCGACCTCGACGCCGATGTCGCGCAGGTAGCGCTTCGGCGGGGCGACGTGCCGCCCGGCGCGGGCGAGCCGGGGCAGGTCCGGCTCGTCGTCCAGCTCGGGATAGGGGTACGGGGAGCCGGCGTCGCGGATGGCGAGGACCCCGGCGTCCCGGTCGGTCCGGGCCAGTTCGCGGGCCTGGTCCAGGGAGGTGATCGGGGCGCCGCCCCGGGCGATACCGATGTGGCAGTGCGCGTCGGTCAGGCCGGGCAGCACGAACCCGCCGTCGACCACGGTCTCGGCGCCGGGCACCGGGTCGAAGGTGACCCGGTCACCGACCAGCCACAGGTCCCGGACCTCGTCGTCGGGCAGGAGCACACCACGCACATGCAGAGCCATGTGCACAGTCCTACCGGATCGGCACGGGACGCGCGTGACGGGCCGGGCACGTCGGCCCGCGCGCCGCTGCCGGGGTCACTCCCCGTCGGCGGCGCGCAGGTCGTTGCGTCGCACCGTCAGGGCCGGCAGGTCGACCGACACCTTCCACGGGCGCTCGGTGACGAACAGGTCCTCGGTGTGGGCGACCTGCTCGTACTCGCGGCCCGCGCCGAGCGCGTACTCGGTCAGCGTGATCCGCTCCTGGAGCGGATCCACCACCCAGTAGGACCGGACCCCGGCGTGCGCGTAGACCTTGGCCTTGTCGTACATGTCGCGGAAGGTGGACGTCGGGGAGACGACCTCGACGGCGAGCAGGGCGTCCTCGACCGGGACGGGCGAGCGGTCGGCGTGCTTGCGGCGGATCACCACCACGTCGGGCCGGGGTTCGTTGCGCCGGTCGACCCGCATCGACAGGTCGATGCTGACCAGGTACTCCGGTGGGCAGTTGACCCGAAGCGCGAGCAGCAGACGGACACGCATGTCCTGGTGCACGGCGGTGGGCGACGGCACGATCAACCTTCCGTTGATCAGTTCGTACGGAAGGTCCTTGGGCAGGTCACCCAGGTCGTCGACCGTCCACTCGTGCCGCTCGGGCAAGATCGGGGCCGCGGTCATGACATCTCCTTCCAGGGGGAGACGTCACCCTAAGCGCCGAAGACGTCGCCCACCGCCACCGACACGCTCAGCGGGGCCGCTGGTCGCCCTTGCCCAGCTTGTTGAAGTCGATCTTCGGGAGCTTGAAGCCCGGCGGCAGGCCCTGGCCGCCGGCCAGGTCGCCCGGGTCCATGCCCGGTGGGAGCTGCGGCATGCCGCCGGGGAAGCCGCCCGGCATGCCGGCGCCCGCCCCGGTACGCGGCCGGCCGCCACCCTTGGTGCCCTTGCGCTTGTTCTTCGGCGACTTGGTGGCCTTGCGCCGCCCGGCGCCGGGCAGGCCCATCATGCCGCCCATCTGCTTCATCATCTTCTGCGCGTCGGTGAAGCGGTTGAGCAGCTGGTTGACGTCCATCACGGTGACCCCGGAGCCGTTGGCGATCCGGGCCCGGCGAGAGCCGTTGATGATCTTCGGGTTGGTGCGCTCGGCCGGGGTCATCGACCGGATGATCGCGGTGACCCGGTCGAAGTGCTTGTCGTCCAGCTCGGCGAGCTGGTCCTTCATCTGCCCCATGCCCGGCATCATGGCCAGCACGTTGGCGATCGGGCCCATCCGCCGGACCGCGATGAGCTGGTCGAGGAAGTCCTCCAGGGTGAACTGCTCGCCGCCCATCAGCTTGGCGGTCATCTTCTCCTTCTGATCGGAGTCGAAGGCCTGCTCGGCCTGCTCGATCAGAGTGAGGACGTCGCCCATGCCGAGGATCCGGCTGGCCATCCGGTCGGGGTGGAAGACGTCGAAGTCCTCCAGCTTCTCGCCGGTGGAGGCGAAGAGGATCGGCTGCCCGGTGACCTCCCGGACCGACAGGGCGGCGCCACCGCGGGCGTCGCCGTCGAGCTTCGAGAGGACCACACCGGTGATGCCGACGCCGTCGCGGAACGCCTCCGCGGTGCGGACCGCGTCCTGGCCGACCATCGCGTCGATGACGAAGATGACCTCGTCCGGGTCGACCGCGTCGCGGATGTCGGCGGCCTGCTGCATCATCTCGGCGTCGATGCCCAGCCGGCCGGCGGTGTCGACGATGACGATGTCCCGGGCGGCACGCCGGGCGTGCTCGATGGAGGCGCGCGCGACCTGCACCGGGTCGCCCGTGCCGTTGCCGGGCTCCGGGGCGTACACCTCGACGCCGGCGCGGCCACCGAGCACCTGGAGCTGCCCGACGGCGTTGGGGCGCTGGAGGTCGGCGGCGACCAGCAGCGGCTGGTGACCCTGGGCCTTGAGCCAGCGGGCCAGCTTGCCGGCGAGGGTGGTCTTACCGGAACCCTGGAGGCCGGCCAGCATGATCACCGTCGGCGCCTGCTTGGCGAACTGGAGTCGCCGTCCCTCGCCGCCGAGCACGTTGACCAGCTCGTCGTTGACGATCTTGATGATCTGCTGGGCGGGGTTGAGCGCCTCGGAGACCTCCGCGCCGCGGGCCCGCTCCTTGAGGTTGGCGATGAAGCCCTTGACCACGGGCAGCGCGACGTCCGCCTCCAGCAACGCCATGCGGATCTCGCGCGCGGTGGCGTCGATGTCGGCGTCGGTGAGCCGCCCCTTGCCGCGGAGCTTGGTGAAGATCCCGGACAGGCGGTCACTCAAGGTGTCAAACACGCGAACATCCCGTTTGTCAGTGTTAGGGCGGGCACACACAGCCGGGGTGCAGGAACCGGCCACCGCAAGGGTATCCCGCCGTCCGCACCCGCGCCCCGCGCCGTGGCAGCCAGCGATCCACACGGCGGGCAACGTACGCCGGCTGCCCGGCTACCGGCCTCCGCCGACCAGGACCTCGCGGATCGTCCGCAGCAGGATCTTGAAATCCAACCACAGCGACCAGTTCTCGATGTAGTAGTTGTCGAAGCGCGCCCGATCGGAGATCGGGGTGTCGCCGCGCAGACCGCTGACCTGAGCCAGCCCGGTGAGACCGGCGGGGACGCGGTGGCGCCACGAGTAGTGGCTGTGGGCGGCGGAGAACACCTCCACGAAGTGCGGCCGCTCCGGGCGCGGGCCGACCAACGTCATGTCACCCCGCAGGATGTTCCACAGCTGGGGCAGCTCGTCGAGCGACGTCCGCCGCAGGAAGCGCCCCACCGGCCCCACCCGGCTGTCGTTCGCCACCGACCAGGTGGTCTGCGACTCGGCCTCGCTGGCGGGACGCATGGAACGGAACTTCAGGACCTCGAAGAGCTTGCCGTGCCGGCCCACCCGCTGCTGACGGAAGAGGACCCCCGGCCCGCCTTCGATCCGCACCGCCAACGTACAGAGGGCAAGGACCGGAGCGAGGGCGAGGAGCGCCAGCGCACTGAAGATGACATCAACCGATCGCTTGAGGGCCCATCGCCAGCCGCTCAACCGAGGTGGGCGGATCCGCATCACCGGGATCGCCCCGATGTGGTCCGGCCGCGCGGTCTGAGTCTGGAACTGGTGCATCCGCGGCACGACCAGGATGTCGTACGTGGTGGCCATCGCCTGGCGAAGGAGCCCAGCGAACCGGCTGTCGGTGATGTCCGGGTCGGCGATGAGCAGCACGTCAGCCTTGGCCCGCGCCATCGCCGCGGTGAGGTCGTCCAGGTCACCGAGGTGCGTCAGGTCGTGCACCGCGTGACCGGCGCGGTGCGGGTTGTCGACGAAACCCACGACCCGCAGCCCGTACTGGGGGTAGCGGGCCAGCACCTCGGCCAGGTCAGCCGCGACGGGGCCGCTGCCGACGAGGATGGTCGCGTGGCCGACTATCCGTCGCCGACGGCCCATCATGATCGTCCACATCGTCAGGCCTCGGCCGATGAGCAGCAGTACGACCATGACCGTGGCCGCGCGTAGCAGACTTCCGAAGTTGGCGAAGCTCTCGTGCCGAAGGGCCGCGACGAAGGCGACCAGCGCCGCTGCCACGAGGAAACGACTGAGGATCACCGGTGCCTCGTCGAGGATCGAGAGGTGCAGGCGGGATCGGTAGAGGCCGCCGGAGGCCAGCAGGGCGATGGTCAGGAGACCCATGACCATCAGGCCACGCCAGTGAGCGGCGTTGAAGGGCACCGGAGCCAACATGACGGCGAGGTCCACGGGCAGCACGAGCATCCAAGCCCGGAGATAGCCGATCGTCGCCCGCTCAGGAGCTGGGGCCGGTGGCGGCTGGACGCCGTCTCCCCGCAGCCCGCCGGGTGGTATCCGCAGGTCGAGAGTCTCCGCATCGACGGCGCCCCGGCTCATCTGCACGGGCGGCGTGAACACAGCCGTCGACAAGCTTGTCTGTCCAGAACCCACCTTGCGCGTCTCCCCCGCGAATGGCACGTCAATCCGCGGGCCTAAGCCGCGCGTCATTGTGACGAGCGCCGCCGGGGACGTGCGCGTTACTCCAGATGCGAATCTCCCCGCATGCAGCGCTCGTGATCTTAACCTGGACAGAAGGCCCCGCCAGCAGCGAAAAGGCGAACCCCATCGGCTGTTTGGTGGACCGGTTATCCACCCCGCAGGCGGATCTGAACCGAGCTTTCGATGCCGCAGTGAGGTCCATTACGGAGCGTGCTTCCACGACTACCGCAGGCGATAGATGCACGTAGCTGGCTTCACTCTCCGCCGAGGCCGCAGCCCGCACGGTAGGTATCCTTCTCCCTGCCGGCCGTGGCGATGGGGGAAGGTCTGCAATGGGGGGCATCATTCACGTATGCACCGGGAACCAGGCCCGGTCACCAATTGCCCTACGACTGATGGAGGCCGGCCTCCGGGATCGATACGGACGGGCAGCCGAATCGATCTTTGTGACGAGCGGCGGTACCCAGGGGCCGCCCGGCCGGCCAATGCAGCCCTTCGCCATTGCCGAGCTGGAAAGCCGCAGTGTGCCCGCGGACCATTTCGTCTCCCAATTGCTCGACCTGGGCGCTGTGGCACGTGCGCACCTCGTCCTCACCGCCACCCGCAAGCACCGTGACGAGGTTGTCGCCCAGGTGCCCAGGGCCCTCCCTTACACGTTCACCTGGCGAGAACTGGCGTGGCTGGTGCGCGGGCTCAAACCCGACGAGGTGCCGGGGAACTACGCGGTCGAGCGGGCGGCCAACCTGGCACGGGTGGTCAAGCAGCGGCGCGGTTACCTGCAGCCACTGCCGCCCGAGAGCTTCGACATCGCCGATCCCATGGGTGGCACCAGACAGGACTACCGCGTCGCGGCGGACCAGATCGAAGAGGCGATCGAGACGATCCTGGGTGTGGTGTAGCTCCGACGCCGCCCAGTCAAGCGGGGACGGCAGCGCTTATGCGGCGACATCAAGGAAAATCCGCTCGTACGAATCGAGCCAGGTGTCGATTCCGTGCATCCTGGTGACGTAGTCACGTCCGCCGCCGGGCGTGGACAGGAGTTCGTCGACACGACCCGGCGTCAGCTCATCGGTGTCCGTCAGCAGCAGGCCACCGCATCGGGAGACCAGATCGCTTCCGGGGTCTCCGTCAAAGCCGACCACTGGCAGGCCACATGATGCGGCCTCCAGGAGGGCCAGGGACGTCCCGTCGGTGTCGGCGCCGCAGTAGAGGTAGAGGTCACTGGCCCTGAGGACATCGATGGTGTCGTCGCGCCACCCCATGAAGACGATGTCATCCCTGCCGTTGGCGAGATCCTCCAGCCGAGTCCGATCCGGTCCGTCGCCCACCACGACGAGCGCGATGCCGCCGGCAATCGCCGCCTTGATGGCGCGCTCGTGACGTTTCGCGGGATGAAGGCGTGAGGCCAGTACGGCAACCGGTCGGTCCTGGAGGTGCGCCGGAAGCAGCCGCTGCCGGAAACTGCGCTTTTGATCGGGAGAACAGGGAGTGCACCGATCAGTGTCGATGGCGTTTGGAATAACAACCAGCCGCTCTGGCTCCACGACGTCGCGAAGATCCTGCGCCACCTCGCCACTTACACAGACGATGCGAGACACGTGCCGCGCCGCCCGGGCGTAGGCCGCGAGAAGAGCCCTCCCACCCAGAGCTCCCGTCCACCGCCCGTGCTCCGTCCACACGACGGGAGCCCTCTGGGCGAGCGTCCGAGTCAGCGCGATCTGTTCTCTCTTGAACTGCATGTAGTAAACGGAGGACGGGGGCAGGGCCTGCACTGCCCGCTGCTCAATCGGAACACGCAGGATCCCTTGGAGGAGGGTCCGACGTGACCACTTGGGGCCCAAGCTCGGCACCGTCCGGGGGAGAGCGGTGCTGTCCCAGCCGGGGCAGCGACCGTGGAGGACGAGGGTGTGGTCGCGCTCGGCAAGGCCCTGAGCGAGTGCGAGCGTGTGCGCCTCCGCCCCGCCTGCGGTTTCCGATACGGAGACGATGCCGATACTCAATTTTACTGTCATGCTTTTCCTTCGCCGTTCGCTTGGTGCACAACAACCGCCGCATTCACCCTGGTTGCCGATGTCGTCGCCCCCGGGGATTGGGCCGACCTCCGAGCGGCGCCCCATAATCCCGCCACGATCACTGCCGCAATCCCATACAGCATGGGCCATCTCGTGGTAGTGCTGAGGTACGGAAAGAAGACCAGCACGACGGGCATTTGCAGGAGAAAGCAGGCGGCAACCGACTCGACCAGTGACACACCGCCCGCAGCAGCGTGCCGGGTCGTGCGCGCCGCTTGGACCGTCGACAGGATCAGCAAGGTGCACAAGGCCAGCGCCGCCAAGAGGCCCAGACCTACCCAGACATGCAGGAACTCGTCGTGAATGTAGAGAGCGTTGGCCTTGTTGGCGGCCAGGCCCAACGGTTGCCGCGCGTTCGGGCCGAGTCCGAAGAAGGGTCCGTCGACGCCCAGCTCCCATCCCCGGTACAGGTCGTTGAAGTGGCCAGTTGCTGAGTCTTCCTGTTCCGATCCGGTCAGCACGCCGAGACCACTCTCGATGCGCTGACGCAGGCTTTCTGGCAGGTAGGACGAGAACGCCAAGCCGAGACCCATTAACGCCCCCACGACCAGCGCCCGTTTGATCACACGCACTCCGCGGGCCACGACCAGTAGTAGCAGGCTCGACACGACCAATGCGAGCAGGGGCGTGCGTCGCGGGCTGAGCAACAGTACGACGCTCGCCGTCAATGCGAGCCAGATGTGCAGCCGGTCCCATTTTTGCCGTAGGAACACCGCCAGCAGGATCGCGGCGGCGAGAGCCGGGGTTACTGAGTCGTAATACAAGACGAAGCGTGAGCTTCTTGCCCCGAGGCCGGCCGTGACGAGCGCGGCAACGACCGCCTTGACCGCCATCACGGCCAACAGCGTTCGAGCCATCGCCTGATCGTCCAAGTCCCGCAGGTGCCTTCCGATGACCATTCCGACGAGAATAAGCACGGCCACACTCGCGCCCTTGGCGGCGGACGTCGGGCCGCCGTTGATGAGTCCCGAGAAAGCGGCGGCTGCCATGAGAAGGCCGACGGGCACGAGATATGCGAGCGGGAACCTCTTCTCGGCGGACAGCCCGACGAGCAGCGGAGCGGCGGCGATCGCAATCAGGACGAGGAGCGGAAACCCGAACGCCGAGACGCTGTGCAGTTGATGACCCACGGTCACGATCGAAGGCGCTTCGAGGGCACCCTCCTGAGCGTTTCTCGCACTGGCGAACAATTCCTCTACGGCTACCAGCGCGAACGCGAGGATCGCGACAGTGGCCCTCTTGCCGCCGACGCGCAGGTAGAACCATGGTCCTAGAAGGACAATGGCACATCCGGTTACGACCACAGCACCGAACTCAGACCATGTCATGGTGGGCTGGTGACTCAGCTCTTGGAGCGCGTACGCCGAGGGGCGGGCGTGTTGTAGTAGTTGTTCTTGAGTAGGGCTTTGTCTGGCCTGAGCCGGTTGACCACCAGACCGAGCACGGGCGCGTCCACGCGCCGCAGCGAATCCACGGCGGCGGCAAGCTGGTCGGTACGGGTAGAGCCAGCCCGGGCCACCACCACGGCACCGCCCGTCATGCGAGCGATGATCGTCGCGTCGGTCACCGGTAGGAGGGGCGGCGAATCGAAAATCACGGTCATGCCCGCCGCCTCCAGCGAGGCGACCACCTTGCTCAATCGGGTGGACCCCAGCAACTCGCTGGGGTTGGGAGGCGTCGGCCCGGCCGGGAGGATGTACAACGGCAGATCGCCCCGCCACTGCTGCATGGCCTGGTTCACACCTACATCGCCCAACAGTACATTGGTGAGCCCGACTCCGTTCGACAGCGCAAAGGTGTCCGCCACGCTGGGCCGTCGCAGATCAGCGTCGACGAGCACGACCGCCTGACCGGCCTGAGCGAGGGCAATCGCCAGATTCGCCGCCGTCGTCGTCTTGCCCTCGGCGGGCAGTGAACCGGTGACCACGAAGCTGGTGATGCGGCGGTCGATGGACAGGAACCTGATGTTGGTGCGCAACTGCCGGAACGCCTCCGCCCGTGCCGTCGCCTGCTCATCCGCGATCAGGGGGTTCGGGCTCTTCTTGGGATCCTGCGGCACCGCACCGAGGACAGGAGCGCCGGCCGCCTGCTCCGCGTCTCTCTTGCCGCGAATGGTCCGGTCAAGTGTCCCCCGCAGGATGGCACCGCCGAGGCCGAGACCGAGACCGAGGATCAGGCCGAGCGCCACGTTCAGTTTGGTGCGCGGAGCGACGGGTTCGTCGGAAGCGGTGGCCTGCTGGGTGACGGAGACCTTGACCGGGGAGTTCGTCTCGCCCTTCGGCGTCTCGATCTTGTCAACGAGGCGGGGAAACTCCTCGGCGATCTCGTTGGCGATGTCCCGGGCACGTTCAGGGGAACCGTCCCGGACGGTGATGTCCAGCAGGACAGTATCGGGCGGGGTCTCCGTCGCGATGTTCTTGACGAGTTCCGCAGGCGTGTAGGGAAGGTCGAGCGACGTGATGACGGTCTGGGCGACATCGGGGCTGGCCACCAGAGCCGCATACGACTTGACCCGCTGCTGACTGAAGATGCCGCCCTGGTTGAGCTGGCTGTTGTCTCCCTCCTTGCCGCTCGCCGACACGAACAGTTGCACAGTCGCCTCATACACGGGACTCTGGGTAGCCGAATGGATCGCAGCAAGAGTGACCCCCGAGGCAGTCGCCAGCACCACCATGATCCAATGCCCGCGAATCAGGCGTAGGTAATCAGCGAGGCTCATTTTTCTCCTGAACTCAGGGCGATGCAGTCTGGCGCCCACACACAATTACGAACAGGTCGCAGGTGCCCGCAACCGGCTGAGCTTACCGTCGGCGCCACCACCGTCGAATCGCCCAGCGGACTACACCGATGAACACGATCACCGGTTTTCATGAGTGAATCCGGGTCCCCTTCCCGAGGTACCGCCCCACACCGCCGGCCGGCAGGAGACCCGCGACCTTCGCCATCCCCAGCGTGCCCAGAGCACCGGTGAGCGCGATGGCCACCCGCTCGACGGTCTCGCGTGGGCCCACGGCATCAAGCCCCAGCCAGCAGATCACCAACGTCAAGACCATCAGGCCGATCACACCCGGGTACGGGAAACGCACTGCCGCGAGACCATCCTGGGCCACGGCGAGCAACAGTGCCCGCGTCGCCTGGGCCACCAGGATCGAGACTGCTGCGGCGATCGCGCCGTACTCAGGAACGAAGAGGGCGGATCCGCCGAGACTGATCACGACGGCCACGAGGCCGGTCCACGCCATCGTGCTCCCCCGACCGGCGGCAATGATGGCCGTCCCCCAGACGCAATCCCAGCCGAACGGGATGGTGGCCGCCAAGCAGATCGTCAGGATGAGGCCCAGGTCCGAGAACCCAGGCCCCAGCAGCCACGCCGCGATCCCCTCACCCAGGACGGCCGTGAACTGCACGACGAGCGCGCCAGCGATCGTGATCCATCCGATCGACGCCCGGATGATGCTTCCGATCTCCTCGCCCACACGGAACCGGCTCGTCGCTATCGGCAGCAGCATCGATGCGAGAATCGTCGGCAGCAGGTAGGCGGCGTCCACGAATCGTGCGGCCGCGCCCAGGGCCGCTGCTGCATCCGGGCCGGCGAGGGACACCACGATCAGCAGTGGTCCTCGGTTGAAGGCGGCCCAGGCCAGCGAGCCGACCCCGACCAGCCAGGACGCCGCGAGCAGTGATGTCGCGGTCCGAATCCGGACTCGCGGTAGGTCGTCGGCGTCGGCGTCGGCCAGATACCGGCGCGCGAAGAGCGCCACCAGGGCCATCTGCAGCAGCGTCGCGCCGGCGAAAATAGCGGCGAACGCGACAGCGGAGGCGTTGAGGAAGAGAGCGACCGCGCAGCCACCGGTCCAGACAAGGCTCTGGACGATGTTGCCGAGGGCGATCGCGTCCGGCCTCAGCCTGGCGAGAAGCACACTCTGATACACGCTGAGAGCGCTGATGGGCACGGCCGCGAGGAGAAGCGCCATCGACAGCTTCGGCGCCCCGTCCGCGTGCACCGCCCACCATGTGGCGAAGACCAGCATGACTACGGCCAGGGACAGACGGACGAGAAGTGCTGCCTCGATGATGCGACGTTCGCCGCCCGGGTTGATCACGATCTGCCTGGTGACCGTTTGCGTCAGGCCCAGATCGGCCGCGAGGTTCACCAGGCTGACGATGGCGAGGGTGGAGGCGAACCAACCGAAGTCGGTGCGCCCGAGGCCGTGTGCGAGAAAAGCACTGGCCACCCCGCCGGCGGCTGCGCCCGACAATCGGGAGACAAGCTGCAGAACGGCCGAGGTGGTTATTCTGCGTCCCCCTGAACTGACCGCAACGTTGTTCACCGGGTCACCCCGCGTGCCACTTCTGGAGATGATGGCCGTATTCGGCCACGACGGTGTCCGTGCTGAAGCCCTCAAGGATCAGGCTGCGAGCCGCCGCTCCCCTTGTCTCCACCACTGCGGTTTCCGACTGATCGAGCCGAAGTATCTCGGCCGCCATCTCCTCGGGGCCGTCCGCGACGGCGGCGTGCTCACCGGGGACGACCGGAATTCCCTCGAAGGCCACGCTCGTGCCGACGGTCGGGATCGTGGACATCAGCCAGTGCAGGGTCTTGAGCTTCACACCAGCACCGGCCCACAGCGGTATGACAGCCGCCTGCAGCCCGTCCATCCAGTCGTGCAGATTCTCAACGAATCCCAGGAGGGAGACGTTTGTGCTCCTCGCGATTTCGTCGCGTAGGCCACTCGAGCACTTCCCCACACCGACGATCTCGAGCGTGAATCCGTTGGCTGCCAGCTTCGGCCAGCCATCCCGGAGAAACTTGATGAGGCCGTCGGAATTGGCCGAGTAGGAGAAGGAACTCATCCATCCGATCCGCCGGCTTCGCCCCCACGATGCTGCCGGAAAGATGTCGATCGGGGAGGGGACGACGGCGTCCGCCTGCCGCTGGTAGGCCGCCTGCAGTCGGCGGGCCTCGACCTCGGATGTGACGGTCACCCTGTCCACCGTGGGAAGGACCCGACGCTCGAAGCGCAGAGCGGAACTCTCGGCGAGGCGCGAGCGGATTGCCCGGCCAGCCCACAATTCACGGGAAGATGCGCCGAGAACGTTGGACTTGTCCCAAACGACCAGCATTCTCCCCCTCAGCTGCCCCGCGTAGACGCCGGCAGCCTCACCGAAGATCAGGCCGACGTCGGCGGAGGCGGACGAGAGGTGGCTAGCCAGCCGCTGCGACCTGCGTTCGACGATCCAGTTGGGAGTGCCGACGATTCCGCCCGACACCCAGCTCGCGGCGCGACTGGCCGAGCGCTTCGGTGACGGCCACGATGAGGGCTCGGCGTGCACGGGAATCCCCAACGCCTCGTGCAGGGAGTCGACATCGCCGGGCGAGGAATCATGCCGGAGGACGCTGGCCAGCCGGACGTCGAACATGGGAGTGCCGTCGGCTAGCCGCAGCCCGCTCAGACCTCGCAGAATCCTGAAGACCCTCTGCGGATCGCCACGATCGACGGGGTAGGGAAGAAAGGAAGATACAGCTAGCACCCGCAGGGGACGACTGGTCACGGACGCCTCGCGTGGTTCTCGACCAGCGTCGACCATTGGCTGATCAACCGAGACGCCTGCAGTTCAGGCGCGAACTCCTCACGTACTGCTGCCTGTAGCGCGCGACCGATCCGCTCCCGTTTCGCGTCGTCCTGCCACAACTCGATCAGCTTGTCCGCCACGGCGTCGACATCCTCCGGTGCGACGAGACAACCGCTGACGCCGTCCTGGATGAGTTCACCAATTCCGGCTACCGGCGTAGTGATCACACTTATGCCAGCCGCGCCGGCCTCCATCAGCGCCACGGGGATTCCGTCGGCGTCACCGTCAGTGAGCACGCGACACGGCAGGAGCATGGCCTGAGCGCCCAGAATGGCCTTCTGCGTCTCAGCGGCCTGCCGTGCTCCGAGGAATCGGACGAGGTCGCCGACACGCAGCCGGGCCGCCAGATCCCGGAGTGCCTCCAGCTCCGAGCCAGAACCGATGATCACCAGCGGTATCTCGGCACCGTTCACCCTCGCCCGCGCGATCGCCTTGATCGCGATGTCGAGCCCCTTCTTGGGCACGAGCCGCGCCACCGAGATCACGTATCGCGGAGGCAGGTCAAGGTCAGCCGATGAGGGTGCGAAGCGGTAGCTGGCTCGCAGGACACTCATCTTCTCGGTGCCCGCGCCCCCGATCTTCTCGGCCAACGACTTCGAAGTCACATGGCTGATCGTGAAGACATGATCGGCGTGTTCCACCTTGCTCGCCAGGGCGCGCGGGGTGCAGTCGACGATCCAGTCGCCCGCGTGCGCGACCAGCGTGCAAGGAACACCCATGTCTCGGGCGACCTTCAGTGCGATGGGCGCAGGTCGGTTGACGAAGTGACAGTGCACGACGTCCGGCCGCCAGGAACCCAGGGCTCGGACGATCGCCTTGGCGTACGCCGGCGCCAGCAGCCTCACCCGGTAGTCGTCGTCATAGATATCGCGCAGTGGCGGTGACAGCAGGCCGCGCCCGAGATCGATCGCCGGCACCTGCAGCACGCGCTCCGCCAGGTCGGGCGGCGGCGGGAATTCCGGCGTCCGGAGCGACACGACACGGACGTCCACGCCCTTCGCCAACAACTCCCGCGCTTCGTTCATCACGAAGGTCTCGGACAGCTTCGGAAACCGCCACGTCACGTACAGCACTCTCATGGCAACTCCCTCGTCGAGGACGTCAGCAGGGACGCAAGGAGATCACGTAGGAGCTGGCCGCGTTCGGACCAGCTTCCCTGCCGAGCACGCACCATCCTGTCGCGGCGGGCACTGTCCGTGGGGGGGGCGAGCGCGGCGAGCACCCGGTCAAGGAATTCCTGCGGCTCGACTGCCGAGACATGCGGGTTGTCGTCGGCGACCTTGCGAACCTCAGGCAGGGGGGTGCTGACAACCGCCATGCCCGACGCCAGGTATTCGTAGCACTTGAGGGGGCTGACACCCTGGGTGTATGCGTTGAGGGCATAGGGGACCAGACCGACGGTGCACTGACCAGCGACCGCCGCGAGTGCCGGAAGGTCGAGGACGCCTAGGTAGCGCGCTCCCAGACTCGTCAACTCCTCGACCTGCCGGTCGTAGCCCCCGCCGCCGGCGGCGATGGGACCGGCGAGCAGCAGGTCGCCACGCCCCTTGAGCGCCGTGGCCAGGGACTTCAGCACGTCGAAGTCAAGCTTGTGCGGCGACAGGTTCCCGGCGAAGAGCGCCGCAGGGCGCCGCTGTTCCGCCGGCAGGCTCGCGGACTCGAACACGACGGTGTCGGCCACGTTGGTCAAGAGGCGCACCGTCGGGAAGCCAACCGCGGTGAGGTGGTCGGCCACAGCGTGACTGGTCCCGATCGCCAGAACAGCCCGCGAGGAGAGCTTTTCCTCCCCTCGCCGGACGGCCGGACCGTCGATACCGGGGAACTCGGCCAGCAGGTCCACGCAGTGGTACACCGTCAGCTCGGCCAGGGCCTCCAGTCCGTACGTCACGGGGGTGAAGGTCCAGAGCACGCGCGGACCGCTGCTGTTCACCCAGTCGGAGACTGAGCGGTGCAGCAGCGCCCGGTTGACAGGGCGGGTCGGGGCGCGGTGAAGGGGCACCACCACGGGTGAGACGATCCGGACGTTCTCCGGCCTGGATCGAGCGGATCGCTGGACGCTCGACATGGACCTGCGCAACCGCTGCGCCATCCGCTTCAGGTCGCGCGGCTCCAGCTTGGGCCGGCGGAGGCCCAAGGACTCGACGAACGTCACATCGAAGGCCTGGGCGAGTTCCCGGACCACGTAGTGCTGGTTGGTAGCGATGGGCGAATCCCACTCGGCGGTGCCGAGCACGAGTACGTTGACCGCACCCGAATGCCCTTCGGCGGAATGTGACACAGATTCAAGCCCTTCAGGCGTTATCGGCGATCCAGGACGCCAGACTTGACTGGAAGGCGCTCACGGAAAAGCGGTGTGCGTTGGTGAGAACCGCCTCGGTGGATAGCTCGGACACCTGGCGTATCCGCGCGGCATAGGCCGACGGCTCGAACCCGTCGACAAGGTAGCCGGTCCGGCCCTCTTCGACGGTCTCGAGGAGCCCGCCGCGGGCGAGGCCGACTACCGGCGTGCCACAGGCCTGCGCTTCGACCGGAATCATCCCAAAGTCCTCGTGCCCCGGATACAGCAGGCACAGGGCACCCCAGTAGAGCTCCCGCAGTCGTTCATTCGTCGGCCGGATTTCGAATGTGACCGGAACATCCAGCCGCTCCGCCCGGCGGCGAAGCGCCGCCTCTTCCGGCCCCGAGCCGGCCAGAACCAGGGGGAGCCGGACTTCGGCCGCAATCTCCAGCATCAGATCGAATCGCTTGTAGCTGATCCACCGCCCGACGCCCAGCAGGTAGTCGCGCCCCTGTTGCTTGACAACTTCCGGGGCGTCGGCGAAAAAGTCGACGTCGACGGGAGGATTGATGACGCGCGCCTCCCGGCCCCAGTAGCGGCGAATCCGGCCCTGGACCTCGCGGGAGTTCGCCGCGTAACTGTGCACGTGGCGGCTCAGGCGCCGGTCGCTCGCCTGCAGGACTCGGCGCATCGGAGCGAGAAGCGGTTGCGCTCCGCGCTGATCCAGCTCTGGGCTCCAGACGTACCGGGCCGGGGAGTGCACGTAGCTCAGATAACGAGTCTCCGGCGAGTCGCCCAGCTTGACCGTATGCGCGAAGGCGTGGCTGGACGAGATGACCACGTCATAGCTGTCGCGCGTGAGAGTGCGCCAGGTGAGCGGCATGACCGGCAGTGCGAGGGCCTTGCTCCGCCGCAGCGGGGTCCGGGACATCCACGACTCCTGCATGTCCTCGGCCTCCTCAGCCACGTCGTGCTCCTTCCAGAGCACGAACCGTCGGGCATGCGGAACGACCTCGGCCATGCGGAGGTAGACCTGCTCCGAGCCGCCCGTCGCGCTGAACCACTCGTGGACGAGTGCGACGGACTTGCCGGCGAGCGCCGTGGGGGCCGGAATCCCGTGATGTGGCAGGGCGTTCGTCGTCACGATTGCTTGCCGGTTCTCGTTCGTGCGCCGACCCCGCCGTGCGTTGCGGACGTCATCCCGCCACAGAAGGCGGAAGGGATGACGATCCCCTCATGTGGCGTGGCGGAATCCACCCGGCACCTCCGGTTTCGGCAGTCTGGAAGTACGCCCTGGGCCCGGCAGAGTCCCTGCGCGGGGGCGTGCGGCAGTGATCATCACCGCCTACGAACGCGGGCCAATACACCTCATCGCGATACGCCTGTCAACAGCCGTAAAGCGTTACATCCGGTCCGCATAAGTAGCAAAAAAGACATAAAGGGGCATCCAATGCCCGTTTTGGCAGCTTTCGTGCGCCTTCTAATTGGCTTCGGCAAGGCGCCACACCCCTGGCCCGATCGGCTGAATAAGCAGAGCGTTCGGCCCTTCCTGCGCCGCCCCATCAGCCGTTCATGCCCAGTGTGCTGGTCACCACTGGGCTCCGCGCTTGAGGAGACCGGTAATTGCCGGTTGGATCAAGAGCTTCTCCCCGCAGCATCCACATTGAGGATCAGATGTACTACGCGTCGACCGCAGCCATGTCGCCCGAGCCTCCTCGGGCGAAGGGATTCCGCGCGTTGAAGCGCTGGCAGAAGGTCCTCATCGTCCTGCTCGCCGCGCTGCTCGTCGCCGGGGCGTGCGGTGGCGTCGGAGCGTTCACCCTCGTCAACCGCTACGAGGGCAAGGCCAAGCAGGAGGACCTCCTCGGCGGGGCGGCCGAGCCCAAGGACGAGCAGCGCTGGAAGAGCGGCCCGCTCAACCTGCTGCTCCTCGGCACCGACTCACGCGAGGGCGAGGCCGACGAGGGGCGCTACGCGGGGCAGCGGTCGGACACCATCATGCTGGTGCACTTCAGCAAGAACCTGGACCGTGCCACCATCGTCTCGATTCCCCGCGACAGCTACGTCGACGTGCCGCCGGCGGAGGGCTGGCACGGCGGCATGAACAAGCTCAACGCCGCGTTCGCCTTCGGCGGCGCACCGCACGCGGCGAAGACCATCACGAAGCTGACCGGCGTGCGGCTCGACGGTGCGCTGATCGCCAACTTCGCCAGCATCAACAAGATGGTCGACGCGGTCGACGGTGTCCAGGTCTGCATCCCGTACACGGTCCGGTCGACCTTCTCGGAGAAGGTCTGGGAGAAGGGTTGCCACCAGCTCGACGGGGCGGAGGCGGAGGAGTTCATGCGTCAGCGTAAGAACGTGCCCGGCGGCGACTTCGGACGCATCCACGACCAGCAGCTGGTCGTCAAGGCCATCGCGGAGAAGGCCTCCGCCGAGGGCATGCTGACCAACCCGTTGAAGCTGGACGAACTGCTGCTGACCGCTGCCGAGTCGCTGACCATCGACAAGAACCTCGACCTGAAGGAACTGGCGCTCACCGCCAAGGGCATCAAGCCCGCGAACATCAAGTTCGCCACGGTCCCGTACACCAGCGCCAGCCTGAAGACGCACGCCGGATCGGCGGTCAAGCTCGACGACGCCAAGGCGAAGGAAATGTTCGCCGCGGTGCGCGACGACACCATTCAGGAGTGGCTCGCCGCCCACCCGCAGAAAAGGCCCGGTAGCTGACCCTGGCCGCATGAGGAGGGTCGCTGACGCCTGCGCGACCGCCGATGGGAGCAGGCCGGCGCAGGCGTCGGCGACCGACGGGGGGCTAGCCCGAGACCAGCCCCGACTGGTAGGCGAAGACCACCAGCTGGGCCCGGTCCCGCGCGCCCAGCTTGACCATGGCCCGGCTCACATGGGTACGCGCGGTGGCCGGGCTGACCACCAGCCGGTCGGCGATCTCGGCGTTGCTCAGCCCCTCCCCGACCAGCGCCACCACCTCCCGCTCCCGGTCGGTGAGCGCGCCGAGGCGGGGATGCGGTCGGGGCACCCGGGCCGGCCGGGTGGCGAACTCCCGGACCACCCGTCGGGTCACCGACGGCGACAGCAGCGCCTCCCCCTCGGCGACCAGCCGGATCGCCCGCAGCAGCTCGGCCGGCCGGGTGTCCTTGGTGAGGAAGCCGCTGGCGCCGTACCGGAGCGCGTCGAAGACGTACTCGTCGAGTTCGAAGGTGGTCAGCACGACCACCCGGGTGCCGGCCAGGTCCGGGTCGGCGACGATCCGGCGGGTCGCCTCGATGCCGTCGACGCCGGGCATCCGGACGTCCATCAGCACCACGTCGGGGCGTTCCCGCCGGGTCAGCGCGACCGCGTCGAGCCCGTCGGCGGCCTCCCCCACCACGGTCAGGTCGTCCTCGCTCTCCACGAGGGCGCGCAGCCCGATCCGGACCAGGGCCTGGTCGTCGGCGAGCACCACGGTGATCACTGAGCCTCCTCCACGGGCAGGGTCGCCGACACCCGGAACCCGCCGCCGGGTCCGGGGCCGACGGTGAACGTGCCGCCCAGTGCGGTCACCCGTTCCCGCATGCCGGCCAGGCCGAGACCGCCTCCCGGGCCGCTCACGGCCCCCCGGCCGGTGTCGGTCACCTCCACCTCCACGCCGGTCGGCGCGTGGTGCAGCCGGACCGTGGCGGTGGCCGGGCCGGCGTGCCGCAGCACGTTGGTCAACGACTCCTGCACCACCCGGTACGCGGCCAGGTCGACGGCGACCGGCAGGACCCGGGGCTCCCCGGTGACCTCCACGGTGACGGGCACCCCCGCGCCGGCCAGCCGGTCGCGCAGCTGGGGCAGCTGGGCCAGCCCCGGCGTCGGCGCCCGCTCGTCGGCCGCCTCGTCCCGCCGGACCACGGTGAGCGTCACCCGCAGCTCGTTCAGCGCCTCCTTGCTGGTGCGGCTGATCGCGGTGAGCGCCGCCTCGGCCTGCTCGGGTTTCCTCGGCAGCAGGTGCAGGGCGATCTCCGCCTGCAGGTGGATCGCGGCGAGGCCGTGCCCGACCACGTCGTGCACCTCCCGGGCCACCCGCAGCCGCTCGGCGTCGGCCAGCCGGCGGGCCTCGTCGACCCGGCCGCGGGCCGCGGCCTCCCGGGCGAGCCGGACCGTGGTGCCGACCGCGAACGGGACCACCACCCAGGCGGCGGCCGGCATCGCGCCGAGCACCCCGGGCGGGCGTACCCCGACCAGCACGTGCACCAGCAGCGCGGCGAGGGCCACCCCGCCGGCCACCACCGCGCTCCGCAGCGGCAGGTACGCGGCGACCGTGTAGACCGCCACGAAGAGCGACAGCAGGATGGGCCCGTACGGGTAGCCGAGCACCAGATACGCCGTGCTGGCGGCGGTGGTCACGGCGAGGGTCGCCAGCGGCCAGCGCCGGCGCACCGCCAGCGCCAGCGCGGCCACCACCACCAACGGGTACGTCGCCGGGCCGGTGCCGACCCCCTGCTCGGCGCCGGCCGCTCCGGTGCCGACCAGTCCGATGCCGAGCAGCACCAGGGCGACGACGGCGTCCAGGAGCCCGTCACCCCACCCGGTACCGCGGTTCCGGTCCACCCGTCCCCTCCCGCCCGGCCTAGTCGATGTCCCGGCGCTGCAGCAGCAGCCCGCCCAGGGCCGCGAAGGCGACCAGGTAGGCCGCGACGACGAGGGCGGCCTGCCCGCCGCCGACGACCATCGCGACCCCGGGGGTGTCCCCGGCCGCTCCGAGCGCCGCAGCCAGCGAACCCGCGTTCGGGCCGGGCAGACCCTTCTGCATCTGCGCCACCCAGTCCAGCAGGGGCGCGGCGATCGCGGCGAGCAGGTTCTGCACCGCGAGCAGCCACACCAGGCCCAGCCCGACGGGCAGGGCGACCGCGCGCAGCGCGACGGCGAGCACGGCACCGAGCATGGCCCACATCGTCGCGATCAGCCACCCCGCACCGATCCCGGTGAGCAGGTCCCCCGCGCCGGGCCAGGCCACCGGCTGCGACTCGGCGACGGCGATCAGCGCGGCGGCCACCGCGCCGACGGCGAAGACGGAGAGCACCACGACCAGCGCGGCGGCGGCCAGGGCGAGCAGCTTGCCGGCGTACACCTGCTGCCGGGAGGGGCCCTGGGACAGGACGGTCTTCCAGGTGCCCCAGCCGTACTCGCCGCCGACGACGAGGACGCCGAGGATCAGCATGATCGCGCCGAGGAAGACCGGCAGACCGCCGAGCGAGTTCCCGACCAGGTGGTCCGGGAGCAGCATCGGCAGGGTCCGGTCGGTGTTCGGGCCGGCGGTCCCGCCGGCGATGCTCGCGTACGGGAAGACGTAGGTGAAGATCAGCGAGAGCATCAGCGTGATGGCCAGCAGCAGCCAGGACGCCGGCCTTCGGACGAGTTTGGCCAGTTCGGCCCGGAAGCTACGCGACATCGGCCGTTCCCTTCTCGATGAGGTCGAAGAACACCTGCTCCAGGTCCCGCTCGCGGGGTCGCAGCTCGCGGACCGCCACGCCGGCGCCGACCAGCTCCGCGTTGAGCCAGGCGGCCCGCTCCGGCTCCACGGTCAGCTCCAGCCCGCCGTCGACCACCCGTACCCGCTCCGCCCCGACCAGCTCCCCGGCCCGGGCGGCGGCCGCGTCGAGCGGGTCGGCGAGCACCCGCAGGCCGGTGGCGCCGCGCAGCTCCGCCACGCTCCCCTCGGCGATCAGCCGCCCCCGGGAGATCACCCCGACCCGGTCGCAGACCTGCTCGACCTCGCCGAGCAGGTGGCTGGAGACCAGGACGGTGCAGCCGCCGGCGCCGAGCCGACGGATCAGCGTGCGCATGTCCGCCATGCCGGCCGGGTCGAGGCCGTTGGTCGGCTCGTCCAGGATCAGCAGGCGGGGGTCCTTGAGCAGGGCGGCGGCCACGCCGAGGCGCTGCTTCATGCCCAACGAGTAGGCGGCGTACCGGTCGCCGGCCCGGTCGGTGAGGTCGACCAGGTCCAGCACCAGGGCCACCCGCCCCGGACCAACGCCGGCGTAGCGGGCCAGCACGCGCAGGTTGTCCCGGCCGGAGAGGTAGGGGTAGAAGGCCGGCCCCTCGATCAGCGCGCCGACCCCGCCGAGTCCTCCGGCGGCGGGTGGCCGGCCGAGCAGCCGTACGGTGCCGGCGGTGGGGCGGACCAGCCCGAGGAGCATGCGCAGGGTGGTGGTCTTGCCGGCGCCGTTCGGGCCGAGGAAGCCGTACACCTCGCCGGCCCGGACGGCCAGGTCGAGGTCCCGCACGGCGGTCAGCCCGCCGTACCGTTTGGTGAGCCCTTGGGTCTGCACTGGCAGGTTCATGCCCTGAGCGTGCCGCCCGCCGGCCCGCTGCTCGTCGCCCCGCGGGCGACCCTTTTCCTACGTCGCCGGACGTAGGCCGAGGTGTCGGGAGGGGCCCTCACACAGCGGCCAGGACGGCCGCTTCCAGGCGGGCCCGTTCGGCGTCGCCGGGCCAGCCGCCCACGAGGTAGAAGGCGTCCACCACGTCGGCGCCGAGGGTGGAGATCCGGGCCGCCCGGACCTGCGCGCCGGCCTCGTCGAGGGCGCAGGTGACCCGGTACAGCAGTCCGGCCGCGTCGGCGGCGCGCAGCTCCAGCAGCACCGCGTCGGTGGCCGCCTCACGGTGCCACACCACCCTCGGGGCGGCGCCCTCCCCGCGCGCGGCGAGGGCCCGGCCGCGCAGCCGCTGGGTCACCGAGACGTCGCCGTCGACGGCGCGGCGCAGGTCGGCGCCGAGCGCGATCGGGTCGGGCGCGAGCCCGTAGCGCGGCTGCACCCGACACTGGACCAGGGCCCGGCCGTCGACCGTGGCGGCGTCCGCGGAGAGCACCTCCAGCCGGTGCAGGGCCAGACACCCGGCGACCGTCGCGAGCAGGCCACGCCGGTCCGCCGCGGCCACCGACACCCGGTCCCCGGTCAGGTGTACGACCGGCAGCGGCCCCGCCACCAGCGCCGGGTCCGGGGCGGGGGGCGCGGGCAGCGCCCCGGTGTCCAGCGCGGTACGCACCCGGGCGACCAGTTCGGCGACGAGCCGCCCCTTCCAGTCCGACCAGGCGGCCGGCCCGGTCGCCGCCGCGTCGGCCCGGACCAGGGCGTGCAGCAGGTCCAGGGTGGTGGTGTCGCCGACCCGCTCGGCCACGCCGGCGATGGTCACCGGGTCGGCGAGGTCGCGGCGGGTGGCCACGTCGGGCAGGAGCAGGTGCAGCCGCACCAGCGTGCCGATCAGCGCCGCCTCGGGGGCGGGCAGGCCGATCCGGGTGACCATCGCCTCGGCCAGCGGCGCACCGACGGTGCTGTGGTCCCCCGGCAGTCCCTTGCCGATGTCGTGCAGGAACGCGCCGAGCAGCAGCAGGTCGGGGCGGTCCACGTCGCGGGTGTGCCGGCTCGCCTCGTACGCGGTCTGCACCAGGTGCCGGTCGAGGGTGAACCGGTGCACCGGGTTGTGCTGGGGCAGGCTGCGCAGCCGGGTCCACTCGGGCAGCCAGCCGTCGATCAGCCCGTACCGGTCGCAGGTCTCCCACGCGGGCACCAGGCCGGGACCGGCGCCGAGCAGGGTGACCAGCGCGGCGCGGGCGGCCGGCGGCCAGGGCGCGGGCAGCGGCGGGCAGTACGCGGCGAGCCACTCGCAGGTGGCCCGGGCGATCGGCAGCCGGGTGGTGGCGGCCGCGGCGGCCACCCGCAGCGACAGGCTCGGGTCGGGGCGGGCGCCGATGGCGGTGCGGGCGAGCACCAGCTCACCGTCGTGCTCGACGACGTCCCGGGCGACGGGACGGCGCTGCGGGCGGCCGTCGGCGCCCCGGCGGCGGCCGGAGCGCAGCCGGTCGGCGGCGCGCCAGGCGTCGTCGAGGGCGTGGCTGACCGTGCGGGCGTCACCGGCGACCCGGCGCAGCAGCGCGTCGCCGTCGCCGTGGCCGACGCGCAGCGCGTCGCCGTCGCCGTGGCCGACGCCTAGTGCGTCGGCGTCGCCGTGGCCGACGCGCAGCGCGTCGCCGTCGTCCCCGGTCGCCGGTCGCGGCGGGCCGTCGGACGCCCCGGGTTGGCGCAGGCCGAGCAGCGCGGCCACTCCGGCGCGCTCCTGGGCGACCAGCCGGTCGACCCGGCGGCCGACCTGCCGGTGCAGGGCGTCGCGGGTGTCGAGCAGGCGCCGGTGGGCGGCGCGGACGGCGGGTCGCAGCGCGTCGGTGATGCCGGCGGTGGCGATGGCCCGCAGGATGCCCACGTCGCGCAGCCCGCCGGCGGCCTCCTTGAGGTCGCCCTCCAGCAGGAAGGCCAACTCCCCGTGAGTGCGCCAGCGGGCGGCGGTGATCTCCCGCAAGCTGGGCAGTTGGCGGACGGCGGTACGCCGCCAGTGGTCGGTGGCGGTCCGGGTGAGGGTGGCGGCGAGCGCCCGGTCACCGGCGACGAAGCGGGCGTCGAGCAGGGCGAGGGCGACCTTGACGTCGTCCTGGGCCACCGAGAGCGCCTCGGCGAGGGTGCGGACGGAGTGGTCCAGTCGCAGCCCGGCGTCCCAGATCGGGTACCACAGCGACGCCGCCAGCTCGTCGATGCCGGGCACGCCGGCGTGCAGCAGCACCAGGTCGAGGTCGCCGTACGGGGCGCACTGCCGCCGCCCCAGCCCGCCGACCGCCACCAGGGCGACCCCCGGCCGCTCGGGCACCAGCCGGGCCAGCCATCCGTCGAACGCCGCGGCCCGCGCCGCCCGCGCCTCCTCCCCCACGCCCCCGGGGACGCCGACGACCCCGTCGACCAGGAGGTTCGCGTCGCCGTCACCGGTGTTCCCTGACGCGTTCCTCCTGATCGACGAGGTCATCGGGGTGGCCTCTCCCTACAGGGCGTCGAGGCCGCGTTCGCCGGTGCGGACCCGGACGACCTCCTCGACGCCGGTCACCCACACCTTGCCGTCGCCGATCTTCCCGGTCCGGGCCGCCGCCACGATCGCGTCCACGATCTTGTCGACGTCCATCTCGTCGGTGAGCACCTCGACCCGGATCTTGGGCAGGAACTCGACCGTGTACTCGGCACCCCGGTAGACCTCGGTGTGCCCCTTCTGCCGCCCGTACCCCTGGACCTCGCTGACGGTCAGGCCGGCCACGCCGAGGGCGTGCAGGGCCTCCTTCACCGCGTCCAGCTGGTACGGCTTGATGACCGCGGTCACCAGCTTCATGTCCAACCCCTCCATCCCAGGAACGTTAACCGGCGACCTTCTCGTCCACCGGCGCGGTGGCCGGCGCGGCCGTGTCGTCCGGGGCCGGTCTCCCGGCGCCCGGGGCCAGCCCGGCCATCGCGAACGCCCCGCTGCCGGCGCTGCCGGTGGTCGGCGACAGGTCGTACGCGCTCTCCGCGTGCTCGGCCACGTCGATGCCGGCGACCTCGTCGTCGGCGTCGGAGCGCAGGCCGATCAGCGCCTTGACGGCCAGCGCGATCACCAGGGCCATCCCGAAGGAGTAGACCGAGACGATGCCGCTGGCCAACGCCTGCCGGCCGAGCTGGGTGAAGCCGCCGCCGTAGAGGAGTCCCTCGCTGCCGCCCAGCCCCTCGATCGCCGAGTTGACCTGGAGGGTGGCGAAGAAGCCGATGGCGAGCGAGCCGATCCAGCCGGCGACGAAGTGCACGCCGACCACGTCGAGCGAGTCGTCGAAGCCGAGCTTGTACTTGAGGCCGACCGCCACCGCGCAGACCGCGCCGGCCACCAGGCCGAGCAGCACCGCCGGCAGCGGGGCGATGAAGCCGCAGGCCGGGGTGATGGCGACCAGACCGGCGACCGCGCCGGAGGAGGCGCCGACCAGGGTCGGTCTCCCGCTGCGCAGCCACTCCACGATGATCCAGCCGACCAGGCCGGCGGCGGTGGCGACCTGGGTGTTGACGAAGGCGACGGCGGTGGTGCCGTCCACGGTCAGCTCGGAGCCGGCGTTGAAGCCGAACCAGCCGAACCAGAGCAGACCGGCGCCGAGCGCGACCAGCGGCACATTGTGCGGCTTGAAGCTCTCCCGCGGCCAGCCGAGCCGCTTGCCGAGGACCAGCACCAGGGCGAGCGCGGCGGCGCCGGCGTTGATGTGGACCGCGGTGCCACCGGCGAAGTCCAGCGCCTTGATCTTGGCGCCGATGAAGCCGCCGCCCCAGACCCAGTGCGCGACCGGGACGTAGACCAGGGTGAACCAGGCGAAGGCGAAGAGCAGCCAGCCGGAGAACTTCAACCGGTCGGACACCGCGCCGCTGATCAGGGCGACCGTGATGATGGCGAACATCATCTGGAAGGCCATGAAGACATAGGTCGGGATGCCCGTCCCCGCGCCGAGGAAGAGCCACTCCTCGCCGATGAAGTCGGTCTCGGTGCCGAGGTACTGGGTGAAGCTGCCGATCACGTTGTTGACGCCCGCGTCGTCGTTGGTGCCGAACGCGAGGGTGAAGCCGTAGATGACCCAGAGAACGGAGATGAGCCCGATCGCGGAGAAGCTCATCATCATCATGTTGAGTACGCCCTTGGACCGGTTCAGCCCGCCGTAGAACAGGGCCAGACCCGGCGTCATGAGCAGCACGAGCGCAGACGACAGGAGCAACCAGGCGGTGTTGCCGGTGTTGATCTCCACGCTGCCTCCTCTCGGTGTGGAAGTCCTCCCATCCGACTGGTACCTGGCAGCATCGCCCGTCAGCCGGTTGGCGGGAACTCTCGCCTCCGGCTGTTTCCTTCACCGACACCCCTCGATTTCCGGGGCGTGACGGGTTGTTTCCGGCGTGTGAAGAACCACGATCATGGTCGCCGGCCCCTACCGGGTTGGCGCCACCCGGCGGGGGGTCGGCCGGCCTACTGCAGGGCGCGCTCCAGCGCGTGCCGCTCGTAGTCGAGCAGCCGCAGGTCGCGCATCGGCCGGCGCAGGTGCCCCTTGTGCACGATCCGGACGAACGCCGGCTCCCCGGCCGCCGCCATCCGGCGGATGCCCTCCACGTGGTCCACGATCCGCTTGCGGATGGTGCGGATCAGCCGGTGCCGGTCCCGGGGGATCAGCCCGTACGCGTCGGCGAAGAGCCGCAGCCGGCGCGGCCGGTCGGGGCGCTTCCAGCCCAGCGTGATCGAGTCCCGGTCGGAGAAGATCGGCACCCACGTCCAGGCCGCGTACGCCACGTCGTAGATCCGCGCGCCGGGCGAGGCGAGGTCGAAGTCGATCAGCCCGAGGGTGCCGTCCGGCCGCCAGATCACGTTGTGCGGAGCGGCGTCGTGGTGACAGATCACCTCGGTGTCCGGGGGCGGCGGGCCGAACGAGCGCCAGACCGCCCCGGGCGGCGGGGCGAAGCCGTACTGGGCGTCGTGGAACATCCGCAGCATGGTCGCCACCGTCACCAGCGCCTCGTCGGTGACCCAGTGCGGGGCCAGCGGGTACTCCCCGCACTCCCCCTCCAGGTACGACAGGACCTCGCGGTTGCGCTCGTCCATGCCGAGGGCGCGGGGCGCGCCGGAGAAACCGACGTACTCAAGGTGGCGCAGCAGCGCGTGCACCGACGGTGTCCACGGTCCGGCGTTGCGCCGGACCGTGTCGCCCACCCGGACCACGGTGCTGACGTTCCCGCCGTGCAGCGGGATCTCCTGTGAAGTCACGTACGGTCTCCCGAGGCCCGGTGCCGCGCGGCGGGGGTCCCGCCAACCGGCGTAGGCGCGATCGTCGTTCGTCACCGCGAGGTTACGCGTCCCGGGCGAGCGGCTCGGTGCCGAGCAGCGCGTCGACGAACTGCACGGGGTCGAACGGGGCCAGGTCGTCCGCGCCCTCGCCGAGGCCGACCAGCTTGACCGGGATGCCGAGCTTGCGTTGCACGGCGATCACGATGCCGCCCTTGGCGGTGCCGTCGAGCTTGGAGAGCACCACGCCGGTGACGTTGACCACCTCGGTGAAGACCCGGGCCTGCTCCAGGCCGTTCTGGCCGGTGGTGGCGTCGAGGACCAGCAGGGTCTCGTCGATCGGGCCGTGCTTCTCCACCACCCGCTTGACCTTGCCCAGCTCGTCCATCAGGCCGATCTTGTTCTGCAGCCGGCCGGCGGTGTCGATCAGCACGGTGTCGGTGCCGGCCTCGATGCCCCGGCGGACCGCGTCGAAGGCGACGCTGGCGGGGTCGGCGCCCTCCGCGCCGCGGATGGTCTCCGCGCCGACCCGGCCGCCCCAGGTCTGCAACTGGTCGGCGGCGGCGGCGCGGAAGGTGTCCGCCGCGCCCAGGGTGACGCTGTGGCCGTCCGCGATCAGCACCCGGGCGATCTTGCCGCAGCTGGTGGTCTTGCCGGCGCCGTTCACCCCGACCACCAGCAGCACCGCCGGCTTGCCGTCCTTGGGGGTGGTGCGCAGGGACCGGTCCAGGCTCGGGTCGAGGGCGTTGACCAGCTCGGCGGCGAGCAGGGCGCGCAGCTCGGTGGCGGAGCGGGTGCCGAGCACCCGGCTCCGCTCGCGCAGCCGGTCGACGATGTCGCGGGTGGCCTCGATGCCGATGTCGGCGGTGATCAGGGCGTCCTCGATCTCCTCCCAGGTGTCCTCGTCGAGGTGGTCGCGGCTGAGCAGGCCGAGCAGGCTCTTGCCGAAGACGTTCTGGGAACGGGACAACCGGGAGCGCAGCCGCACCAGCCGGCCGGCGGTCGGCTCCGGCACCTCCAGCGGGGGCGCCACGACCGGCGGCTCGACCAGGATGCCGGTGGAGAGTTCCGACTCCGGCGCCTCCACCGGTGGACCGGCCAGATCCTCCTCGGCCCGGGTGTCGACCTCGGTCTCCGGCAGCGGCGGCTCGGGGCGCCGGCGCAGCCGGGGCACCACCAGGCTGAGGCCGCCGAGGATCAGCAGTCCGAGCAGGGCGAGCGCGACGAGGAGGTATTCCGTCATGCCGAAATCCTGTCAGATGGCGGCGGCCACGTCCCACTCACCGCCTCCGGAGGCGGACGAGCTGCGGGTACGCTCGCCGCAGCCAGGGGTGGCGGGCCCGCCGACCGGGTAGAAATGGTGAAACGTTCTCTGCTCGGAGGTGCCACCATGCCCAGCTCCCGCCTGCTCATCGGCCCGTTGCTGCGACGGGTCGTCGGCACGCGGGCGACCGTCTGGGTGGAGACCAGCGGGCCCGCGGTGGTCCGGGTCCGCACCGCCGACGGCGCCTCCGGGCAGGCGCCGACCTTCTCCGCGTACGACCACCACTACGCCCTGGTGGTGGTGGAGGGGCTCACCCCGGACAGCGCCACCAGCTACGAGGTGCTGATCGACGACGAGCTCGCCTGGCCGGTGGCGAAGAGCGGTTTCCCGCCCAGCGTGATCCGGACCCGGGCCGCCGACGACCGGGACCAGCCGGTGAAGCTGATCTTCGGCTCGTGCCGGGAGACCACCCAGCACGCCACCACGCGCCGGCTGCCCCCGGACGCGCTCGACGCGTACGCCCGGCGGCTGATGGCCGAGCCGGAGCCGGGCGCCCTGCCCGACCTGCTGGTGCTCCTCGGCGACCAGGTCTACGCCGACGTGACCTCGCCCACGGTGCGGCGGCTGCTCAAGCGGCGCCGGCGGCGGCCGAAGGACGCCCCGACCGACCAGGTGGTGAGCTTCGACGAGTACACGAAGCTCTATCTGGAGTCGTGGCGCGACCCGGAGATCCGCTGGTTGCTCTCCACCGTGCCGAGCGTGATGATCTTCGACGACCACGAGGTGATCGACGATTGGAACACCTCGGCGTCCTGGCGGGCGGAGCTGCGCCAGCAGCCCTGGTGGGCCGAGCGGATCCGCAGCGGCCTCGCCTCCTACTGGGTCTACCAGCACCTGGGCAACCTCTCCCCGGACGAGATCGCCGACGACCCGCTCTACGCCAAGGTGGTCGCCGCCGAGGACGCCACCTCGGTGTTGCGCGAATTCGGCGAACGGGTCGACCGCGAGGCCGACGAGGCGCACGACACCGAGCGCTGGAGGGCCGTGCAGTACCAGTGGAGCTACTCGCTCGACCTGGGCCGGACCCGCCTGGTCATGCTCGACAACCGGTGCAGCCGGGTGCTGGAGCCGGGCAACCGGGCGATGCTGCCGCCCGGCGAGTGGTCCTGGTTCCTGGACCGCGCGCACGGCGTCTACGACCACCTGGTGGTCGGCACCTCGCTGCCCTGGCTGCTGCCACCCGCCATCCACCACGTGGAGGCGTGGAACGAGCGCCTCGCCGACTCCCGCCGCCGCTGGCCCAGCCGGCTCTCCGAGCAGATCCGCCGGGCCTGGGACCTGGAGCACTGGGCCGCGTTCCGCCGCTCCTTCGACGCCCTCGGCGCGCTCTTCGCCCGGATCGGCAGCGGCACGCCGGGAGAGACCGGCGACCGGGTCGGGGCCGGGCCGGCGTACGCGCCGCCGGCCTCGATCAGCGTGCTCTCCGGCGACGTGCACCACTCCTACGTCGCCCGGGTCCGGTTCGACGACCCGTCGGTGCGCACCCCGGTGCACCAGCTGACCTGCTCTCCGATCCACAACCAGGTGCCGGCGGTGATGCGCCCGCTGATGAAGCTGGGGTGGAGTCCGGGGCCGGCCGCGGCGGCCCGGGCGCTGGCCCGCTCCGCCGGGGTGCGTCGACCGAGCGTGCGGTGGAAGAAGCTGGCCGGGCCGTACTTCGGCAACGCGGTGGCCACCCTCGAACACTCCGGCCGGGGGGCCGAGGTGCTGATCGAGGGCACCACCAGCGACGGCCACCTGCGCCAGGTGGCCCGCCAGCGACTGGCCGCCGGGGACTGATGTCACGGCCCGTACGCTCTGTGCCGTGGAGGACCACCTGCCCGAGAGCCTGCGCGCGGTCGAGCACGAGCTGACCGCGCTGCTGCGCCGGGGGCGGGGCCTGTCCTCGGAGATCGCCCGGGAGGTGCATCCCAACCTGGAGCCCGACGCGTACGGGCTGCTGCTGTGGCTGCGCCGGTCCGGCTCGATCCGGCTGACCGACCTGGCCACCCGGCTCGGCGTCGGCAAGGGCACGCTCAGCCGGCAGATCCACGGGTTGGAGCTGCTCGGCCTGGTCCACCGCGACCCGGACCCGACCGACCGGCGGGCCTCCCAGCTCAGCCTCACCGAGGAGGGGACCCGCCGCTTCGACGCGGCCCGGGCCGCCCGGCTGGGCCAGATCCGCCGGACGTTGGAGAGCTGGCCGAGGCGGGACGTGGCGGAGTTCGCCCGGCTGCTGCACCGGTTCAACGACAGCTTCTGACCGGGTCGGGCCGGAAACGGTGCGCACCCGCTGATAACCGTTCGCGGCTGTCGCACCCGAGGGCCAGGATGTCCCGATGACCTGGAGAGCACCGGAGATCACCCGGACCACCGAACCGTACGTCGGCGACGAGCGCACCATGCTCGAGGGCTGGCTCGACTACCACCGGCAGACCCTGCTGCTCAAGTGCGCCGGGCTGACCGCCGAGCAGCTGAGGACCCCGAGCGTGGAGCCGTCCGGGCTGACCCTGCTCGGCCTGGTCCGGCACCTGGCGGACGTGGAGCGCTGGTGGTTCCGCATCCGGGCCGCCGGACAGGACATCCCCGGCCTCTACGACGGCGAGGAGGACCCGGACGCCGACCTCAACGCGGTCGCCGACGCCGATCCGGAGGCCACCTTCGCCACCTTCGCCGCCGAGGTCGCCGCCGCCCGCGAGGCCGTCGCCGGCCTGTCGCTGGACGACACGTTCCGCCGGCCCCGCCGCGACGGCAGCGCCGACGAGATGAACGTCCGCTGGGTCTACGTGCACATGATCGAGGAGTACGCCCGCCACAACGGCCACGCCGACCTGCTGCGGGAGCGGATCGACGGGGTCACCGGGGAGTGACCTGCCCGCCGGGCGCCCGTCACCGCGCGCGCCCGGCCCGCAGCAGGTGCTCGCCGAGCGGGGTCAGCGTGTGCCGTACGGCCGGGCCGACCCGGTCCGTGCTGATCAGCCCGGCGGAGCGCAGCGTCGTGGTGTGCTGGCTGGCCGAGGCGACCGAGATGCCGACGGTCCGGGCGAGCTGCGAGGTGCTGGGGCCGTCGGCGACCGCGCCCAGCACCGCCGCCCGGGTCCGCCCGAGCAGGTCGGCGAGGGGTTTCCCGCTGGCCAGCTCGCGCTGGGTGAGCCGGATGGGATAGGCCAGCACGAGCGGGCCCGCCGGGTCGTCGAGGACGCACGGGCGCGGCACCAGGTAGGACGGAACCAGGGTGACCCCCCGGCCGGCGGGCGTCAGGTCGATCCGGTGGGCGAAGCCGCACTCGTACGACAGCCGGTACCCCTCACCGGACGACGTCCAGGACAGGTAGGGGCTGAGGTCGCGCAACACCCGGTCGATGCCGGCGTCCACCATGGTGTGTCCCCGCACGGCGCGGTCGGCCTGCACCGCCGCCGTGATCGTCGTCCAGTACGGCGCCACCGCGACCTCGTGGAACGCCACCATCGCCGCCCGGAGCCGGTGCCGGGCGGCCGGTTCCCCGGCGGCGAGGGCGCCGACCCGGGGCGGCAGGTGCCCGGCCTCGATCCGGGGGCGCAGCTCCGCCTCCAGGGCCGCCGCCGGGGTGGCGGCCACCTCGTCGAGGGCCACGGTCAGGTCGGTGCCGAGGCGGGGCGGCGTGAGGAAATCCGGGAACCACCCGGGCAGGCGGCACAGGTCCAGGTAGGGGCGCATCCGCGGGCGGAGCGCGGCCCGGGTACGGGCCCGCCAGGCGGTGAGGTGCTCCGGGACGGCGGTCTCGAAGAGGCGCTGGCCGGCGGCGCCCAGCTCCAGCAGCACCGCCGGCGCGGACCGCAGGACGGTGCGGCTGAGGTCCGTCGCGTTGAGGTGCAGGGTCGTCACGCCGGGAACGCTAGTCACCTTTCGGGCACACCTGAAAGGGGGTGGAGGCCGGCCGTCGCCGCCCGCAGCCTCACCCCATGGGAAAGCTTCTCGCCGCGGCCACCGCGGGTCTCACCGCCCTGACCGTCGCCGTACCGCAGCCCGCCTCCGCCGCCCGTGGGCGACCCGACACGTACGTCGTCTCCCACGAGCCGGGGGTGCTGCCCGAGGGGATCGCGGTGGCGCCGGACGGCACCATGTACGTCACCAGCGTCGCCACCGGCGCGGTCTACCGGGGTCACGTCCGGCAGCGGACGCTGCGCCCGTTCCTGCCCGGTGGCGCCGACGGTCGCCGCAGCGCCGCCGGGGTGCACCTGGACCGGCGGGGCCGGCTCTTCGTCGCCGGCTGGGACACCGGCGCGCTCTTCGTCCACGCCCCCGACGGCACCCTGCTGGCCCGCCGGACGGCGCCGGGCGCGGCCCTCAACGACCTGGTGGTCACCGCGGACGCCGTCCACGTGACGGACTCGGCCACCGGCACAATCTGGCGGGCCGGCCTGCACGGCGAGGAGGTCGGCGAGCTCGTCCCCTGGCTCACGCCGGCCGGGTTCCCCGTCGCCCCGGGCTTCCTGAACGGCATCGTCGCCACCGCCGACGGCCGGATCGCCCTCGTCGCCGACCAGGGCACCGGCGCGCCGGGCACCGAGCGCCTCTGGCGGGTCGACCTGCGCACCGGCACGGTCGGCGAGGTCGCGGTCGCCGGTGGGCAGCTGGGCGCCGACGGGCTGCTGCTGACCGGCGACCGGCTCTACGGCGTGGTCAACTTCCCCGACGGCCACGGCGGCTGGAGCTTCGCGGTGAACCTGGCGATCCTCGACGCCGACCGTCGCACCGCCCGGGTCGTCCGGCAGTCCCGACCGGCCGGCCTGGCGGAGTCGCCGACCACGATCGCCCGGGACGGTGGCCGGCTGCTCTGGGTCAACAGCCAGCTCAACGCCCCCGCCCCGCGACCACCCTTCACCGTCACCGAGGTACCCGGGCTGCGGTGACCGGCCGTCCGGCCCGACCCGGGACGCGGCACGTCGGGGCCCGGTCCGACCGGGAGCACCCGGCGTGCCGCAGCCGGGACGGAACGGTCAGGCGGCCAGCGCGGCGCGCAGGTAGCGCAGGTCGCCGGGGCCGGACCAGCGGTGCGCCGAGAGGCCGGCGGCGCGGGCGCCGCGGACCGCCCAGTCCTCGTCGTCGATGAAGAGCACCCGCGACGGCGGGGTCTCCAACGCCTCGCAGGCCGCCTGGAAGTACTCCTTGGCCGGCTTGTGCACCCCGATGACCGAGGAGTTGACCACCACGTCCAGCTCGCCGACCAGACCGAGCGCGGCCAGGTCGGAGTCGAGCAGATCGGTGGCGTTGGTGCCCAGTCCGACCCGGGTGCCGGCGGCCCGCACGTCGCGCACGAAGGCCAGCACGTCGGGGTCGACCTCGCCCCGGTACCGCTGCCACTGCTCGACGGCGGCCCGGGCCCGCTCGGGGCTGCCGACGGACTCGGTGAGCGCGTCCGCGACACTGGTCACCCATTCGGCGTGCCGGACCTGCCCGGTGAGCACCGGCTGGAGCCGGCTCCACTGCATGGCGATCTCGCCGAGCACACCCTCGGAGAGCCCGTACTCCCGCTCGACGCCGGCGGCCACCGCCGGGTCCCAGCGGCGCAGTACGCCGTCGAAGTCCAGCAGGAGCGCTGTCGCGCGTTCCCGACCCACTACGTGTTCTCCTCGCCGCGGCGCTGCCGCTCGTCGTCGTCGGCCCGGTTGAGCCGTTGGCTGATCACCTGGGTGACCCCGCCGCGCATGGTCACGCCGTAGAGCGCGTCGGCGATCTCCATCGTCCGCTTCTGGTGGGTGATGACGATCAGCTGACTCTTCTCCCGCAACTGTGCCAGCAGCGTGATCAGTCTGCCGAGGTTCACGTCGTCGAGAGCCGCCTCCACCTCGTCCATGATGTAGAACGGGCTGGGCCGGGCGCGGAAGATCGCCACCAGCATCGCCACCGCGGTGAGCGACCGCTCCCCACCGGAGAGCAGGGAGAGCCGTTTGATCTTCTTGCCGGGTGGCCGGGCCTCCACCTCGACGCCGGTGGTGAGCAGGTCCTCCGGGTCGGTGAGGATCAGCCGTCCCTCGCCGCCGGGGAAGAGCACGGTGAAGACCTGCTCGAACTCGCGGGCGGTGTCGGCGAAGGCGCTGGCGAAGACCTCCAGGATCCGCTCGTCGACGTCCTTGACCACGGTGAGCAGGTCCCGCCGGGTGGCCTTGAGGTCCTCCAGCTGCTCGGAGAGGAACTTGAACCGCTCCTCCAGCGCGGCGAACTCCTCCAGCGCCAGTGGGTTGACCTTGCCGAGCAGGGCCAGCTCGCGCTCCGCCTTGGCAGCCCGCTTCTCCTGCACCGGCCGCTCGTAGCGGACCGGCTCGGGCACCGGCAGGCCGTCCCGCTCGGCCGCCGCCACGTCCACCGGGGTGGGCGGAACGAGCTGGGTCGGGCCGTACTCGGCGACCAGGGTCTCCACGTCCAGGCCGAAGTCCTCGGCCGCCTTCGCCTCCAGCTGCTCGATGCGCAGCCGCTGCTCGGCGCGGGCCACCTCGTCCCGGTGCACCTGGCCGGTGAGCCGCTCCAGCTCCGCGCCGAGCCGCCGGGCCGCGCCGCGTACCTCCTGGAGCTCGGCCTCGCGGGCGGCGCGTTCGCGCGCCACGGCGTCGCGGTGCTCCTCGGCCGCGGCGATGGAGGTGGTGAGCCGGGTGAGCGCCTCCCGGGCGCCGCCGACCACGGCCCGGGCGATCGCCGCGCCGCGGGTCCGCGCCGCCCGCCGGGCGGCCGCCCGCTCCCGCGCCGCGCGCTCGGCGGTGGCCTGCCGGGCCAGCGAGTCGGCCCGGCCGGCGATCGAGGAGACCCGCTCCTCGGCGGTACGCACCGCGAGCCGGACCTCCATCTCGTTCTGCCGGGCCCGGGGCACCATCGCGGCGAGCTGGTCCCGCTCCTCGGTGGAGGGCTCCGCGTCGATCGGGGTCGCCTCGGCCAGGCGTAGCCGCTCCTCCAGCTCGGCCAGGGCGAGCAGGTCGCGGTCCCGGGCCGCCTCGGCGCGGGAGCGGGACTCGCCGAGCCGGTCGGTCTCCGCCTTCGCGGAGCGGGCGGCGGCGCCGAGTTCGGCGAGCCGACGGGCGGCGGCGTTGCGGTGGCTCTCCGCCTCCCGCTTGGCGGCGGCGGCGTGCTGCACCGCCTCCTTGGCGGCGGCCACCTCGGCGCGCGCGTCGACCAGCTGTTCGCGCAGCTCGGCGCTGGTCCGCTCGGCGGTGAGCCGGTTGGCGCGGGCCTCCTCGACGGCAGCCTGCACCTCGATGTAGCTGGGCGCCTTGGCCGATCCGCCGGCCGCGGCGTACGCCCCGACCACGTCCCCGTCGGGCGTGACGGCCCGCAGCTCCGGGTTGCCGGCGACCAGCTCGGCTGCGGCGGCCAGGTCGTCGACGAGCACCACGTCGCGCAGCGCCCGGTGCACCGCCGGCCGGATCTCGGCCGAGCACTCCACCAGGTCGGGCGCCCAGCGGGCGCGGTCGGGCAGCTTGGGGCGCAGCGCGTCGACGGAGCCGTCCATGCCGGGGCCGGCGGGGCTGCCGACCAGCAGCCCGGCCCGGCCGGCGTCGGAGATCTTCAGCAGTCGCATCGCCTCGACGGCCTCGTCCACGCCGCTGACCGCGACGGCGTCGGCGAGCCCGCCGAGCGCGGCGGCGAGCGCCGCCTCGTGGCCGGGGGCGACGGTGAGCAGGCCGGCCAGGCTGCCGAGCAGCCCGGGGACCTCACCGGCCCGGGCGAGCAGCGCGCCGGCGCCGTCCTTGCGACGCAGCCCGAGGGCGAGCGCCTCCTCGCGGGCCTTCCAGGTGGCGGCGTCCTTCTCGGCGGCCCGCTCGGCGTCGGCGAGGGACCGGACGGCGGCCTGGGCCTTCTCCTGGAGGGCGACCGCCTCGGCGTGCCGCTCGTCGAGGTCGGCGTTGTCCCGGTCGGCCTCGGTGGACTGCTCGGCGACCGCGTCGAGGTCGGCCTGCGCCTTGTCGGCGCGGGCCATCGCGTCGGCGTGCGCGGCGGCGAGCCGGTCGATCTCCTCGCCGGCGCTGGTGGTGCGGGCGCGGGCCGAGTTGACCTGCCCGGTGAGCCGGGCCAGCCCCTCGCGCCGGTCGGCGATGGCCTTGGCGGCGGCGACCAGCTCCCGTTCCGCGGCGGCGAGCTGCCGCTCCAGCTCCTGGCGCTGTTCGACCGCCTCGGCGAGCCGGATCTGGTCGTCGGTGAGCGCTTCGCGCAGCTCCTCCTCCTGCTCCCGGACCCGCTGCGACTCGGCCTCCAGCTGGTCGGGGTCCCGGCCGGGGCGCTCGTCGTCGGAGACGGCGCTGAGGTGGCGCAGCCGTTCCCGGGCGAGCTGCTCGATGGAGCGGAACCGTTCCTGGAGGGCGGAGAGCTTGTACCAGGTGTCCTGGGCGGCGGCGAGCAGCGGCGCGTCCTCCGCGAGGGCGGCCTCCAGCTCGCCGAGGCGGCCCTGCACCTCGGCGTGCTCCGCCTCGACCTGCTCCCGCCGCTCGCGCAGCGCGGTCTCGTCGGCGATCTCCCGATCGAGGGTGGTACGCAGGGTGGCCAGGTCGTCGGCGAGCAGCCGCAGCCGGGCGTCGCGCAGGTTGGCCTGGATGGCGGCGGCCCGCCGGGCCACCTCGGCCTGCCGGCCCAGCGGCTTGAGCTGGCGGCGCAGCTCCGCGGTGAGGTCGGTCAGGCGGTTGAGGTTCACCTGCATCGCGTCGAGCTTCCGCAGCGCCTTCTCCTTGCGCTTGCGGTGCTTGAGGACGCCGGCCGCCTCCTCGATGAACGCCCGCCGGTCCTCCGGCTTGGCGTGCAGCATCCCGTCGAGCCGGCCCTGGCCGACGATGATGTGCATCTCCCGGCCGATGCCGGAGTCGGAGAGCAGCTCCTGGATGTCCAGCAGGCGGCAGGAGTCGCCGTTGATCTCGTACTCGCTCTCGCCGGAGCGGAACATCCGGCGGGTGATGGAGACCTCGGTGTACTCGATCGGCAGCGCGCCGTCGGTGTTGTCGATGGTGAGGGTGACCTCGGCCCGGCCGAGCGGCGCCCGCCCGGCGGTGCCGGCGAAGATGACGTCCTCCATCTTGCCGCCGCGCAGCGCCTTGGCGCCCTGCTCGCCGAGCACCCAGGCGATGGCGTCGACGACGTTGGACTTGCCGGAGCCGTTCGGGCCGACCACGCAGGTGATCCCGGGCTCCAGCTTCAACGTCGTCGCGGAGGCGAAGGACTTGAAGCCCTTCACCGTCAGGCTCTTGAGATGCACCTTCTCGATCCTCGTCCGGTGGCCGCCGAACCGGCGCGGGCTGCGCGGCCCCTGGTGAACCCGCAGACTAACCGGTCAGCGCCGGTCGGCCGGCACGCGACCCGCCTCGGGTGGCGGTGACGGGCGGCAGTTCGGGAGGCGGCGGGGCGGCGCGGACGCCGCCACTCACGACAAGATCGCGGAATTGCGTGTCGATAAACGGGGGGAGACAGAGCTGCGCGCCGGCACATATGTGTCGGCGCGCGTTCTTTCTGTGGTGCGATTCAGTTTTGGAACCGACTGGAGATCTGGAGATCAGGTGAGCGCCGGCTCAGCCAGCCGGAGGAGGTCGTCAGCCTCCGCCGCGGCGGCGGCGAGCCGATCATTTTCGGCGCGCAGCCGCGTGATCTCGAACTCCAGTGCCTGGACCCTGGAACGTAGACGGGTGACCTCGTCGAGCAGACGCCGGTCGGGCGCTGCACCTACGTGGCCGTAGAGGGCTTTCGCCATGCTGACTCCTTGATATGCGCTGCCGGAAAGGCCGGCCAACGCGCGCCCATTCGTGTTCGCGGCTGTCATCCCAGCGATATGCGGGCATGACCGGGCGCGACTGGCGACACCTACATATTGAGCCGATACCCCCTCCTTCGTCAAGTTCTCGCAGGCCGTAGATCATCTCCACGTCTACCCTGTCCACTTGCCGGGGGGCCACAAGGCTCGGACACGCTCTGTCCGGACTCCTTAACTGTACGCCCGGGAATGTGGGTACGGTCACCACGTGAGTCGAGTTCGCCTTAACTCTTCCTTAGCCACGTTGCCGCAGCTCACGGCCCGCCCGTAGCGTCACCGCCGGCCCGCAACCGACCCTTGGAGGCAGAGGCGTGTACGGCTGGAACGACCCGATCGACCCGGAGGGCACCCCCCGGCGACCGCAGCAACCGAGCGACGAGCCGCCGGCCTGGCTGAACGACCGCACCGAACCGCGGTCGGCGTACCTCTTCGGCGACGAACCGGGGCAACCGGGTGACCGGACCGTCGCCCCGGACCACCGGTTCGCCCCGCCCGCCGGCGACCGGTGGGCCGACACCCCCACCGGTGGGTTCGCCGCCGTGGGTGGGCCGTACGTCGAGCCGGACCGCACCGCGCCCGTCCCGCCCGTCGACCTCACCGCGCCCAGGGCGGCCGTTGCCGGCCCGGCGAGCGACGAGGCGCAGGGCCGGCACCGGCAGCCCCGCCGCTTCCCGCGCTCCCTGGTCATCGGCGGCGCCGCCGCCGCGGCCACCCTCGTGGTCAGCCTCGGCGTCGGCGCCCTCGTGCTGCCCGGCGGCGACGAGCGGACCGACCCGGCCTCGTTCGACGACACCGTGGCCGCCGCCCCGGTGGTCCCGGCGACCACGGCGGCCCCGAGCGAGGCGTCGGCCGCCCCCACCGCCTCCCCGTCCGCGTCGCCGACCACCGCGAAGCCGAGCCCGTCGCCGAGCCGGACGGTCAAGCCCACCCCCGCGCCGAAGCGGACCACGGCCGCCTCCCGGCAGCGCGCCGACCGGACCCCCACCGGCGGCGGCACGACCAGCGCCCCCAGCGGCGGCACGCAGGTGGGCAGCCAGGCCAAGGAGGTCGTCCGGCTGGTCAACGCCGAGCGGGCCAAGGCCGGCTGCGGCGCGGTCACCATCGACGACAAGTTGATGACCGCCGCCCAGCGGCACAGCCAGGACCAGGCCGACAACAAGGACATGTCGCACGACGGCAGCGACGGCAGCGACGCCGGCGAGCGGCTGGACCGGGTCGGCTACAGCTGGCGCACCTACGGCGAGAACGTCGCCTGGAACCAGCAGACGCCCGCCGAGGTGATGGACGCCTGGATGACCAGCACCGGCCACCGCGAGAACATCCTCAACTGCGCCTTCACCGAGATCGGCGTCGGCATCGCGAGCAGCAACGGGCCGTACTGGACCCAGGTCTTCGCCGCCCCCCGCTGAGGCGGACGCCCGCCCCCCGTCGCGACGTGACCACGTCGCCGGCGGGGGGCGCTCGTTTGACCGGGTGAGGCGTGCGGCGACGAAGGCGCCGCCGGGACCCGGGAGCTGCCGATGCGGATCCGGCTGCCAGCGTGCGCGCGGCGCGTGGGGCCGCGGCGAGCCCGCCGCGCCGAGACCCGGCCGCCGCGTCGCCGCGCGGCCCGTCGGGTCCTGTCGACCGCCGTCGCGCTCACCCTGCTCACCCCGGTGTACGCCTGCCGCGTCGTCCCGCTGACCCCGCCGGGCGCGCCGACCCCCTGGCCGACCGCGTTGGCGCACCGGTGGCAGTGGCAGTGGCAGCTCGACGGCCCGCTCGACGTCACGGTCGACGCCGACGTCTTCCTGCTCGACCCGGTCCGGGTCACCGCCGCCGACACCACCGCGCTGCGGAGGCGGGACCGCCGCCTGATCTGCCACGTCCCCGTCGGGTCCTACGCCGGCACCGACCCGGACGCCAGCCGCTTCCCCGCGGCGCTGCGCGGCGCCCCGACCGGCCAACCGCAGCGCCGCTGGCTCGACATCCGCCGGTGGGACGTCCTCGAACCGGTGCTGGCCGACCGGTTCCGGCTCTGCCGCGGCAAGGGATTCGGGTCGGTGGCCCTCGTCGACGCCGACGGGTACGCCCACCGCACCGGCTTCCCGCTCGGCTTCGACGACCAGCTGCTGTTCAACCGGCGGCTGGCCACCCTGGCCCGCTCCCTGGACCTCTCCCCCGGACTGGTCAACGACGTGGGACAGGTCGCCGCGCTGGCCCCCGACTTCGACTTCGCGGTCAACGAGGAGTGCGTCCGGCTGCGCCAGTGCGCCAAGCTGCTGCCCTTCGCCGACGCGCGGAAGCCGGTGTTCCACGTCGAGTACGCCGGCACCCCGGAGCAGTTCTGCGTGACCACCCTCGGGTACGGCTTCTCGTCGATCCGCAAGACCCGCGAGCGGGACTCCTGGCGCGAACCCTGCCGGCTGCCCTGACCCGGGCGACCTGGCCGGGAACGGCCTGCCGGGGCCCGGACCGCGACGCGGTCCGGGCCCCGGCGGTACGGGTCGCTCAGCGGGCGCCGACCAGCTCCGGCGCCGGGGCCGGCGGGTCGGCCGGCGGGGCGTCGGCCCGGGCCCGCAGGAAACGCGGGGCCCACCAGTTGGCGTCGCCGAGCAGGGTCATCAGCGACGGGAGCACCACCGCGCGGATGATCGTGGCGTCCAGCAGGATCGCCGCGGCCAGGCCGACGCCCAGCTGCTTCATGTCGATCGTGCTGAGCGAGGCGAAGATCGCGAAGACCCCGACCATGACCACCGCCGCGCTGGTCACCACCCCCGCCGACGAGGTGATCCCGTACGCCACCGCGTCCCGGTTCGCCATGCCGCCGCGGATGCCCTCACGGATCCGGCTGACCACGAAGACGTGGTAGTCCATGGAGAGCCCGAAGAGCACCACGAAGAGGAAGAGCGGCAGCCAGGAGACGATCGCCCCCATCGAGGTGAAGCCGAGCAGCCCCTCGGCCCACTCGCCCTGGAAGACCAGGACCAGCAGCCCGTACGCGGCGCCGGCGGAGAGCAGGTTGAGCAGGATCGAGGTGACCGCGACCACCACCGACCGGAACGTCCAGGTCATCACCAGGAAGGTCAGCGCCAGCACGAAGGCCATCACGATCGGCAGCTTCTCCCGCACGTGCTGCGCGTAGTCCTCACTGGCGGCGACCCCGCCGCCGACGGCGTACTCGACCCCGGGGATGCCGCGCAGCGCGGCCGGGAGCAGGTCACCGCGGAGTTCGTCCAGGGAACGCACCGCCTCGTCGTCCCGGCTGGCGTACGGGGTGGCGACCTCCAGCACCGACACCCGGCGGTCGGCCGACACCTCGATCTTCGGCCCGTCCCCCTCGACCGGGGCGAAGAGCGGGTCGGCGCCGGCCCGGCCGGCCAGGTCGGTCAGCGCGGCCCGGACCCGGTCGGCCTGCTCGGCCGGCGCCCGGACGGCCACCGTGTGGCTCGTGCCCGTGCTCGGGAAGGCGGCGGTGAGCCGGTCGTACGCCTGCATCGCCGGGGTGCTCCGGGGCAGGTCCTCCATGCCGGGGAACTTCAGCTTCATGCCCAGCGCCGGGGCGGCCAGGGCGAGCAGCAGGCCCACCGAGACGACCAGGGTGGCCACCGGCGCCTTCAGGGCCGGGCGAAGCACCGCCGGCCAGAACCTCGGCGGCACCGGCTGACCGCGCCGGTCGGTACGCGCCGCGGTGAGTCGCCAGAGCAGCGGCACCCGGGGCCGGTCCACCCAGCGGCCGAGCTTGGCCAGCAGCGCCGGCAGCACGGTCAGCGAACCGGCCACCGCGACCGCGACCACCAGGATCGAACCGACGGCGAGGGAGGAGAAGACCGCGTCGTTGGCGAGCAGCAGCCCGGCCATCGAGATGATCACGGCGAAGCCGGAGACGACCACGGCGTGCCCGGAGGTCTCCGCGGCGATCTCCACCGCGTCCAGCCCGGACCGCCCCTTGGCCCGCTCCTCCCGCTCCCGCCGGACGTAGAAGAGCGAGTAGTCGACCCCCACCGCCATGCCGATCAGCAGGATCACGCTGGACGTGGTGTCGGTGGCCGGCACCAGGTGCGAGGCGAGGGTGGAGAGCCCCATCGCGGCGGCGACCGAGGAGAGCGCCAGCAGCACCGGCACCCCGGCGGCGATCAGCGCGCCGAACGCGATGATCAGGATGGCCAGGGTCACCGGCAGGCTGAGCAGCTCGGCCCGCTTGAAGTCCTTGCCGAGGGTGTCGTCCAGCGCCTTGTTGATGGACGGCCCACCGACCTGCTCGACCCGCAGCCCCGGGTGGGCCTGCTGCACCTGGGCGGTGGCGTCGCGCAGCGGCTGGACCCGCTCGGAGGCGTCCTGCCGGTCGCCGGACATGGTGATCGGCAGCAGCAGCGCGCCACCGTCGCGGGACGGCACCGGCACCCCCACCGACGCCACCCCGGTGACCTGCCGCAGCTTCTCGGCCGCGTCGGTCGCCGCGGCCTGCGCGGCGGACCGGTCCAGCAGCACCCCGGAGCGGGGCGTGATGAGGACGTTCTCCACCGCCGGGTCGTCGAAGTCCCCCGCCGTGACGATGATGTCCGCCCGGCCCGACTCGCCGATCGCCATGTCGGCGTCGGTGGCCTCCTTCAGGCCGGCGGCGTTGCCCCCGACGAAGCAGACCGCCACGAACACCACCCAGAGCGCGATCGCGCGCCACGGGTGCTCGGCGCTCCACCGCGCCACCCGCACCGTCACCGGTCTCCTGCCCATCCGCTGACCCCCTCCGCACGTCCGCGCTCTGCCGACCCTGCTGACGCTAGGGAAAGGGGCGTTCGGGGACATCGGGGAACGGCCCGGGCTCGTCCCGGACGTGACCGGAGCGGCCCGATCGGACGGGAGCGGGTGGGTCAACCGGGCAGAGGCGGTGAAACCGGGTGGGAAGCCGGGGCGCGCCCGGCGTGGCACACCGGCGCAACCCCGAGCCCACTCGGGGTCACCCCTTCAGGGCTCCCCGGGGGCGCGGCTGACAACGCGGGCAGCTGTACGACGACCGGTTCATGAACGCCTCCCGGCGGATCGGCGCGCCGCACCGCCGGCACGGCTCGCCCTCCCGGCCGTACGCGTTCAGCGACCGGTCGAAGTAGCCGCTCTCGCCGTTGACGTTCACGTACAGCTCGTCGAAGCTGGTGCCGCCCTGCTTGATCGCCTCGCCGAGCACGTCCCGGACGTGGCCGAGCAGCCGGGCCGCGGCCGGGCCGGTCAGCGCGTCGGTCGGGCGGGCGCCGTGCAGCTTCGCCCGCCACAGCGCCTCGTCGGCGTAGATGTTGCCCACGCCGGAGATCAGGGTCTGGTCCAGCAGCGCCCGCTTCACCTCGGTACGCCGCCGGCGCAGCGCCGCCACGAAGTCCGCGTCGGAGAACTCCGGGTCCATCGGGTCCCGGGCGATGTGCGCGATCTCGCCGGGCAGCTCCGCGCCGCCCTCGCTGACCGAGAGCCCGCCGAACGTGCGCTGGTCGACGAAGCGCAGCTGCGGACCGTCGTCGGCGAACCGGAACCGGACCCGCAGGTGCAGCTCGTCGGCCGCCTCGGCCGGCTGCATCAGCAGCTGGCCGCTCATCCCCAGGTGGCCGACGAGCGCGTCCCCGCTGTCCAGCGGCAGCCAGAGGTACTTGCCCCGGCGTCGCACGTCGGTCACCGTCCGGTCGGCCAGCACCGCGGCGAAGTGGTCCGGGCCGGGCAGGTGGCGGCGCACCGCCCGCGGGTGGCGGACCTCCACCGCGGCGATCCGCCGGCCGGTGACCCACTGGGCGAGGCCCTGCCGGACGGTCTCGACCTCGGGCAGCTCAGGCACGACCCAGGCCCACCTCGGCCGGGTCGCCCGCCGACTCGGCGGCGGCCGCCTCGGCCCGTTCCCGCTCGGCCTGCGCGGTCAGCTCCCGCCAGGCCGCCTCGGCCGCGCGCTGCTCGGCCTCCTTCTTGCTGCGCCCCTCGGCGCCGCCGTACCGGTTGCCGGCCACCACCACCCAGGCGGTGAAGGTCTTCAGGTGGTCCGGCCCGGTGCCCTCGATGCGGTACTCCGGGACGCCCAGCCCGAGCGCGGCGGTGAGCTCCTGGAGGCTGGTCTTCCAGTCCAGCGCGGCGCCCCGGCCGGCCGACTCCGCCATCAGCGGGTCGAAGAGCCGGTGGATGACCTCGCCGGCGGTGTCCAGCCCGTACTGGAGGTAGATCGCGCCGAGCAGCGCCTCCAGGGTGTCGGCGAGGATGCTCGCCTTGTCCCGGCCGCCGGTGCTCTCCTCGCCCTTGCCCAGCAGCAGGTACGCGCCGAGCCCGTCCGGCCCGAGCCCCCGGGCCACGTCCGCCAGGGCCCGCATGTTGACCACGCTGGCCCGCAGCTTGGCCAGCTGCCCCTCGGGCAGGTCCGGGTGGTTGCGGAAGAGCGCCGTGGTGATGACCACGCCGAGCACCGAGTCGCCGAGGAACTCCAGCCGCTCGTTGGTGGGCAGCCCGCCGTTCTCGTACGCGTAGGAGCGGTGGGTGAGGGCCCGCTCCAGCAGCTCGGGGTCGAGCGTCACGCCGAACGCCGATTCCAGGTGACCGACGGGAGCACGCCGCCGCTTGTCGTTGGTCATGCGCTTACCTCGGTGTCGTTGCTGTCGATGTGCGAGAGGTTCTCGGGAGCGCCGGCGACCAGCGCGCGGACCCGGTCGGTGGCGCCGCGCCGCCACAGGTGGGCGGCGAGGGCGATCCCGGAGGCGACGTCGTCGGCCGCCGCGGCGCCGTGGCAGACCACCACCGTGCCGGCCACCCCGAGCAGGGCCGCCGCGCGGGGGGCCCCACCCTGCGCGGGCGGGCCGCCGGCCATCGCGTACGCGCCCTCGATCGCCTTGAGCAGCACGTTACCGGTGAACCCGTCGGTGACGACCACATCGGCGCGCGCGCCGAGGCAGACGTCGTACCCCTCGACCAGGCCGACGTAGCTGCCGTCGCAGGGCAGCGGCACGGCGGCGAGCAGGGGGTCGGCGGTGCGCCGGGAGCGGTCGCCCTTGCCGGCCTCCGTGCCCACCGAGAGCAGGCCGACCCGGGGCGCGGCGACGGCGTGCGCCACCGCGGCGTACGCGGCGCCGAGCACCGCGTGCCGGACGAGGGTGACCGGGCGGGGTTCCAGCGAGCCGCCGACGTCGAGCAGGACGACGGGACCGGCGACGGCGGGAATGGTCGCCACCAGCGCGGGCCGGCGGACGTCGTCCCAGCGGCCGAAGGCGAGCGCGGCGGCGGAGACGGTGGCGCCGGTGGAACCGGCGGAGACGAGGGCGTCGGCGGCGCCGTCGCGGACGGCGACGACGGCCGCGCGGACCGTGGTGTCGGCCCGGGGGGTGTGGTCGGTGGCGCCGGCCGCGGCCCGCACCGGCCGGACGGTCACCCGGGCGCGCTGCGCCGGGGTGAGGGCGTCGGTCACCGCGGCCGCGACCTCGGTCGGGCCGACGAGCAGCAGGTGCAGGCTGGGGTCGGCACGCACCGCCCGCAGAGCGCCGTCAACCACGACGGCGGGAGCATCGTCCCCGCCGAGGAGGTCAACGGCGATCCGCGCGGTGCCCGGCTCCATCGGATCGCCGGCCGGATCGGGCCGGCCGGCGTCGGAGGGAGCCGGGGCACCGGGCGATCGCCAGGGTGCGCGCGCCGCCCGACCCGGGGTCGGGGGCGTCACTCGGCGTCCAGGTCAGACCTCGAGAACCTGGCGGCCGTTGTACGTGCCGCAGACGGAGCACGCGGCATGCGGCAGCTTGGGCGACTTGCACTGCGGGCAGGCCACGGTCGCGACCACAGCCGCCTTCCAGTTCGCCCGGCGGGACCGGGTGTTGCTGCGCGACATCTTGCGCTTCGGGACGGCCACGGTTCCTACTCCTCTGTACGGTTCAGTTGCGACAGGCCCGCCCAACGCGGGTCGATCTGCTGGTGGCTGTGATCGGCCGGCAGATCGTCCCAGTGCACCCCACACTCGGGGCACAACCCTGGGCAGTCCTCCCGGCAGAGCGGGTTGGTCGGCAGCGTCAACACCACCGCGTCCCGCAGCGCCGGCTCAAGGTCGATCAGATCGCCCTGCATCCGGCCCACCTCGTCCTCTTCGGTCGTCTCGTCCGTGGCGCTGTTCTCGTACGCGTACAGCTCCTGGACGTTCACGACCACCGAGTCGTTGATCTGGCGCAGGCACCGGCCACACTCGCCCCGGACGGGACCGCTGATGGTCCCGGAGACGAGCACGCCCTCGGACACCGACTCCAACCTCAGGTCGAGGTCGAGGTCCGCGCCCTCCGGCACGCCGATCAACTCCACGCCGAGGTCCGCCGGTGCCGGGGCGATCCGCTTGACCGTACGCAACGCGCCAGGCCGACGCGGCAGGTCTCTCGTGTCGAGGACCAGCGGCGACCTGGGGTCGAGTGTCGATGGCGAGTGCTTGGGCATAGTCAGACTCCGGCCGGTGAGAGGCCGACAAAAAAGGTTACCTGGGCGACCACCGGAACGTCGAACCGGGGGCGACGCCCGCCCTGCCTGTCGGCTGGTGAGGTGCCGTTCAGAAGGGTAGCGGGCGTTCCGCCTCGTCCCCACCGAAGGTGCCGATCTCCCGCAACGCGTGCATCTTGTCCCGGCCGCGCTCTATCGACGCCAGTGCCCGGGTCAGGAACTGCTCGAAGTTCGCCAGCGCGGTGTCGACATAGTCGTCCACCTCGTCGCGCAGGCGCTGCGCCTCGGCGCGGGCCTCGGCGATGATCCGGGCGCCCTCGTGCTCGGCGGAGACCGTGATCTCGTTCACCGAGACCAGGCGGGCGTGTTCCGCCTCACCCTCGCTGATGATCCGGTCGGCCTCCCGCTTGCCCGCCTCCATGATCTTGTCGCGCTCCTCCAGGAGCGCGGCGGCCCGGCGCAGGTCGGCGGGGAGGTCGGCGCGCAGTTCGTCCAGAGCCGCGATCATCTCGCCCCGGTCGACCATGCAGTTGTTCCGGGACATCGGGACGGAGCGGGCCTGCTCCACCATGGCGATCAGTTCGTCGATGCGATCGAGCGGGTCCACCGGTACCTCACTCCTGTCGTTCTTCGGCCGACCTACATGATGCGGGCTACGGCCGGATTCGGCGCCCCACCCATCATGTCGCGCCCGAGCGAGTGGTTCCCCCACCGCCCGGCCCGGCGCGTCGCGCCGACCCGCTCAGGGAGTGGGCGGGGTGGGGCCCAGCCGGGCCTGGAGGGCCGTGCGGACCCGGTCGGGGACGTGCGAGGAGATGTCCCCGCCCCACTTGGCGACGTCCTTGACCAGGCTGGAGGAGAGGAACGAGTAGAGCGGGTTGGTCGGCATGAAGAGCGTCTCGACCCCGGCGAGGCCGATGTTCATCTGCGCCATCTGCAACTCGTAGTCGAAGTCGCTGACCGCCCGCAGCCCCTTGATCAGCACGCTGGCCTCCTGCGCCCGGCAGAAGTCGACCAGCAGGCCACGGAACGACTCGACCCGGACGTTGTCGTACGAGGCGGTCACCTCGCGGAGCATGTCGATCCGCTCCTCGACGGTGAACAGGCCTTTCTTCGACTGGTTCACCAGCACGCCGACGATCACCTCGTCGAAGAGCCGGCTGGCCCGTCCGATGATGTCGAGGTGTCCGTTGGTGACCGGGTCGAACGAGCCGGGACACACCGCACGTCTCATGATCGGCGACCGTACCAAAGGGTGGTCTCGCCGTAACGGCGACTGCGCTCAGCCGTGATGCCCTGCACCCAGTCGACCGGCCCGGTCCGACTGGACCGCTCCACGACCACCAGCGCGTCGGGGGCCAGCCACTCGCGCTCGACCAGCGCGGTGAGCATGGCCTCGATCTCCGCGTCCGGCAGGGCGTACGGGGGGTCGGCGAAGACCACGTCGTACGGCTCGCCCCCCGGACCGGCGGCCAGCACGCCGGCCACCTTGCCGGTGACCAGCCGGGCGGCCGGCGCGGCCCGCAGCGCGGCGACGTTCTCCCGGATGATCCGCGCCGCGCGCGGGTCGGATTCGACCAGCAGCACGTGCGCGGCGCCCCGGGAGAGCGCCTCCAGACCGACCGCGCCCGAGCCGGCGTACAGGTCGGCGAAACGGGCCCCGGCGAGGTCCACCTCGGCCTGGACGGCGCTGAACAGCGCCTCGCGGACCCGGTCGGAGGTGGGTCGGGTGCCGGCGCCGGGCGGGGCGGCTATCCGCCGCCCGCCGAGCGTGCCGGCCACGATCCTGGTCACCGTCTCCCCCTGCTCATGGGGATGACGCTACGCGACGGGCGGGGTGGGCCGAGCCACCCGGGCACGACCCGGCCGAGTGGCCGGTTGATCACGACCCGTACATCAAGGATCTCAGATGGATAACATCCTTGTCCGTCGTACGTGGACGCTGGGCCGGGCGGGGCGATCCCACTAGGGTCTGCCGCGTGCCGGCGAGTCTCCGCCGGCCGCGGCGTCGGGAGGGCGCCGGCGCGGACCGCACCGCACCCGGGCCGCGTCCCGGCAGCGCCCGCCCCCACGCCGCAAACCCCTCAGCATCTTCACCCGGGAGTACGCGTGATCCGACCGAAGCTGTCGCTGCGGCGACCCCTGGCCGTCCTGGGGGCCGCCCTCATCGGCCTCACCGGGGCCGTCGCGGTGGCCGCCCCAGCCAGTGCGCACCACACCACCATCAAGGCCACCGCCACGTGCGACCAGCTCAGCGGCGAACGCGTGATCACGTGGAACGTCGAGAACAGCGAGCAGGACAAGGCCGCGACCCTTCAGCAGGTGACCGCGGAGCCAGCCACCCCGGTGACGGTGCGGGTCGACGCCACCGAGAGCAAGGGGCTGGAGGGCGTCGTCATCCCCAAGGGCGACTCCGTCGACGCCGTGCAGCGGGTGCCGGGCAACACCATGAGCGCCAAGCTGACCGTCAAGGGGCTCTGGGACAACGGGCGGGAGCGGACCAACGAGGGCAGCATCAACCTGGCCGCCGACGAGCCCTGCACCCCGGCGCCGAAGTGCGTCGACGCCAGCCAGGCCAAGTACAGCCACACCTTCGACGGCCCGAAGGGCACCGCGACCGTCAAGCTGGACGGCGACCTGCCGATCTGCGGCGAGGGCAAGCAGTGGTTCACCCTGGTGTCCTACTTCGCGCCGCGCCCACAGTTCGCCACCCCGCAGTACGTGTACGGCGCGCCGGACAGCGACTGGATCGGCGGCACCCAGAACGAGATCACGCTGAACGTCGAGATCCCCGACTGCCACACCCAGGTCGACCTGATCTGGGGCGGCGCTGACGAGGTCATCGATGAGCTGGTCGATGGCGGCAAGCGCTACGGCGACAAGAAGCTGGGATCGCGGGGCGCGCCGGGCAACCGGTCAGCGGGCCCGCAGGGCTGGTACAACGGCGGCGACAAGACCTGCACCACCCCGGCGTCCACCTTCACGTCCAACTGCGACGGTTCCGTGGCGATTGCGCTGAGCAACGACGGCAAGATCAGCAAGTACCCGGTCGAGTTCGAGGTCAAGGGCGAGAACGGCTGGTCCAAGAAGGTCTCCGTCGAGGCCGGTAAGGCCGACAGCGTCGTGGTGCCGGCCGCCGACGCCGGCAAGATTGAAGTACTGGTCGACGGCAAGGTCATTGAAAACGGCACCTACTCGTGGCAGCGTCCCGAGGACTGCCCGCTGCCGACCCTGACCACCGAGGCCGACTGCAAGAGCTTCACCCTGACGGTGACCAACCCGAAGGGTGGCCTGCCGGCCAAGGTCGAGTTCACCTACGGCAAGCAGACCGAGGCACGTACGGTCGCGGCCGGCGGGGCGGAGAAGGTGACCTTCAAGGCCGGTAAGGCCGAATCGGCGCTCGTCGTCCTGCCCAGCCTGGACCTGAAGATGGAAGCCATCTACTCGCCGGAAGGTGAGTGCGGTGGCGGGGGCGGCGGCGAGGAGCCGGGCCTGCCGGTGACCGGCGCGGCGGCAGGCGGCATCGCCGCCGGTGCGGTCGCCCTGCTGATCGCGGGCGCGGTGCTCTTCGTCATCGCCCGGCGCCGTCGGGTGACCTTCACCGCGTGAGCTGAGTTGGACTGAGTCCGAGGGCGCGTCGACCATCCGGTCGGCGCGCCCTCGGCGTTCGCTCGTCCGGTGCCGGAAGCGCACCCTGCTCAAGCTGCCGCGGCCCCTCCCACCGGGCGATCCCCGCGCCCGCCTCCACCGCGCCCGCGTCCGAGCCGGCGACCCGCTCAGGTCGCGGCCCGAGCCGCCGATATGTGGAACGCCCGGATCGTGGAGACCCTGAAGCGCTCGGCCGCCGCGAAATGCCGGGCTCGGGCGGCAAGGCATCGAAGCACCGTTGCCGGATCGATGCACCGAGGCCCGCACCGTCAACAAGCACCAGCCTGGTCGAGCAGCTCCAAATCGTCAGGTCACGCGAGCAGGCACGGCACGCTCAGCCCTTCTCCAGGTACTCCGCCCGCTCCTCGTCGACCAGCGCCGCGACCGAGGCGGCCAGCGCCGGGTGCCGCGCCAGCTCCGGGTCCTCCCCGACCAGGGTGACCGCCTCGGCGCGGGCGTCCCGGATCAGGTCGGTGTCGCGCAGCAGGGAGAGCAGGCGCAGGTGCGAACGGCGACCGGACTGGGTCGCGCCCAGCACGTCGCCCTCGCGGCGCTGCTCCAGATCCAGCTCGGCCAGCTTGAAGCCGTCGGTGGTGGAGGCCACCGCGTCCAGCCGCTCCCGGGCCGACGACCCCTCGGCCGCCTCGGTGACCAGCAGGCAGAGCCCGGCGGCCGAGCCCCGGCCCACCCGGCCGCGAAGCTGGTGCAGCTGGGAGACGCCGAACCGGTCGGCGTCCAGCACGATCATCACGGTGGCGTTGGGCACGTTGACGCCCACCTCCACCACGGTGGTGGCGACCAGCACGTCCAGCTTGCCGTCGGCGAAGGAGCGCATCACGGCGTCCTTCTCGTCGGCGGGCAGCTTGCCATGCAGGACGCCGATCCGCAGCCCGTGCAGCGGCCCCTCGGCCAGCAGCGGCGCCACCTCGGTCACGGCCAGCGGGGGCCGCCGTCCGTTGTCGTCCTCCGGCGGCGGCTCCTCCTCGCTCTGCGGCCCCTCCCCGATCCGTGGGCAGACCACGTACGCCTGGTGGCCGGCGGCGACCTCCTCGCGCAGCCGGCGCCAGGCCCGGTCCAGGAAGGCCGGCTTCTCCGCGGCGGGCACCACGTGCGAGGCGATCGGCGAGCGACCCTGCGGCAGCTGGGACAGGGTGGAGGTCTCCAGGTCGCCGTAGACGGTCATCGCCACCGTGCGCGGGATCGGGGTCGCGGTCATCACCAGCACGTGCGGCGGCTGGTCGGCCTTGGACCGCAGCGCGTCCCGCTGCTCCACGCCGAACCGGTGCTGCTCGTCGACCACCACCAGCCCCAGGTCGGCGAAGTCGACCCCCTCGTAGAGCAGGGCGTGGGTGCCGAGCACGATGCCGGCCCGCCCCGCGGCGACCTCCGCCAGGGCCCGCCGCCGGGCCGCCGCGCCGAGCGAGCCGGTGACCAGCTCCACCCGGGTGGCGCCGTCGGCGGCGCCCAGCTCACCGGCCTGGGCCAGCGGGCCGAGCAGGTCGAGCATGCCCCGGTGGTGCTGCGCGGCGAGCACCTCCGTCGGGGCGAGCAGGGCCGCCTGGCCCCCGGCGTCGACCACCTGGAGCATCGCCCGCAACGCGACGACGGTCTTGCCGGAGCCGACCTCGCCCTGGAGCAGCCGGTGCATCGGGTGCGGGGTGGCCAGGTCGGCGGCGATCTCGGCGCCGACGTCGTGCTGACCGGGCGTCAGTTCGTACGGCAGTCGGGCGTCGAACGCGTCGAGCAGCCCACCGGCGCGGGGCGGTCGGGCCTTCGCCGGCCAGGACGCGGCCCGCGCCTTGCGCTGCACCAGGGTGAGCTGCACGGCGAACGCCTCGTCCCACTTGAGTCGGCGACGCGCCCGGTACAGCTCCTCCTTGCTGGACGGGCGGTGGATCTCGCGCAGCGCGGTGCCGATGCCGACCAGGTTGCGGCTGGCCCGCACGGTGGCCGGCAGGGGGTCCTCGGGCGGGGTGAAGGTGTCCAGCACCACCCGGACGCAGCGGGCGATCACCCAGGTCGGTACGGCCGCGGCGGCCGGGTAGACCGGGATCAGCGCACCGGCGAACTCCTCGATCTCCTCGTTCGCCGCCGCCTCCGCGTCGCCACCCTCACCGAGCAGGACGTACTCCGGGCCGTTGAGCTGGCGCTTGCCCCGGAACTCGGTGACCTTTCCGGCGAAGAGCCCCCAGCGGCCGGGGCGCAGCTCCCGCTCCCGCCACGCCTGGTTGCCGAAGAAGGTCAGGGTGAGCACCCCGCCGGAGCCGTCGCCGACGGTCACCTCCAGCAGGTTGCCCCGGCGCTGGCGCATCGGCCGCACCGCGGTGCGCTGCACCTGGGCCAGCACGGTGACCTGCTCGCCGACGTCGAGCGAGCGGATGTCGGTGTGCTCGCCGCGCTCGTCGTACCGGCGGGGGAAGTGGTAGACCAGGTCACCGGCGGTGTGCAGGTCGAGGTGGCTGGCCAGGGCCTTCGCCGTCTTCTCCCCGACCAGCTTCTTCAGCGGCGTGTCCACCGTCGACGGCTCGGACGTCATTCGACCCCCACCAGGAGCGGATAGTGCGGCTGCCCGCCCTCGTACGCGTGCACCTCGACGAACGGCCAGCGCCGGCCGACGTGTGCCCGGACCGCCTCGGCCAGGCCGTCCGGGGCGTCCACGCCGGTGAGCAGGGTGACCAGCTCGCCGCCGCCGCCCAGCATCCGGTCGACCACCGCGGAGCAGGTGTCGACCAGGTCGGCGCCGATCAGGTGGACCTCCCCCTCGACCAGCGCCAGCACGTCCCCCGGCCGGCACGGGCCGGCGACGGTCAGCGCCTCCCGGCTGGCGTGGCAGACCTCGGCGTACCGGCAGGCGCCGGCCGCCTCGGCCATCGCGATGACGTCGTCCTCGAAGCGCCGCTTCGGGTCGCGGACGGCGAGGGCCGCCAGCGCCTGCACGGGCGAGCGGGTCGGCACCACGCTCACCTTGATCCCCAGCCCGTGCGCCTCCCGGGCGGCGGCGCTCGCCACCGCCTGGGTGTTCGGGTCGTTGGGGAGCACCACCACCCGGGCGGCGGCGGTGGCCCGGATGGCGTCCAGCAGCTCGCCGGTGGAGGGGTTGCCGGGCACCACGGTGGCGCCCTCGCCGGTGAAGAGCTCCGCGATGCCCGCGCCGGCCGCGACCACCACGGCCGCCCGGCCGTCCGCCGGCGGGCCGGGCCGCGGGGCCGGCGCGGTCTGGTCGGCGAAGCGGGTCACCGAGATCCGGTACGGCCGGCCGGCGACGACCCCCGCCTCGACCGCCGCGCCGACGTCGTTGACGTGCACGTGCACGTTCCAGGTGGTGGACGCGGCGGGCGAGGCGCCGTCGCCGACCACCACCAGGGAGTCGCCCAGCGTCGCCAGTTCGGCGCGCAGCCGGGCCACCGCCTCGTGCCCGGCGTCCAGCAGGAACTGCACCTCGTAGGCGTACTCCTCGGAGCCGGACTCCCGGACGGTGGTGAGCGGCGGGCGGACCGTGCGGGTCACCGGCGCCGAGCGGGGTGGGCTCTCCCCCGTGATCACCTCGACCAGCGCGTCGAGGAGCAGGCAGAGCCCTCGGCCACCGGCGTCGACCACCCCGGCGCGGGCCAGCTCGGGCAGCTGCTCCGGGGTGCGGGCCAGGGCCCGCCCCGCCTCCCCGGCCGCGGCCCGGGCCACCGTGCGCAGGTCGTCGCTCCCGGCCTGCTCGGCCGCCGCGGCGGCGGCGGCCACCACGCTGAGCACGGTGCCCTCGACCGGGTGGGCGACCGCGGCGTACGCGGCGGTGGTGGCGTGGCGCAGCGCACCGGCCAGCTGCCGGCCGCCCACCGCCGGCGCGTCGGCGAGCGCGTCGGCCAGGCCGCGCAGGATCTGCGACAGGATCACCCCGGAGTTGCCCCGGGCGCCGAGCAGCGCGCCCCGGGCCATCAGGCGCAGCGCGCGCCCGTGCGGGGTGTGCCCGTCCTCCGGGAGGGTCTCCAGGTCCATCGCCAGGGCCTGCTGGGCCGAGGTGAGGGTGAGCACCATGTTGGTCCCGGTGTCCCCGTCGGGCACGGGGTAGACGTTGAGGTCGTCGATCTCGCGCTGGTGGTGCCGCAGCGCGGTGAGCCCACTCGCGCACCAGCGGCGCACCGCGGCGGCGTCGAGGGTGTCCAACACGGCCAGAAGCCTACTGGCGCGCACCGACACCCGCCGGGGTCGGCCGGCCCACCACGGCGTGTCCACCGCGCCGCGGGTCAGGACGGCCGGCGGGTGGACGGGCCCCGATCACGCCGGCGCCCCGGGCGGGCACTAGCCTCATGGCGTCCCTTCGTCGGGTGTCCTCGCGGGGCGGGCGGGCCGGCCGTCGTGGCAGGTGACCGCCCTCACGTCCCCACCGGTCCATCGGACCGGTTGGGCGGGGGTAGGAGTCATCGGGTAAGCTGGCTAGGTTGCCCGTGCAGCACCTGCCGGCGACCTCATGAACGTTTCAATCCCAGGAGTATCCCGTGGCTAGCGTCTGCGACGTCTGTGGCAAGGGGCCGGGCTTCGGCCACAACGTGTCCCACTCGCACCGGCGGACCAACCGCCGCTGGAACCCGAACATCCAGTCGGTGCGTACCCCGGCCGGTGGCGGTAACACCAAGAAGCTGCAGGTCTGCACCTCGTGCATCAAGGCCGGCAAGGTCACCCGCGCCTGACGCGGTAGCGCCTCCGGCTCGAACATTCGCCAACACCGGCGGACCGTCACGGTCCGCCGGTGTTGTCGTGTCCGGGTCCGGTCGAACCCCTCGTCCGATTGTCCGAGTTCGGCCCGGGCCGCGGCGGGCGCGACGACGCCTCGCCGCGCCCGACCGGTGCTACAGGGGGCGGCCGAAGGAGAGGCAGCCCGGCGCGTCGGCGTAGAAGCCGAAGTTGGGGATCCGCTCGTACCCGGCGGCGGTGTACATGGCGATCGCCTCGGGCTGCTTGTCACCGCACTCCAGGATGATCCGCTTGCGGCCGTGGTGCCGGGCCGACTCCTCGACCGCGGCCAGCACCGCGCGGGCCACCCCGCGGCCCCGGGCGGCCGGGACGGTGTACATCCGCTTCAGCTCGGCGGTGTCGTCGCCGTGGCTGCGCCAGCCGCCGCAGCCGACGGGCTCGCCGTCGAGGTGGGCGACGAGGAAGACGCCGTGCGGCGGGGTGAACTCGGCCGCGTCCACCGGCGTCTCGTCGCCGCTGCCGCCGTAGCGCTGACCCAGGTCGGCCAGGGCCGCCCGGATCAGCGACTGCGCCACCGGCGAGTCGAAGGGCAGCGGCCGAATCTCGATCTCACTCACCGGTGAAGGTTACGACGGCTGGCGGCCCTTACCGGAAGTGGTCCCAGCCGGCCGGACCGGCGTGCGCGGCGCCGTCTACGGTGACGCCGGCGCCCTCCGCCACCCGGCCGATCGGGCGCCACTCCGCCGGCAGGGCCACCGACCGGGGGAAGGTCGCGACCAGCGCGTGGTCGTCGCCTCCGCCGAGGATCCAGGTGTACGGGTCGACGCCGAGCGCCTGCGCGGCGTCGCTCATCTGCCGGGGCACCTCGAAGGCGTCCCGGTGCACGTCGATGCCGACCCCGCTGGCCTTCGCCACGTGCCCCAGGTCGGCCAGGAGGCCGTCCGACACGTCGATCATGGCGGTGGCGCCCAGCCGGGCGGCGTGTGGCCCGGCCGGGTACGGCACCTCCGGCCGCCGGTACGCCTCGACCAGCAGCCGGGGGGTGCGGAAGCCGCGGGAGAGCACGGTCAGCCCGGCGGCCGCCCAGCCGGCCCGCCCGGCCAGGGCGACGACGTCACCGGGGCGCGCGCCGGAGCGGACCACCGGCGGCCGGCCGCCGAGGTCGCCGAGGGCGGTCACCGCGATGGTCAGGGTGGGGCTGGCGGACATGTCGCCGCCGACCACGCTCGCCCCGACCCGGGCCGCCTCCGCGGCCAGCCCGTCTGCCAGCCCCTCGGCCCAACTGGTCTCCAGCTCGGCCGGCATGCAGAGGGCGACCAGCAGCGCGGTCGGGGTGGCCCCCATCGCGGCTATGTCGGCCAGGTTCGCCGCCGCCGCCCGGTGCCCGACGTCCGTCGCGCTCGACCAGTCCCGCCGGAAGTGCCGCCCCTCGACCAGCACGTCCGTGGAGGCGACCACCCGCCGGTCCGGCGCGGCCACCACCGCCGCGTCGTCGCCCGGGCCGAGCAGACACGTCGATCCGTACGTCAGTCGGGCGGTGATCCGGTCGATCAGGCCGAACTCGCCGACACCCGCGACACTCATGTCATCCTCTCGCCGCGCTCGCTCAGTGCTGTCCCTCGACCACCGATAGGGATCACGCCTGCTCCGTAAGGTAGTTTCACCCTTCGGGCCGCCCCTGGGCGGCGACGGACGGAGGTCGAGTCGTGGTACAGGCGTACATCCTCATCCAGACCGAGGTCGGCCGGGCGCGTGACGTGGCCGGTCTCATCGCGGACCTGGCCGGTGTGGTCCGGGTCGACGCCGTCACCGGGCCGTACGACGTGGTGGTCCTCACCGAGGCGAACACCGTCGACGAGCTCGGCAAACTCATCGTCAGCAAGGTGCAGCTGGTGCCCGGCATCACGCGCACCCTCACGTGTTCGGTGGTGCGACTGTAAGTGGACCAGATCACTTCCTCCCCGACCACCGGCTCCCGTCCCGGGAACGCCACGCCGTCGACCGACGACCGGCCCCGCTCCGGCTGGGACCGGTCGACCCGGCGGGCCGCCCTGATCGCCTCCCTGGTCGCGGTGCCGATCACCGTCGCGGTGGCCGGGTTCACCTTCGCGAAGCTGGCCCCCGAGCAGCCGGTCGCCGCGCCGGAGCCGGCCGTGACGTCCGCCTCGGCGCAGTCCACCGCCCCCGTCGAGATGGCCGCCCCGGCCCTGGCCGAGCGCCCCGGCGTGGTCTGCCGGGCGCTGATGTCGCAGCTGCCGCAGACCGTCGGCGACCTGGCCCAGCGGCCGGTCACCGCGGGCGCCGAGCAGAACGCCGCGTACGGCGATCCGGCGCTGACCGTGGCCTGCGGCACCGCCGCGCCGGCGGTCGGGGACACCGACGACGTCTGGGTGGTCAACAAGGTCTGCTGGCACGCGACGGAGGAGTCCGGGGCGACCGCGCTCACCACGGTGGACCGGGAGGTCCCGGTCACCGTCCGGGTGCCCCGCTCCTACGGTCCGGCGTTGCAGCGGGTGTCGCCGATCTCCGACACGATCGTCGCCTCGGTCCCCTCGGGCGGCACTCCGCCCACCGGCTGCCGCCGCTGACCGCTGCCGCCCCGCGCCGCGGACGTCGGCGGGTGTCCCGCTCAGCGGTCGCGGCGCAGGGCGGTCCGGATGAGGCGGTTGACCAGCTTGGGGTACTCCAGGCCGGAGGCGGCCCACATCCGGGGGAACATCGACGTCGGGGTGAACCCGGGCATGGTGTTGATCTCGTTGAGGTAGACGTCCAGCTCGGGGGTGACGAAGAAGTCGACCCGGGCCAGCCCGGAGCAGTCCAGCGCGGTGAAGGCGCGGGTGGCGTACTCCTGCACCTGGCGGGTCACCCGGTCCGGCAGGCCGGCGGGGATGTCGTACTCGCAGGCGTCGTCGATGTACTTCGCCTCGAAGTCGTACCAGTCGTGGCCGGAGACGACCCGGACCTCGGCCAGCACGGACGCCTCCGGGGCGCCGCCGGCCTCACCCTCCAGCACCCCGCACTCGATCTCGCGGCCGACGACCGCGGCCTCGATCAGCACCTTGGTGTCGATCTCGCGGGCGGTGGCGACGGCGGCGTCGAGCTGCGCCCAGTCGTCGACCTTGGTGATGCCGAAGGACGAGCCGGCGCGCGATGGCTTGACGAAGACCGGCAGGCCGAGCCGCTCCTTGTCCTCCTCGCGCAGCGTCATGCCGTTGCGCAGCACCACGTACGGGCCGACCGGGATGCCCTCGGCGACGCAGAGCTTCTTGGTGAACTCCTTGTCCATCGCCGCGGCGGAGGCGAAGACGTTCGCGCCGACGTAGGGGATGTCGGCCATCTCCAGCATGCCCTGGATGGTGCCGTCCTCGCCGTACGCGCCGTGCAGCACCGGGAAGACCACGTCGACGTCGGCCAGCGCCCGCGGCCCGTCGGTCGGGTCGAGCACCATCAGGCCACCGGCGGTCGGGTCGGCGCGCAGCACCACCTCGGCGCCGGAGCCGGCGGTGATCTCGGGCAGCTTGCGCGCCTGGATCGACAGCTGGCCCGGGTCGCCGGTGGTCAACACCCACTGGCCCTGCCGGGTGATGCCGACGGGCACCACCTCGAACTCGTCGGGGTCGAGCGCGCCGAGCACGCTGCCGGCGCTGACGCAGGAGATGCCGTGCTCGGGGCTGCGTCCGCCGAAGACGATGGCCACGCGGGTCTTGCCTGGGGTGGTCACTGGGTCACCTCTCGGTACGCGACTGCGGAGCCGCCGGCGGCTCACCCGGTTGACCTTACTGTGGGTGGCGGCGGACCGATGGCGATACCCGGGAGGACGCGTGTCGCCCTCGCAAACGGTCGAACGTACCGATACGGTGCGTGACTAACGGTCGGCGCCGTGCCGACGGCCGACCGCGATCACCTTCACCCGCTGCCGGCCGGCGCGGACCATGCCCAGGGCCATGAAGGCGCCGGCGATCCGGTCCGCGGCCTCGCGGCTGTTCGCCCCGACGACCTGCCGGCGGCGCTCCGGGCGGCTCCGCTCGTCGCGGGCCTCCCCCTCGACGTGACGGACGTCGGTGAGCACGACGAGGAATCTGGTCATCACGACCCATCCCGGCATCCGGACACCCACATCAGCCTCTCATCACCGCGCGGCGGCGGGCCCGTGGCGATCGGGTACGGGGGAGTAACCCCGATCGCCACGTGCCCCATCCCCTCCGGTCACTCACCCTCGCCGTCGCCACGACAACCGCGGGTGAGGACGCCGTCACAGATTGACAGGTGGACACGCATGAATGCAACTCTCATCGACGTTCTCTCATGCACACATTCCCAAGGACCTATGTCACCATCGACGCATGGCTCCGAAGACCGCCCGGGCCCGCAGGCTGGGCATCGCCCTGCGTACCCACCGCGAGGCCGCCGGCCTCACCCTCGAGGCCGCCGCCGACGAGATCAACAGCACCCGCAGCACCCTGTCCCGCTACGAGAACGCGCAGACCCTGGTCAGTCCGGCCACGGTCCGCGCGCTGCTGAGCCTCTACGGCGTCGGGTCCGACGACATCGCGGCGGCGGTGCAGCTGGCCAAGGACACCCGCAAGCCGGGCTGGTGGGTGCCGTACTCGCACCTGCTGGACAAGCGCACCATCGACTTCATCGCCCTGGAGGCGGAGGCCACCGGCATCGCCAACTTCGAGCCGTCGGTGGTGCCCGGCCTGTTGCAGACCGCCGACTACATCCGCGGCGTGATGCGCGGCGGCCCGCACACCCTCGGCGACGACCAGGTGGAGCAACGGGTCAAGCTCCGGCTGGACCGGCAGCAACGCCTGACCGCCACCGACCCGCCCATCTTCGACGCGATCATCGACGAGGGCGCGCTGCTGCGCCCGGTCGGCGACCGGACGGCGATGGCCGGCCAGCTACGCCACCTGCTGAAGATGGCCGAGCTGCCGAACGTCACCGTCCAGGTGATCCCGCTGGCCGCCGGCTACCACCGCGGCACCCGCGGCTCGCTGCACATCCTGGAGTTCGCCGACCCGGAGGACCCGATCATCGCCTCGGTGGAGACCGTCGCCGGGCAGATGGTCCTCGACCGCCCCGGCGACCTGCGTACCTGCACCAAGATCATGGAACACCTGCGGACCGTCGCGCTCAGCCCCGCCGACAGCCGCGACCAGCTCCTCGAACTGCTGAAGGGACGGTAGGAACCGATGACACCGACGATCACCGCGGCGCTGGCGACGGCCAACTGGCGCAAGAGCACCTACAGCGGGGACCAGGGCGCCTGCGTGGAGCTGGCGACCGTGCCGGACCTGGTGGCGGTCCGCGACTCCAAGGACCCGGCCGGCCCGGTGCTGCTCTTCCCCCCGGCCGCCTGGGCCGCCTTCACCACCGCCCCGCCCCGCCCCTGACCGGTCCCCCACCCGCGCCGTCCGAGGGCGGTCGCGGGTGGGGTCAGGCGGCCAGCGTGGGTCGGGAGGGCGGGGCGGCGCGGAGGCTCTCCAGAGCGGCGATGGCCACGCCGCGCGCGCCGGCCATGTCCCGGTCCGGCACCAGGGCGAAGGTGGCCACCGCGGCCTGCTCGGCGCGGAGCACGGTGTGCTCCCGCACGACGGCGAGGAACCACTCCCGGAACTCCGGCGCCGCCTCCACCACGCCACCCCCCACGAAGTACGCGTGCGGGTCGGTGAAGTTGGCCGCGATGGTGAACAGCCGGCCCAGCGCCGCCGCCTGCTGGGCGAAGACCTCCCGGGCCAGCTCGTCGCCCCGCTCGGCGTACCCGCGCAGCAGCTTGGCGGCCCGGTCGACCGGCTCGGCGGCGAGCGGGTGGCCGGGGTGGCGGGTCAGCCAGTACGGCAGCAGGCTGCGCCGGATCCCGGTCAGCGAGGCGACGCTCTCGGCGTCCCCGACGAAGCCGCAGGCGCAGGTCGGCTCCGGCTGGCCGGGGGCGAGCAGGTTGGTCAGCGGGATGTGCACGTGCCCGAACTCGCCGGCCATCCCGGCCGCGCCGGTGACCACCCGGCCGTTCTCCACCACGCCACCACCGAGCCCCGTGCCGACGATGGCCGACACCGAGGACCGGGTCATCGCGTCCGCCCCGAAGTGGACGTGGTGGGCGTAGAGCGCGGCCGCGTTGCCGTCGTTGTGGTAGACCACCGGCAGGCCGAGCCGGCGCTCCAGCGCGCCGCGCACGTCGTACCCGTGCCAGGCCGGCTGGGCGAAGTTGGTCGAGCCCCGGGACGAGATGACCCCGGTGGCGCTGGCCGGGCCGGGCGTGTCCAGCCCGACCGCCCGCACCAGCTCCCGCGGTACGCCGGTGTGCGCCAGCACGCCGTCCAGCGCGCGGGCCAGCGCCTCGATCGCCGCCTCCGGACCGGCCTGGACCTCGCTGGGGATCTCCAGCAGCCCGTCGACCAGGAACCGGCCGTCCAGGGTGAGCACGGTGGCGTTGTCGCTCGTGCCCCCGTTGTCCAGGCCGACCACCACCGGCACGTCCAAACCGCCCACCGCCTCCCGACGCCAACCTGATGGCGAGGCTAGTTCCCCTTTCCCGCCCCCGCCATGCCGCGAACGGCCAGCCCGCCGGGGACGATCCGCCGGGCCGCCCGCCCGGCCCCGCCCGGCGGACCGGCCCGCTCAGCCCGGTCGGCGGGCGGTGACCGCGGTGGCGTCCCACTCCGGCGCGCGCAGCACCCTCGGCGCCAGGCCCAGCGCCCGCATGGACGCGCAGAGCGCCTCGGCCTGCCGGTCGCTGGTCTCGACCACCAGGTGACCGCCGGGGGCCAGCCAGTCCACCGCGCCGGCGGCCACCCGGCGCAGCACGGCCAGCCCGTCGGCGCCGCCGTCCAGCGCCACCGGCGCCTCGTGCAGCCGCGCCTCCGGCGGCAGCAGCGCCACCGCCGCCGTCGGGACGTACGGGGCGTTGGCCACCACCAGGTCCAGCCGTCCCCGCCGGTCGCGGGGCAGCGGTTCGTACAGGTCGCCCAGCAGGACCGCGACGTCACGGCCGGCGAGGTTGCGGCGGGCGCAGGCCACCGCGGCCGGGTCCACGTCGACGGCGGCGAGCCAGCGCGGGGCCAGCCGCTCGGCGAGCGCCACGGCGATGGCGCCGGAGCCGCAGCAGAGGTCGACCACCGCCGGCGCCGGCCCGGCGACCGCCGCCGCGGCCTCCACCAGCAGGGCGGTACGACCCCGGGGCACGAAGACGCCGGCGTCGACGGCGACCCGCAGGCCGCAGAACTCGGCCCAGCCGAGCAGGTACTCCAGTGGCTGGCCGGCGACCCGGCGGTCGGCCAGCGCGGTCAGCGCCTCGGGCGAGTCGGCGGCGGCGATCAGCAGCTCCGCCTCGTCCTCGGCGAAGACGCAGCCGGCGGCGCGCAGCCGCCCGATGAGGGCGGGCCGGTCGGGGTGGAACGAGGTCGGTGTCATGGGATGCCTCTCGGGGGCGCTCGTCGGCGCTCCCGCCGTCGCCTACTCCGGCGACGGGGACCCGGCGGGGAGCGCCGGTCCGGTCGTCTGGCGGATCGGACTCACCTCCCCCGGTCGGGCCTGCTGCGGGCCGGCCTCACGATAACGGACGGGCCGGCTCCGCGGCGTCCAGCGCGGCCGCGATGTCGGCGACCAGGTCGGCGGTGTCCTCGGCCCCGCAGGAGAGCCGGACGAACCCCGGCGCGGTGTCGTCGCCCCACTGGGCTCGCCGGTCGGCGGTGGTGTGCAGCCCGCCGAACGAGGTCGCGGCGGCCACCAGCCGGGCGGCGTCGACGAACCGGGCGACCCGGTCGGCGTCGCCGAGGTTGAAGGAGAGCACCCCGGGCATCCGGCGCATCTGCGCCGACGCCACCGGGTACGCCGGGTCCTCCGGCCGCCCCGGCCAGCGCAGCCCGCGCACGTCGGCGCGGCCGGCGAGCAGCTCGGCGACGGCCGCCGCGTTCGCGGTCTGCCGGGCCAGCCGCAGGTCCAGGGTGGCCAGCGAACGGTGCGCCAGCCAGGCGTCGAACGCGCCGGGCACGGCGCCGGTGGCGGTACGCCAGCTCGTCACCGTCTCCAGCAGCTCCGCCGACCGGGTCGCCAGGTAGCCGAGCAGCAGGTCCGAGTGCCCGGTGAGCGCCTTGGTGCCGGAGGCGACGACCAGGTCCGCGCCGAGGTCCAGCGGGCGCTGCCCGAGCGGGGTGGCGGTGGTGTTGTCGACGGCCACCAGCGCGCCGGCGGCGTGGGCCCGCTCGGCGAGCGCGGCGACGTCGGCCACGTCCAGCCCCGGGTTCGCCGGGGTCTCCAGCAGCAGCAGCCGCACGCCGTCGAAGGACGGGTACGGCCCGGCCGTCGGCACGAACCCGACCCGTACCCCGATCCCCTCCAGGGTGGCGGTGGCGAAGGCGCGCACCGGGAAGTAGCCGTCGGCGGGGAGCAGCACGGTGTCCCCGGGCCGCAGCACGGCCAGCAGCAGTCCGGTGATGGCGGCCTGCCCGCTGGCGAAGACCCGGCAGTCGCCCCCCTCCAGCTCACCGATGGCCGCCTCCAGCAGCCGCCGGGTGGGGTTGTCGGGCCGACCGTAGCCGTTGGTCGAGGCGGCCGGGCCCTGCCACGGGTCGAGGTGGTACGGCGCGGCGAAGACCGGCCCGGGCAGGAACGGGTCGCCGGGGGCCGGCTCGGGCAGCCCGGCCCGGACGCACCGGGTGCCGTCGTGGAAGTCGGTCACCGGGGCCTCATTCGTACGACTCGGGTTTGGCGGTCCGGCTCATCAGGGTGTCCACGGCCAGCCGGGGATCCATGCCCTCGTGGCAGATCCGCTCGATCTGCTCGGTGATCGGCATCTCCACCCCGTGCGCCCGGGCCAGGTCCCGGATCGCCAGGCAGCTCTTGACCCCCTCGGCGGTCTGCCGGGTCGCCGCCTGCGCCTGCTCCAGCGTCTCCCCCCGGCCCAGGTGCTCACCGAAGGTGCGGTTGCGGGCCAGCGGCGACGAGCAGGAGGCGACCAGGTCGCCCATGCCGGCGAGCCCGGCGAAGGTGATCGGGTCGGCGCCGAGCGCCACGCCCAGCCGGGCGGTCTCGGCGAGCCCGCGGGTCATCAGCATCGCCCGGGTGTTGTCGCCGAAACCCATCGCGGTGGCGATGCCGTACGCCAGGGCGATCACGTTCTTGACCGCCCCGCCCAGCTCGCAGCCGGTCACGTCGTCGTTGGTGTACGGCCGGAAGTACGGCGTCCGGATCGACGCCTGCACCAGCGCGGCACGCCGGGCGTCGGTGCCGGCCACGACGGTCGCGGCGGGCTGCTCGGCGGCGATCTCCGGGGCGAGGTTGGGGCCGGAGACCACCACCACCCGGTCCGGGCTGACCCGGGCGGTCTCCACGATCACCTCGCTCATCCGCTTGGTGGTGCCCAGCTCGATGCCCTTCATCAGGGAGACCAGGGTGGAGTCCGGGGCGAGGTGGCCGGCCCACTCGGCGAGGTTGCCGCGCAGCGTCTGCGAGGGCACCGAGAGCACCACCAGCTCGGCGCCGGCGATCGCCTTGGCGGCGTCGCCGGTCGCGGTGACCCGCTCGGGCAGCCGCAGCTCCGGCAGGTAGTCCGGGTTGCGGCGGCGGGACCGGATCGCCTCGGCCACCGACTCCCGCCGGGCCCACATCGTCACGTCCCGCCCGGCGTCGGCGAGGATCTTGGCGAAGGCGGTCCCCCAGGAACCGGCCCCCAGCACCGCCACGTGGCCACTCATGCCGTCGCCTCCCTGCCGTCGGCGCCGCCGCGCGGCACCACCGCTCCACCCCAGGCGGTCCGCCCGCTCGGGTCGCTCATTCGGTCACCTCGGAAGTACGCGGACGGGCGGGACGTTGCCACAGCGGCGGCGGGGTGCCGCCGCGGATGCCGGCGAGCAGGTCGCGCAGGCTCAGCATGATCTCGTCGGTCATCTCTTCCAGGACCGCCCGGCTCGGCGTGGCGCCCGCCCACCGGCTCAGGTCGATCGGCGGGCCGGCGACCACGGTCACCGGGGTGCGGGGCCGCAGGCCGAACCGGGTCGTCCGGGGGTCGAACAGCTTCTCCGGGCCCCACATCGCCAGCGGGATCACCGGGGCGCCGGTGGCCAGCGCGAGGCGGGCGGCTCCGGTCTTGCCCTTCATCGGCCAAAACTCGGGCTCCCGGGTGGTGGTGCCCTCCGGGTAGATCACCACGGCGCCGCCGGCGTTCAGCGCGGCGACCAGCTTGTCCAGCGACTTGACCGCGTCGGCGGTGCCGCGCTCGACCGGGATCTGCTTGCAGCGGTGCAGGATCCAGCCGATCACCGGCACCCGGAAGACGCTGGCCTTGCCGAGGAACTGCGGCCAGCGGCCGGCGTCGTGGATGAAGTGCGCCGAGACCAGCGGGTCGGCGTGCGAGATGTGGTTGGGCACGATGATGATCCCGCCGTCGCCGCGCAGGTGCTCCGCGCCCCGCCAGGTGCGCCGGGTCCAGGCCAGCATCACGGGCTTGACCAGCACCACGGCGAAACGTTGCCAGAAACCCAGCTTGCGCCGTGTCAACCTGCCTCCTCGTCACCCCGACCCCACGCGTCGCACCCGCCCGGTGCGGCCCGCCGCGGAAATCATGCCTGCTCGCCCCGGGTACGGCCAGTGCGGGTACCACCGTCGACGCTGGCAGGATTGTCGCGTGGGTCAGCCGAGGTGGACCGTGGTGGTACCGGTGAAGCGCCTCGGCGCGGCGAAGAGCCGGCTGCGGGGCGCGCTGCCGGCCGTACCCCACGAGGAGCTGGCGCTGGCGCTGGCGGCCGACACGGTCCGCGCGGCGCGGGCCTGCCCCGCGGTGGCCGAGGTCCTGGTGGTGACCGACGACGACCGGGCGGCCGCGCTGCTGGCCGCGGCCGGGGCGCGGGTGGTGCCGGACGCACCCGACGCGGGGTTGAACGCCGCCCTGCGGCACGGCGCGGCGACGGCCGCCGCCGGCGCCTGGGTGGCCGCCCTCACCGCGGACCTGCCGGCGCTGCGCCCGGCCGAACTGGCGGCGGCGCTGACGGCGGCCGCCACACCCCCGGCGGTACGCCGGTTCGTGGCCGACGCCCCGGGCACCGGCACCGTGCTGCTCACCGCGCCGCCCGGGGTGGCCCTGGCGCCCCGGTTCGGGGTCGACTCGGCGCGGGCGCACGCGGCGAGCGGCGCGCTGCCGCTGACCGGCCCGTGGCCCTCGCTGCGCCGGGACGTGGACACCGCTGCGGACCTCGCGGCGGCGCGGCGGCTGGGGCTCGGGCCGGGCACCGCCGCGCTCACCACGGCGTGCCCCTGACGCCGGCGGTGTACGGTGCTGGGCATGCAGGGCACGGTGGCCACCTTCGACGCGCAGACCCGCTCCGGGGTGCTGCTCCTGGACGACGGCTCCGAGCTGGCCTTCCCGGCCCGCGCCTTCGACGCCTCCGGGCTGCGCCTGCTCCGCCTCGGGCAGCGGCTGCGGGTGGAGACCGACCCGGACGGCACGGTGGTCCGGGTGACATTGCCGACGATGGCCTGACCGACCCGGACCGAGTTCATTTTGCGTTAACCGGGATCGGGTGATTATGAGCGGGTGAGCACCCCTCGCGAGCACCCCGCCAGTCAGCCCCACGCCGCCGATCCCACCGGCCCCCGCACCGGCGCCCGCCGCCGGGGCGGGTCCCGCACCCCGCGCGCCCCCGAGGACGTCGTCGGCACCGGAGACGTTCCCGACGCGGCCGCCGCCTCGGCCGGGCTGGAGGAGGTGCTGGACTCCGGCGGGCCGCCTCCGCCGCCGCCCGCCGGGCCGGACGACGAGCCGCCCGCCGCCGCGCCGCTGCCGGAGGACCGCTTCCTCAACCGGGAGCTCTCCTGGCTCGACTTCAACGCCCGGGTGCTGGCCCTGGCCGAGGACCCCCGCACGCCGCTGCTGGAACGGGCCAAGTTCCTGGCCATCTTCGCCAGCAACCTGGACGAGTTCTACATGGTGCGGGTGGCCGGCCTGAAGCGCCGCCGCTCCGCCGGACTGCCGGTGCGCGGCGGGGACCGGCTGCCGCTGCGCACCCAGCTGGAGCTGATCACCGAACGCAGCGCCGACCTGGTCGCCCGGCACGCCGCCTGCTTCGTCGACGACGTGCTGCCGAAGCTCGCCGCGGAGGACGTGCGCATCCTGCGCTGGGCGGAGCTGGACGACCCCGAACGGGAACGGCTGCGGACCTGGTTCCGGGAGCACATCTTCCCGGTGCTCACCCCGCTCGCCGTCGACCCGGCGCACCCCTTCCCGTACATCTCCGGCCGGTCACTCAACCTGGCGGTGGCGGTCCGCGACCCCGACGGCGGATCGGAGCTCTTCGCCCGGGTCAAGGTGCCCAACAACGTGCCCCGGTTCGTCCGGGTCGCCAGGGACCGGCCCGGGGTGCGGATGCTGCCGGTCGAGGAGCTCATCTCGGTACACCTGGGACAGCTCTTCTCCGGCATGCAGGTGGTGGAGTGCCACCTGTTCCGGGTCACCCGCAACGCCGACCTGGAGGTCGACGAGGACCGGGACGAGGACCTGCTCCAGGCCCTGGAACGGGAGCTGGCCCGGCGTCGCTTCGGGCCACCGGTCCGCCTGGAGGTCGCCGCCTCCATCTCCGACCACATGCTGGAGCTACTCGTCCGCGAGCTGGACATGGACGGGCACGACGTGCTCCGGGTGCCCGGCCTGCTCGACCTCTCGGCGCTGTGGCAGCTCTACGGCGAGGCCGACCGTCCGGACCTGAAGGACCCGCCGTTCGTGCCGGCCACCCACCCCCGGCTCGCCGAGGGCGAGGTGCCGCGCAGCGTTTTCGCCACGCTGCGGGACGGCGACGTGCTGGTGCACCACCCGTACCACTCGTTCGCCACCAGCGTGCAGCGCTTCATCGAGCAGGCCGCCGCCGACCCGGACGTGCTCGCCATCAAGCAGACCCTCTACCGCACCAGCGGCGACTCCCCGATCGTCGACGCCCTGGTCGACGCGGCCGCCGCCGGCAAGCAGGTGGTGGTGCTGGTGGAGTTGAAGGCCCGGTTCGACGAGGTGGCCAACATCGGGTGGGCACGCACCCTGGAGCGCGCCGGCTGCCACGTCGTCTACGGCCTGGTGGGTCTGAAGACGCACTGCAAGACCGCGCTGGTGGTACGCCAGGAGGGCAACCAGATCCGCCGCTACTGCCACATCGGCACCGGCAACTACCACCCGAAGACGGCCCGGCTCTACGAGGACTTCGGGATGCTCACCGCCGACCCGGAGATCGGCGCCGACCTGACCGACCTGTTCAACGTGCTCACCGGCTACAGCCGGCAGACCGCGTACCGGCGGCTGCTGGTGGCGCCGCAGGGCATCCGCAGCGGCCTGATCGAGCGGATCGAACGGGAGATCGCCCACGTCCGCCTCGGCATGCCGGGGCTGGTGCAGTTCAAGGTGAACGCGCTGGTCGACGAGGAGATCACCGACGCGCTCTACCGGGCGTCCCGGGCCGGCGTCCACGTGGACCTGCTGATCCGCGGCATGTGCACGCTGCGGCCCGGGGTGCCCGGACTCTCGGAGAACATCCGGGTCCGCTCGATCCTCGGCCGGTTCCTCGAACACTCCCGGATCTTCCGGTTCGGCAACGACGGCGACGCCGAGTTCTGGATGGGCTCGGCCGACCTGATGCACCGCAACCTGGACCGCCGGGTGGAGGCGCTGGTGCAGGTGAGCGACCCGGTCGCGCGGGCCGAACTGGACCACGTGCTGACCGCCGCGTTCAGCTCCGAGGTGGACGGATTCGAGCTGGCCTCCGACGGCACCTGGACGCGGCGCACCGGCGCACCGGAGGAGCCGCTGGTCGACCTCCAGGAGCTGCTGCTGCGCCGGGTGGGCGGGACCCCCGGCTGACCGGGCCGGGCCGCGTGGGCGGCGGCGCGGCGCTCCCCGCCGGGACGAGCCGAGCGGCCCGTACGACGGGACAACCGGACGTAGGGTGACGAGATGGTGGAGGAGGAACCGGTCGGCATCCGGGCGGCCGGCGGGGTGGCCTGGCGGCCGGACGCCGACGGCCGCACCGAGGTCTGCCTGGTGCACCGCCCCCGCTACGGCGACTGGTCGCTGCCCAAGGGCAAGCTGGAGCGCGGCGAGCACCCGCTGCTCGCCGCGGTCCGCGAGGTGGCCGAGGAGACCGACGTGCGGGCCGTGCCGCAGGTCCGGCTCACCACCGTGCGGTACCGCAGCGAGGGCCGGCCGAAGACCGTCGACTACTGGTCGATGCGGGCCGTCGGCGAGGGCGGCTTCCAGCCCGACACGGAGGTCGACGACGTGCGCTGGCTCGCCACCGACGAGGCGGTCCGGCTGGTCAGCTATCCGCACGACGCCGAGGTGCTGGGCGCGTTCGCCGCGCTGCCGCCGGTGACCACGACGCTCGCCCTGGTCCGGCACGCGCACGCCGGCAAGCGCGCCACCTGGTCCGGCCCGGACGACGGACGCCCGTTGGACGTCACCGGCCGGGCCCAGGCCGAGGCGCTCGCCCCGCTGGTGGCGCTGATCCGCCCGACCCGCCTGCTGTCGGCCTCGGCGCGTCGGTGCGTACAGACCCTCGACCCGGCGGCCGCGCTGCTGGACCTGCCGATCGAGGTGGCCGGCGAGCTGGACGAGCCCCGCCCCGGTCAGCAGCCCGACGAGTGCGCGCTGGCCGCCGCCGCCCGCCTCGCCGGGCTGGCCGCCGCCGGCGACCGGGCGGGGGTGTGCAGCCAGGGCAAGGTGATTCCGGGAGCGTTGGAGCGGTTGACCGGCCGGGTCGACGACTGGACCACCCCGAAGGGCGGTGGCTGGCTGCTCGCCTTCGCCGCCGACCGGCTGGTCGCCGCCGACCGCCTCTGACCCGGCACCGGCAGGACGAGCGCACCACCGGCCGTTGCCGGCCGCGCCCCCGGCGCGGACGGCAGGGGCCGCGTCAGGCGGGCGGCAGGGTCAGGGTCACCCGCACCGGCAGGTGGTCGCTGGCGGTGCCGGGCGGGGCGACCGCGTCGGCGGCGCCGACACCGGACGAGACGAAGACGTGGTCGATCTGTTCACGCGGGTCGTCGGCGGGGCTGGTCGGCAGGGGCCGGGCCGCGGCCAGCGCGTCGGTCAGGCCGGCCCCGGTGAACTCGGCGAAGGCCGGCGCGCCCGGCTCGGTGTTCAGGTCACCGGCGACGACCAGCGGCCGCCCGGCCGCGTACCCGAGGGCGAAGTCGGCCACCGCGCGGGCCTGGACCACCGGTTCGCGCCCCGGCGGCGGTTGCAGGTGGGTGGCCACCACCGCCAGCCCCGGCTCAGCGGCGCCGAAGTCGACGGTGACGCCGAGCGCCTGCGCCCCGGTGGGCGCCCCCACCGCCGGCAGCGCCCGGGTGCGGACCGACCGCAGTGGCCAGCGGCTCAGCACCGCGTCGCCCCAGAGCGGGTCGGCCGCCGGCGCGAAGACGTACCACCGGTCCAGCCGCTCGGCCAGCAGGTCCAGGCTGTCGTGACCGCCGTTGAGCAGCCAACCCCGGTCCACCTCGCTGAGCAGGACGACATCGGCGTCCCGGACGGCCCGCGCGAGGCGGTCCGGGTCGAACCGCCCGTCCAGGCCGAAGCCCATCCGGATGTTGTACGCCGCCACCCGGATCCGCTCGGACGCCCCGGCCCGGTTCTCCGCGACCAGCGTCTCGTCGCCGACGAGGGCGGCGAGCAGGACCAGCACGGCGGCGGAGCCGGCGATCCGTAGCCGGGGCGGCGCCGACGAGGGCGGGGTCGGCGCGGTGGCGGTCGGGGTGCGGCCGGCGGTGAACGCGGCCACACCGACCAGCGCGGCCACCAGCACCGGCACCCAGGCGTTCGGATGGCCCAGGTCGTAGGCCGCGTAGTACACGGTCGTCGGGACGGCGAAGGCGAGCATTCCCGCGACGGCCGCGAGGGCCCGCCGGCCGGCGACCGCACGCTCCTCCGTCCCGCCGCGCCGGCCCGGCACGTCGAGGTGGGGGGCGGTGGTGACCCGCGCGTCGACGGTGTCACCTCCGCCCGCCGCACCCCGCTGGACCGTCAGGACCCGTTCGTCCGCCCTGCCCCGGTCGTCGGCCCCCACCAGGTCGGCCGCGGCCCGGTCGTCCGCCGCGGCGAGCAGCGCCAGGCAGCCGCCGAGGCCGGCGGCGGCGAGCAGGACGGCCGGCAGCAGCAGGCCGCCACCGCCCACGACGAAGAGCACGGTTCCCGCCAGCAGGAGCGCGGGGCCGAGCCACCGGGTGGTGCGGGCGGGCGGCGCCAGCGCGGCGAACAGGAAGCCGCCGACCGCCACCGCGAACGGCGCCAGGCCGAGCAGCGGCCCGGGCGTGGTGGCCACCGGCCCGTCGCCGCCGGAAGGCCAGCTCAACCACCCGAACTGGTACGACGTCGCGGTCCGGGCGACCGCCGGGGAGAGCGCCACCAGGCCGGCGAGGAACACCGTGGGGCCGGCCAGCAGCCAGCTGCGCACGCCCCCGGCGCCGGCGGGCGGAGCCGGGCGGGCCTGCCCGGCCAGGAAGAGCGCGGCGACCACGACCGCGGCCAGCCAGGCGTCCGCGCCCCCGGCCCACCCCGACCGGTACGTGTCCAGCATGGTGTGCAGGACCGCGCCGGCGCCGAGACCGACGGCCAGCCCCGGCACCGGGCGGTCCGTCACGGCCGCGGTGGCGGCGAGCCACACCAGGCCGGCGAGCAGCCCGGCCGTGGCGAGCCAGAGCTGGAGAGGGCCACCGGGCTGGCCGGTGAGAGCGACCCGGACGACGGCCAGCGCCACCGCCGCGACCACGGTCACCGGGCGGGCGCCGACGCGACGGATCAGCGCCGGCGCCGCGAGGGCGAGCACGAACCAGCCGAGCGCGAACGCCCCCAGCAGTTCGGCCGGGGTGGACGCGGCCTGCCCGAAGATGGTGATGACCGCCGGCAGGAAGACCCGCAGCACGTCGACCAGGAGGACGACGCCCAGGGCGAGCGTGGCGGTGGTGAGGTGGCGGTGACGCACGGGCCCTCTTTCGCCGACCGGTGGGGGTCGGCCGATTCTGCGTGCGGCCGGCGTGCCGGGTCAACAGGTCTGCGCGGGCCGGGCCCCGTCCCGCCAGATACGCCGAAGGGCGCCCACCCGTCGGTGGACGCCCTTCACGTGCGGTTTCAGCGCTTGGCAGCGGCCTTCTTCGCCGGGGACTTCTTCGCCGGCGCCTTCTTGGCGGCCGCGCTCTTGCTGGCCGTGGCGGTGGTCTTCTTCGCCGCGGTGGCCTTCGTCGCCGCCGTGGTCTTCTTCGCCGGGGCGGCCTTCTTGGTGGTCGCCTTGGCCGTGGTGGTCTTGGCGGCCTTCGCCGGGGCGGTCTTCTTGGCCGCCTTGGCGGTGGTCTTGGCGGCCTTCGCCGGGGCGGTCTTCTTGGCCGGGGCCGCCTTGGCGCCCGTGGCCTTCGCGCCGGCGGTCTTGGTGGCCGCGGTCTTCTTGGCCGGCGCGGCGGCCTTCGGCGCCTTGCCGCTGGCCACCATCTCCTTGAAACCGGCGCCCGGGCGGAAGGTCGGCACGGAGGTCTTCTTGACCTTCACCGCCTCACCGGTACGCGGGTTGCGCGCTGTTCGGGCGGCCCGGACGCGCTTCTCGAACGATCCGAATCCGGTGATCGCCACCTTGTCGCCCTTGGTGACCGCCGCCTGGACCTCGGCGATGACCGCGTCGAGCGCTGCCGTCGCCGTCTTCCGGTCCCCCAGGCGATCGGCGAGCGCCTCGATGAGCTCGGCCTTGTTCACGACTTCCTCCCGATTGTGCAACTGACTCGACGCGAGCCATTCTGCGCGCACGGTATGCCCTGTGCTGCCTGGACACAAACATTCGATGGAAAAAAGCCCTTGTGTCGTAACGGATTCGCCCCCACCGGTGGACCGGTGGGGGCGAATACGGATGAGCGATCGGGCGTACGGCTATGCGACGGCGGGCGTGAACGACGGCCGGCCGGTCTCGTAGGCGCTGATCTCGGCCTCGTGTCGCAAAGTCAGTCCAATGTCATCCAAGCCCTCCATCAACCGCCAGCGGCTGTGGTCGTCGAGCGGGAACCCCCAGGTGGCCTCCCCGACCCGGACCTCGCGGGCGGCCAGGTCGACGGTGACCTGGGTGGTCGGGTCGGACTCGATCCGATCCCAGATCTCCTCGACGGCTTTCAATTCGAGCTCGACTGGAAGGAGGCCTTCCTTGAGGGCGTTGCCGCGGAAGATGTCACCGAATCGAGGAGAGATCACCGCGCGGAAACCCCAGTCGCGCAGCGCCCAGACGGCATGCTCCCGGGAGGACCCGGTACCGAACTCGGGACCGGCCACGAGAATCGACGCCCCGGAATGAACGGGATCGTTGAGCACGAATCCCGGATCCTCCCGCCACGCGCTGAAGAGCCCGTCGGCGAAACCGGTCCGGGTCACCCGCTTGAGGTACACGGCGGGAATGATCTGATCGGTGTCCACGTTGGAGCGCCGCAGCGGCACGGCGGTGCCGGTGTGGGTGGTGAACTTGTCCATCGTGCGGCTGCCCTTCTACAGGTCGGCGGGGGCGGCCAGCCGGCCGACCACGGCGGTGGCGGCGGCGACCGGCGGGGACACCAGGTGGGTGCGCCCTCCCCGGCCCTGACGGCCCTCGAAGTTGCGGTTGGAGGTCGAGGCCGAGCGCTGGCCCGGCTTGAGGGTGTCGGGGTTCATGCCCAGGCACATCGAGCAGCCGGCGAAGCGCCACTCGGCGCCGGCGTCGGCGAAGACCTTGTCCAGCCCCTCGGCCTCGGCGGCCTCGCGGACGGCGGCCGAGCCGGGCACCACCAGCATCCGCACCCCGGCGGCGACCTGCTGGCCGCGCAGCACCTCGGCGGCGGCCCGGAGGTCCTCCAGCCGGCCGTTGGTGCAGGAGCCGACGAAGACCACGTCGACCGCGAGGTCCCGCAGCGGGGTGCCGGGGCGCAGGTCCATGTACTCCAGGGCGCGGCGGGCGGCGGCCCGCTCGGACTCGGTGACGAACTCCTCCGGGTCCGGCACCGTCGCGTCCAGCGACGCTCCCTGGCCGGGGTTGGTGCCCCAGGTGACGAAGGGCGTGACCCGGCTGGCGTCCAGGGTCACCTCGGCGTCGAAGGTCGCGCCCTCGTCGGTGGGCAGGGTCCGCCAGTAGGCCACCGCCGCGTCCCACTCGGCGCCCCGGGGTGCGTGCGGCCGCCCCTTGAGGTACGCGAAGGTGGTCTCGTCCGGCGCGATCAGGCCGGCCTTGGCACCCCACTCGATGGACATGTTGGCGACGGTCATCCGCCCCTCCATGGAGAGCGCGCGGATCGCCTCGCCCCGGTACTCCACGATGTGGCCGCGACCGCCGCCGGTGCCCACCTGGGTGATCAGCGCGAGGACGAGGTCCTTGGCGGTGACGCCGGGGGCGAGCCGGCCGGTGACGTTCACCGCCATGGTCTTCGGGCGGGCCTGCGGCAGCGTCTGGGTGGCCAGCACGTGCTCGACCTCACTGGTGCCGATGCCGAAGGCGAGCGCCCCGAAGGCGCCGTGGGTGGCGGTGTGCGAGTCGCCACAGACGATCGTCATGCCGGGCTGGGTGAGGCCGAGCTGCGGGCCGATGACGTGCACGATGCCCTGGTTCTCGTCGCCGAGCGGGTGCAGCCGCACGCCGAATTCGGCACAGTTGCGGCGCAGCGTCTCGATCTGCGTGCGCGAGGTCGGGTCGGCGATGGTCAGCAGGTCACCGCGGCGGGACCGGAACGCCGGGTCGTCGTACCCGGTCGGGGTGTTGTGGTCCTCGGTCGCGAGCGTGAGGTCGGGACGGCGGACCCGGCGGCCGGCCAGGCGCAGCCCGTCGAAGGCCTGCGGGCTGGTCACCTCGTGCAGCAGGTGCAGGTCGATGTAGAGCAGATCAGGCTCACCCGTGGCGGCGCGTACGACGTGCGCGTCCCAGACCTTCTCGGCCAGGGTCCTCGGCTCAGGAGTGACTCCCACCATCTGGACATCCTAAATTCTGGGAGGTATGTTTCGGCTTGTGGGACACAGTATGAGCGGTGTCGGCGTCCTCGACAAGGCGGTGGTCATTCTGGCCGCCTGTGTCGACGGCGCCAGCCTGGCCGAACTCGTTGAACGCACCAAGCTGCCCCGGGCCACCGCGCACCGGCTGGCACAGGCCCTGGAGATCCACCGGATGCTGGTCCGGGACACCCAGGGGCGCTGGCGTCCCGGGCCCCGGCTCGGCGAGCTGGCCAACGCCGCGCCGGACGTGCTGCTGACCGCCGCCGAGCCGCTGCTGGCCGCGCTACGGGACGCCACCGGCGAAAGCACCCAGCTCTACCTGCGCAGAGCGGACGAACGGGTCTGCGTGGCCGCCGCCGAGCGGGCCAGCGGCCTGCGCGACACGGTGCCGGTCGGTTCGGTGCTGCCGATGACCGCGGGTTCCGCGGCGCAGATCCTGCTGGCCTGGGAGCCCCCGGAGGCCGTCATGCCGCTGCTGCCCCGGTCCAAGTTCACCGGCCGCACCTTGGCCGAGGTGCGGCGCCGCGGCTGGGCGCAGAGCGTCGCCGAGCGGGAGGCCGGTGTGGCGAGCGTCTCCGCCCCGATCCGGGACCGCACCGGCCGCGTGATCGCCGCGGTCAGCATCTCCGGCCCCATCGAGCGGCTGGGCCGCCGCCCCGGCGAGCGGCACGCCATGGCCGTGGTGCGCGCCGGCCAACGCCTCTCCGGCCTCTGACCCCAGCACCTCCCCCGACCCATCCCCCTGCACCGACCCCTGCGCCGACCGACCCCTGTGCCGGCCTCACCGCACCCGACCTGGCCCTGCCCCGCCCCACGCCCCCGCCCAACCCGGCACTGACCCGCCCGGGTCGGGGGATTGACCAAGAGGTTTGCGTCAGCGTCACGCCTCCGGCGTGAAGCAAGCCTCTTGCTCACCAAGGGTGTCGAACGGCGACGCCGCTGCCTTCGAGACGCATGACGCTGCGGCCAGGTCGGTCTCGGGACGGCCGGGGCGGCGGCCTCTCCTGACTGGGCGGCCCCCGTCGGAGCAGGGGGTCGCCCGCTTTAGAGCTGATGTCGTGAACGAATCACGGGTGGGATGAGCCGTCACCGGCCACTACCGGCCCACGACTGGTGATTCGTCTACGACATCAGCTCTAAAGCGTCTGCGACACCCCTGCGGCTCCCGCTCGGCGGGCCGTTCCCGGAACCAGTCGCTCCCGGACCAGTCGCTCCCCGGCCCCGCCGCCTACGCGACCACGCACCGGACGGACCGGCAGTTGCTGAGCCGCGGCCTCCGGCATCGGCCGGGCTCGCCGACCCCCGCATCCCGCACCGGGCGCAGCGGTGCGCGCCGCACCGACACCGTGGGGAGCGGCGGGAAAGCGGCGGGGCCGACGGTCGGTTCAGCGGGGGCACAGCCGGGTTCAGTGGGAGCACAGCCGGACGGGGCTGCGGCTGGAAGGCGAACGGCCCGCCTCACTGACGTGAGACGGGCCGTTCAACGGTGTAGCCCCGACCGGATTCGAACCGGCGCTACCGCCTTGAGAGGGCGGCGTCCTAGGCCGCTAGACGACGGGGCCAGGCACTTTCCTGCTTCACCACCCTGGCCGGGCGGCGCGGTTGTAGTCTAGCGACACCGCTCGCCGCCGCGACGACGGGGGCCGGGTCTCCCGCCCGGGGCGCGCCCGTCCGCGGACGACCGGGGCCCTGGCAGCGCCGCGCCGCACCACGGTGCCCGCGGCCCGGGCGACGCGAGGGGGGTGGAGACACGAAGAAGCCCGCCCCACCGAGGTGGGACGGGCTGTCGACGTGTAGCCCCGACCGGATTCGAACCGGCGCTACCGCCTTGAGAGGGCGGCGTCCTGGGCCGCTAGACGACGGGGCCAGAACTTCACCTGCTCTCCCACCCTCGCGGGTGGGAGAGCTGCACTCTACCAGAGATCATCTTCCGCTCCCCGGAGGGAGCGGAGCGGAACTCCGCCAGAATCCAGCGTCCGGGATTCTCGCGAATCCGCGGTTGCGCTGGGGTACCAGGACTCGAACCTAGACTAACTGAACCAGAATCAGTCGGGCTGCCAATTACCCCATACCCCATCGGCCCCTTGCGGTGCCGGGAATGAACTTTACCCTCCCCGCACCGAGAGGCCAAATCCAACCCCCTGAGACGCCTGTGAGCTGCGGAAACAGGGTGTCGGACGCGTCAGGCGACCGGGACCACCGGGTTGGTGAGTTCGCCGATCCCCTCGATCCGCACGGTGACCGTATCCCCGTCGGTGAGCGGGCTAACCCCCGCCGGCGTGCCGGTCAGCACCACGTCCCCGGGCAGCAGCGTCATCACGTGCGAGATGTACGACACCAGACCCGGCACGTCGAAGACCATGTCCTTCGTCCGGCCCAGCTGCCGTACCTCCATCTGCTCCGGGTCACGCCCCACCTCGCACCGGATCTCCAGGTCGGAGACGTCCAGCCCGGTGGTGATCCACGGCCCGATCGGGCAGAAGGAGTCGAAGCCCTTGGCCCGGGCCCACTGCCCGTCCGAGCGCTGGAGATCGCGCGCGGTGACGTCGTTGGCGCAGGTGTAGCCGAAGATGGCCTTCTCCGCGGCGGCCCGGTCGGCCCGGCGGGCGCCCGTCACGCCGATCACCACGGCCAGCTCCGCCTCGTGCTCGACCTGCTTAGAGAAGATCGGCAGCCGGATCGCGTCGCGCGGCCCGATCACCGAGGTGGAGGGCTTGAGGAAGAGCAGCGGCTCCTTCGGGACCTCGCTGCCGTGCTCGGCGGCGTGGTCGGCGTAGTTACGACCGACACAGACCACCTTGCTGGGCAGGATCGGCGAGAGCAGCCGGACGTCGGAGAGCGCCCAACGGGCGCCGGAGAACTGGAGCTGACCGAACGGGTGGCCCTCGATCTCGGCGATGGTCAGGCTCTGCGGCCCAGCCCCCGACTCGCCCTCGACGACCCCGAACGACATTCCCTTGGCATGAGCAAAACGAGCGATACGCACCCGGCCAATCTAGCTCCCCGATGCGGCCGTCCGCGGGCGCCGACGCCGGGACCGTGCCGGCGTCGGCGCAGCGTACGCCGGTCGCGGCCGGTCGGTGCGGGATTCGGCACTTCGTACCCGCCCGGAGGGTCCGGGCCCATACCGTCGGCTCCGGAGGTTCGTTCGTATGCCTGCATCGAGACGACACCACAGAGCCCTCGCCGTGTTCGTGCACGGACTGGGCATCCTCGCCGCCGTGCCGGCACTGCCCACGGCGACACCCGCGACGAAGGTCGAGGCGGCACTGGTCGCCCCGGCCAGCCCGACGCCCGCGGCGGCCGAGGCCGCGCGCAAGCCGGAGGCGGGACAGCGGGCGCCGGCCCCACCGGGAGCGCCCGGGGTGGCCGCGACCGGAGGGGTCATCCCGGTCACACCGGCCGCGCCGGCACCCGGGATGACCACCACAGCCAACCCGGGGAGACCGCGACCGGCGCCGCCGGTGACCGTCGCGGTCGCGCCCGCCGGCACGCCGGCGCCGGGCTACCGGATCCGGGTCCGCAACGACAGCAGCCGGCCGGTCGTCACGACCGTGCGACAGGAACTGCCCGTCGGCTCGTCGGCGACCGCCGTCAGCGCCGGCGGGTGGGCCAGCCGCCCCCTCGGGCGCAACGGCGCCGGCGAGGTGACGTGGCGGCTCACCCTGCCCGCCCGCAGCACCACCACCCTCGACACCGCGCTCACCGCCACCGGGCCGGGCCGGTCGGTGACGGCCCCGGCCTGCGCCTTCTCCAGCGACGAGCGGCCGTACGACTGCGGCACCGCCACCTGGCAGGCCGCCGTGCCGTCGCCGGCGACGCAGGTCACCGAGGCGCAGCCCTGGCGCCGGCCGCCGATCCTGGGCGGGGCGCTGGCCGTGCTGCTGGCGCTCACCGCCGCCGGCGTGTGGTGGTGGCAGCGGGCCCGACGCCGGCGGACCGGGTTCGAGCCGACCGGCGCGGCGCCCACGGCAGCGGGTCGACCGCCGTACGCCGGTGGACCGGGCGCCCCGGCGGGCGGCACCGTGTATCCGCGGCCGGCCGCGCCGGGGCCCGCCGGGCGACGCCGCACCCCGCCGGCCTGGCTGATGGTCGGGGTGGCCGTGGCGGTGCTGGCCGGGGTGGTCCTGGCGGCGGTCTGGACGGGCAGCCAGCGGGTGGCCGCGATCGACACCGCCAAGCAGCCCACCAGCGGCGCCTGGAAGGGCCGCAGCGCCACCGGTGCGCTCGGGGTGCCGCTGCGCGAGCAGGCGTTCGAGTTCACCGTCTACCGGATGAGCTGCGAGCCCGGCATGGCGGCGAACCGGCGGTGCCAGGCGACGGTCGGGGTGCGCAACGTCACCCCGGAGCAGCAGACCTGGCACGGTCAGCTCCAGCGGGCCTACCTGCCGGACGGCAACTGGGTGAGCACCGACGAGGACGCCACCCAGCTGGCGAACCTGGGGCGGGACGTCTTCGCCCAGCCGGTGTCGGCGGGCAGCCGGGTGGTGCTGCCGCTGGTCTTCACCCTGCGCGGCGCACAGCAGCCGAAGCAGCTCGAACTGCGCAGCGGGGTCTTCTCCGCCGGGGTGCGGGTGGACGTGCCCTGACCGGGCCCGGGGCGGCGGTCGTACCCTTGGGCCGTGACCGCCGCCCTCGCTCCCGCCGTCCTCGACGCGGCGGACTGGCAGGCCCGGCGACGCGCTCACGAGGAGCGGGTGGACGCCTGGCTGGCGCCGCACCTGGCCCGCCGCCGCGCCGGCGGGCGGCACCCGGTGGAGGACTTCCTCTTCACCTACTACTCGCACCGGCCGGCCCAGCTACGCCGCTGGCACCCCGGCGCGGGGGTGCTGCTGCGCGACGCCGACCCCGCCGAGTTCGGCCGGGACTACCGTGCCGACCCCGCCGGGGTCACCCTCGACACCGAGCGGGTACGCGCCCGGCGGGCCGACTCGATCGAGTGGATCCGGGGGCTGCTCGCCGCGACCGCCGGCCGGCCCGCCCACGTCGGCTGCTTCGGCATGCACGAGTGGGCGATGGTCTACCGGCAGACCCAGGACGAGGTCCGGCACAACGCCTGGCCGCTGCGGCTGAGCCCGGAGCGGACCGCCGCCGTGGTGGAGGAGCGCGGCGTGCGGTGCAGCCACTTCGACGCGTACCGGTTCTTCACCGCGCCGGCCCGGCCGCTGAACCTGCTCACCCCGACCCGGGAGAGCCAGCACGCGCTGGAGCAGCCGGGCTGCCTGCACGCCAACATGGACCTCTACAAGTGGGCGTACAAGCTCTCCCCACTGGTGCCGAGCGAGCTGGTGGCGGAGTGCTTCGCGCTGGCCCGGGAGGTCCGCACGCTGGACATGCGGGCCTCCCCGTACGACCTCTCCGCGCTGGGCTGTCCGCCGGTGCGGGTCGAGACGGTCGAGGGCCGGCACGAGTACGTGCAGGCGCAGCGGTCGTTCGCGGAACGAGCCGCGCCGCTGCGCTCGCGTCTGATCGCGGAGTGCGACCGGCTCCTCGCCGCCTGACCGGGAGCGGTCGGGCTCACCCCGCCGGGTGGTGGCGCGTCCGCCGGCCTCGACCGCCTACCCGGTAACTCGCTGGTCGCGGCGGCGCAGGCGCTCCTCCAGCTCGGCCATGGTGTCGACGAACCAGAGCTGGTCGCCGCGGTCGGACTCGGTGACGAAGTCCCGCAGGGCGGTGCTGCGCGCGACGTGCGCGGAGATGTCGCCGACCACGGCCAGCCGCAGCCGGTAGTTGACGAACTTCTGCACCACCTCCCCCGCCACCCCGGTGCGCAGGGTGAAGAACTCGGCGGCGAGCCGTCGTACCGGCAGCAGGACCAGGTCCGCGCCGTGACCCAGCGCCGCGCCGATCACGTCCATCGCGTCGTCGCCGCCGCAGAGTCGCGGGCCGTCGGGGGCGCAGGAGAGCACGGCGCGGCCGTGCAGGGTGACCAGGGTGTCGGCGGACATGCTGGCAGCGTAGGCGGGCGGGCCGGGGCGGGGCAGCCGGATTTCGCCGCTCAGTCCCCGTCGACCCGCCGGTCCCGCTTGCGCTGCGACTGGCGCTTCTTGTCGGCCAGCCGGCGTTCCTTGGCGCCCCGGGAGGGGCGGGTGGGTCGCCGGGGCGGGGGCGGCGGCGCGACGGCGGCGCGCAGCAGCTCGGCCAGCCGTTCCCGGGCCGCCTCCCGGTTGGCCAGTTGCGCCCGGTGCTCGCTGGCGGCGATCGTCAGCACCCCGTCGACCAGGCGGTTGGCCAGGCGTTCCAGCGCCCGGGCGCGCAGCGTCGGCGGCAGGCTGGGCGAGGCGGCCAGGTCGAAGCTCAGCTCGACCCGGGAGTCGGTGGTGTTGACGCCCTGCCCACCCGGCCCCGAGGAGCGGGAGAACCGCTCCCGCAGTTCGGCGGCGGGTACGACCCACCGGTCGGTCACCCGCAGTCCGTCGTCCACGTCCCGAGGCTAACGCCCCGGGGTGGTCGCCGTGGCGCTGGGCGAGGGGCTGGGTGCCGGCTCCGCCCGCTCGTGATCGGGCCCGACGGCGGCGTACGCGACCGCGCCGACGAGCAGCAGCGCGATGACGCCGACCTTGGTGGTGACCGCCCGGATCAACAGCCAGGCGGTACGCCGGGCGCCGGGCACCGCGTTCTTGGCCGCCTTGTAGTCCGTCCACCCGCGCCGGGCCCGGGCGTACTGGGCGCCGACCGCCCAACCGAGGAAGAGTCCCACCGCCAGCAGGACCGCCATGAGAGGAAGCTCCACCCACGCCAGTATCCATACCCAGCGTGATATTTCTATGGGCCGATGGTCCCGCGGCAGGAATCCGACAGTTTTCCCGTTACGACCGGCCGGTCCTGGCGCGTCCCGACTCAGCCGCCTTTGCCGATGATGGTGTCGGCGGTCTGCTGCACCTGGTCGATCGGGATGGCGAAGCCGATGCCGATCGAGCCGTTGCCGTCGATGGTGGCGATGGCGGTGTTCACCCCGACCACCTCACCCCGGGCGTTGACCAGCGGGCCACCGGAGTTGCCGGGGTTGATGGAGGCGTCGGTCTGCACCGCGCTGCGCCGGTTGGTACCGAGGCGTACCTGCCGGTCGAGCGCGCTGACGATGCCGGCGGTCACCGTGCCGGCCAGGCCGAGCGGCGAGCCGACCGCCAGCACCGGCTCCCCCACCCGCGTGGTGCGCGGCTTGGCCAGCGGCAGCGGGGCCAACCCGGCCGCGGCCGGCACCCGGAGCACCGCCAGGTCGCTGCCCGGTTCCCGGCCCACCACCTCGGCGGCGAACCGCCGGCCGTCCGGCATCTCCACCGTCACCGCACCCCCGCCGCCCTTGGCCAGGATGTGGTCGTTGGTGATGATGTGCTGCTGGTTGTCGATGGCGAACCCGGACCCGGTGGCGGCGGACCCGGAGGCCCCGCCGGCCAGCACCGACACCACGCCCGGCACGGTCTTGCGGGCCGCGGTGACCAGCTCCGCCGGGACGGGAGCGGCCGAGGCCGCCGCGGGTCCGGGCGCGTCGTGGCCGGCCACCCAGCCACCGGCCACCGCGCCGGAGACCGTGGAGAGGGCCACCACCGCCGCCGCGGCGAGCAGCCGCCCACCCCAGCGCCGCCGGGACGGCTCCTGTCCCGACCCGGGTACGTCCCACCGGGGCCGCCCGTCCGGGCCCAGCTCCGGGGAGAGGAACCACGGGCCCCGCGGCTCGCCCAGTCCGGTCTGCACTGCCATACGTCCGCTCCTCACTGGTCGGTCCGACGGGCTCAGGGCAGGCGGGAGAACCACCGCATCGACCCGGCCGCGGCGCCCATGGCGAACACCAGCCCGAGGCCGATGAACCGGGCGGAGATGTCCTGGCGCTCCTTGCGGTAGCCCACCGAGGAGCCGATGTCCTCGTAGACCTCGCGGAGCTGTTCGCTGGAGCCGGCCTCGTGGAAGCCGCCCCCGGTCTCGTCGGCGACGGCCCGGAGGGTCTGCCCGTCCACCGGCACCTGGATCGGCCGGCCGCCCCGGTCGACGAACCCGTCCGGGGTGCCGAACGAGATGGTGTGCACCGGCACCTTCACCGCCACGGCCGCCGCCGCGGCCTCCATCGGGTCCGCGCCGGAGGTGTTCGCCCCGTCGGAGAGCAGGATGATCCGGGCCGGTGGTGGCTGCTGCGCCGCCTTGGCGTCCAGGCTCTTCACCGCGCCGAGCGAGGCGCTGATCGCCTCGCCGATCGCGGTGCCCTGCACACCGGTGATCCCCTCGGCCAGCCGTCCGATGCCGTCGTCCAGCGCCCCCCGGTCGGTGCTCGGCGGCACCAGCACCGCCGCGCTGCCGGCGAACGCGACCAGCCCGACGTTGAACTCGTCGGGCAGCCCGTCGACGAACTGGCGGGCCGCCTCCTTCGCCGCCGCCAGCCGGTCGGGCTCCACGTCGGTGGCGAGCATCGAGGTGGAGACGTCCACGGCGACCATCACGGTGGCCCGTTCCCGGGGCACCCGCACCTCCGCGCTGGGCCGGGCGAAGCCCACCACCAGCAGCGCGAGCATGGCCAGGAAGAGGCCGGCGGGCACGTGCCGCCGCCAGGCCGGCCGGTTCGGCGCCACCCGGTCGAGCAGCCGCAGGTTGGTGAAGCGGACGGCGTACCGGCTGCGCCGGCGCTGCATCAGCAGGTAGCCGACGACCAGGGCGAGCACCCCCAGCAGCAGCCAGAGTCGGACGGGCGACTGCCAGGTCACGAGCGACCTCCCCGGGTCGGTGCGGGTGCCGCGGCCAGCCGGCGCTGGGCCTGCACGTGCCGCACGATGTCGGCGGTCCAGTCCCGGTCGGTGCGCAGCGTCAGGTGGGTCGCGCCGGACCGGCGCAGCGCGCGGCGTACCTGCTCGCGCTGGGCGGCGGCGGCGCTGGCGTAGCGGCGGCGCAGGGCCGCGTCGCCGGTCCACACCTCCCGCCGCCGGCCGGTCTCCGGGTCGACCAGGGTGACCAGGCCGACGTCCGGCAGTTCCAGCTCGCGAGGGTCGGTGACCTCGACCGCGAGCACCTGGTGCCGGGCCGCCAGCCGCCGCAGCGCCGGCTCCCAGGCGGCCGGGTCGTCGTGGTCGTCGGGCAGCCCGTCGAGGAAGTCGGAGACCACCACGACCAGCCCGCGCCGGTTCGCCACCCGCTGCAGCCCGGCGAGCCCCTCACCGAGGTGGGGCGGGTCCACCGGTGGGGCGGGTCCGTCGTGCCCGCCGACGCGGGGCGCGGTCAGCAGCGCGCGGAGCAGGCCGAGCAGGTGGGTACGGCCGCTGCGCGCGGGGAACCGGCGCAGCCCGGCCGAGGTGAGCAGTTGCGCGCCGAGCCGGTTGCCGGTGCCGGCGGTGAGGAAGCCGATCGCCGCCACCGCGGCCACCGACAGCTCGCGCTTGTCCAGCTCGGCGGTGCCGAACTCCATGCTGGGGCTGGCGTCGACCAGCAGCCAGGTGGAGAGCTCCCGGTCCGCGTCGACCTCGCGGATGTGCGGCACGGTGGTCCGCGCGGTCACCGCCCAGTCCATCCGGCGGACCTCGTCCTCGCCGGGGCGGTACTCGCGGCTGCCGGCGATCTCGCTGCCCGGTCCGGGCAGCAGGCCCCGGTGCTGGCCTTGGAGCAGCCCGTCGAGCCGTCGGGTGACGGTCAGCTCCAGTCGCCGCAGCCGCTGGTCGGGGGTGAGTTCGGCGAGGCCCGGGTGGGCGGGCGCCGGCACGGCGGCGCGCCTCACGCCGCCGCCAGGTCGGTCGCCTGTTCGGGCCGGCCGGTGGCCAGCACTGGGGGCGGCACCGCGTCGACCAGCCGGCGCACCACCGCCTCCGCGGCCACCCCGTCGGCGACCGCGTCGAAGGAGAGCACCAGCCGGTGGGCGAGGACGTCCACCGCCAGTTCCCGGACGTCCTCCGGCAGCACGTACTCCCGACCGCGCAGCAGCGCCTGGGCGCGGGCGGCGGCGACCAGGCCGAGGGTGGCCCGGGGGCTCGCCCCGTACGCCAGCAGCGGCGCGATCTCGGGCAGCCCGAACCGCCCCGGGTCGCGGGTGGCGAGGATGAGCCGGACGACGTACTCGGCGATCGCGTGGTGCACGAAGACCTGGGCGGCGCGCTGCTGGAGCGCGCGCAGCCGGGCCGGGTCGAGCACCTGGTGGGCGCGGGGCCGGTCGGTGCTCATCCGGTAGAGGATGGCCAGTTCGTCGGCGTCGCTCGGGTAGTCCACGACGACCTTCATCAGGAACCGGTCGCGCTGCGCCTCCGGCAGCTGGTAGACGCCCTCGGACTCGATCGGGTTCTGGGTGGCGAGCACCAAAAAGGGCTCCGGCACCGGCCAGCTCCGGCCGCCGATGGAGACCTGACGCTCGGCCATCGCCTCCAGCAGCGCCGACTGGACCTTCGCCGGGGCCCGGTTGATCTCGTCGGCCAGCACCAGGTTGGCCATGATCGGGCCCAGCTCGATGTCGAAGTTCTCGCGGGACGCCCGGTAGATGCGGGTGCCGACGATGTCCGAGGGGACCAGGTCGGGGGTGAACTGGATCCGGGAGAACGTGCCGCCGACGACGGTGGCGAGGGTCTGCGCGGCGAGTGTCTTCGCCACGCCCGGCACGCCCTCCAGCAGGCAGTGCCCGTCGGCGATCAACGCGGTGAGCAGGCGTTCGACGAGCCGATCCTGCCCGACGATCACGCGTCTGACCTCGAAGAGGGTCTGTTCCAGCTCGGCGCCCGGCGTGTCGGGGTCGGCCGAGGTGGGCAGGCTGGCCAGGGTGTCCGAGATGTCCGTCACGGTGCTTGCTTCCCGGCCCGCTGGGTGGGCAAACGTCGGAATATCAGCCCTTGGGGGGCCGTTTCCCGCCCGGAGCGGGACGAGCCGCCCGGGCGGTCGGCAACCGCGTAGCCGGGGGTGGAGCGGGCGAATGGCACCGGACGGTGCCGACCCCGTGGGGGCCGGCACCGTCGCGGTCAGCGGTCAGCGGTCAGCGGTCAGTTGGCGATGTGGATGTGGAACGGCCGGTCGGCGGGCGTGCCGCCGGAGGTCCGGGTCTGGACGAAGACCCCGTTGGGGGTCAGGTTGCGGGGCGCGACCGACACCTCGCCGCCCGGCGGGACGTTGAACTGGTCGGTGGTGCCGATGGTGGCAACGTACGCCTTGCGGCGCACGTCGTAGTCGAGCAGCACCTGGTACTGCCCCGGGCCGTACTTGGTCGTCGAGACGACGTTCGGCGACTTGTACAGCAGGGTGCCGTTGCTGGCGACGACGGCCCAGGCGACCGTGCCGGCCGCCGGCGGGGCCAGCGTGATGTCCATGGCCGCCCTGGCCTGACGGGCCCCGGCCTCGGACACCGGCGGCTGGGTGCCGACGCCGGGCTGCCGGGCCCCGGGCTGGGCGACCTCGGCCGGAGCCTTGGTCGTCGGCTGGGCGGCGGCGATCCCACCACCGGTGAGGGTGAGCGCCAGGACGCCGAGCGTCACCGCCGCCGCCTTACGCCTGAAGAATGTGGCCATGACAGGTCTCCCTTTTTTGACCGTGGTGATACGGCCGACTCGCATTTCCACGAGCCGGGCGAAATCTGGGGATGAGCCGGATAGACGAAAGCAGAACGCCTTCACCCGCACCTGAAATGCTGCTTCTGCAACATCTCATACCCGCTCTGATCAGGTATTACTACGCTCTGTTGCGGCGCCACAACCAGGAGGAAGGTAGCACCGGAAAAAGCCGAGCGTCAATAGTAGATCAATAGATGCTGCGATTCTCGGCACGCTATTTGAAATCGTGAGATGCGAGCGCTGCGCCATTCATGAAAAGTATCCGCGCCCCACGGCGGCGAGGACCGCCGCTACCCTGACGATCATGACCGGTACAGCGCCCGCGGCGGCGCCTCGACGTCGGGCGACGACCCTGCTCTGCTGGCTCGCCGTTGCGCCGGCGGCCCTGTGGGCGGTCGCCCGCCTCGCCGGCCTGGAGCGCGGACCGCTGGTGCAGGCGATGGCCTTCACGCCGTACGTCGCGGGAGGGAGCCTGGCGCCCCTGGTGCTGGCGCTCGCCCTGCGGCGCCGGTGGCCGGCGGTGGCCGCGGCCGTGGTGGCGGTGACGCTGATCGGCACGGTCGCGCCCCGCGCGGTCGGCTCCGGGCAGCCGGCCACCGGCGGGCCGGTGCTGCGGCTGCTCACCGCCAACCTGCTCAAGGGCGAGGCCGACAGCCGGACGCTGGTCGACCTGGTACGCCGACACCGGGTGGACGTGCTCGCGGTGCAGGAGTTCACCCCGTGGTCCCGGACCGAGCTCGACCGGCTGGGACTGACCGCGCTCCTTCCCCACCGGACGCTCAACCCGGAGGTCGGCACCACCGGCTCCGGGATCTACGCCCGGTTCCCGCTCTCCGACGACGGCTTCCGGCGCAACGCCGGCTTCCAGTTCACCCAGGCGTACGCGACCCTGACGGCACCCGGCGCGCCCCCGCTGCGGGTCGAGTCGGCGCACCCGGCCGCGCCGTACGCCGTCGAGGTGGTCGACGAGTGGTTCACCGACCTGCGGGCCCAGCCCCGGGCCACCCCCGACGGCCCGCTGAGCGTGCTCGCCGGGGACTTCAACGCCACCCTCGACCACGCGCCGCTGCGCGCCCTGCTGGACAGCGGGTACGTGGACGCGGCCGACGCCGCCGGGGCGGGGCTGCACGGCACCTGGGGCCCGTACGACGGCGACCCGATCCCACCGGTCACCATCGACCACGTCCTGGTCGACCGCCGGATCGCCGTCCGCGCCGTGGCGGTGCACCCGGTGCCCGGCAGCGACCACCGGGCGGTCCTGGCCGAGCTGCGCCTGCCGGCGGCGGGCTGAGCCGGGACGGGGCGTCAGGCAGCGGCGCCCCCGGCCACGCGGGCGCGGTCCAGGCCGTAGGTGAGCGCGTCGACCAGGGCGTGCCAGGACGCCTCGACCACGTTGGGGTGCACGCCGACGGTGGTCCAGTCGCGGCCGGCGCCGTCGGCGGTCTCCAGCAGCACCCGGGTGACCGCGCCGGTGCCGTGGCTGCCCTCCAGGATGCGCACCTTGTAGTCGGCCAGCTCGAAGTCGCGCAGCTCCGGGTAGTGCCGGGACAGGCCGACCCGCAGCGCCTCGTCCAGGGCGTTGACCGGGCCGTTCCCCTCGGCGGTGGCGATCACCCGCTCGCCGCGTACCCGGATCTTCACGGTGGCCTCGGAGACCACCGCGCCGTCCTCCCGGTGCTCCACCAGCACCCGGTACGACTCCAGCGCGAACGGCCGGGGCGGCGCGGCGTCCGGCAGTTCGGAGCGGACCAGCAGCTCGAACGAGGCGTCGGCCGCCTCGAACGACCAGCCGCCCGCCTCCAGCTCCTTGACCCGGCTGGTCACCTTCGAGAGCGCCTCCGGATGACCGGCCAGGTCCAGGCCCAGCTCGCGGCTCTTGAGCTCGACGCTGGCCCGGCCGGCCATCTCGGTGACGAGGATCCGCATGTCGTTGCCCACCACCGACGGATCGACGTGGTTGTAGAGCAACGGGTCGACCTTGATCGCGCTCGCGTGCAGCCCCGCCTTGTGGGCGAAGGCGGCGGCCCCGGCGTACGCCTGGTGGGTGTCGGGGGCGATGTTGGCGATCTCGGCGATGGCGTGCGAGACCCGCACCATCTGTTCCAGGCAGCCGTCCGGCAGGACGGGCAGCCCGAGCTTGAGCTGGAGGTTGGCGACGACGGCGAAGATGTCGGCGTTGCCGGGGCGCTCGCCGTACCCGTTGGCGGTGCCCTGGACGTGCCGGACCCCGGCCTCGACGGCGGCGATGGTGTTGGCCACCGCGCAGGCGGTGTCGTTCTGCGCGTGCATGCCGAACAGCTCCGGGGCGATGCCGGTGCGCGCGGTCAGGTCGGCGATCGCGGCGGTGACCATGGACGGCAGCATCCCGCCGTTGGTGTCGCAGAGCACGAACCGCTCGGCGCCGGCGGCGAGCGCGGTCTCCACCACCGCGGCGCCGTACGCCGGGTCGTGCCGGTAGCCGTCGAAGAAGTGCTCGCCGTCGACGAAGACCCGCCGGCCCTCGGCGACCAGGTGGGCGACGGTGTCGCGGATCATCGCCAGGTTCTCCGGGCCGGTGGTGCGCAGCGCCCGCTCGACGTGCCGGATGTCCGCCTTGGCGACCAGGGCGACGGCCGGGGTCTCGGCGTCGAGCAGCCCCCGCACCTGCGGGTCGGCCCGCACGTCCAGCCCGGCCCGGCGGGTGGCGCCGAACGCGACCAGCACCGCGTGCCGCAGGTCCAGCTCGGTCCGGGCCCGGCGGAAGAACTCGGTGTCCTTCGGCACCGCCCCGGGCCAGCCGCCCTCGATGAAGCCCATCCCGAACTCGTCGAGCAGTCGGGCCACCGCGAGCTTGTCGACCACCGAGTAGCTCAGCCCCTCGCGCTGGGCGCCGTCGCGCAGCGTGGTGTCGTAGACCTGGAACGTCATGGGAGTCCCTTCAACAAAGGTGGAGCGGCAACAAAAAGACCCCCCGCGGATGCGGGAGGTCTGCGCGCTCGGCGGAGGGAAGGCCGGCGCGCTAGTTGCCGATAATCAGGACGGTGCTGGTCACGATCGCTACTCTGCCACCTCGCCCGCGGTTTTGGGAGGCGAAATCCACATGGCGGGATCGTGACGCACCGTGGCCATAGCCGATCGGCCCTCCGATCCGGAGCGGAACCCGCCGTCGGTGATCGACTTCACAAGTCACCCGGCCGCCACCTGGAGAAAACAGCGCTGCGGAAGTATCTGGAACCGATCCAGTTACCGGCCTGGCGTCGCCGCCAGGCCGCTGTCAAGGAGGACCCGTGCTCACTGTCGGTGACCGCTTCCCCGAGTACGAACTCACCGCCTGCGTGTCGCTCGAGGCCGACAAGGCGTTCGAGACGATCAACCACAAGTCCCACGAGGGCAAGTGGCGGGTGGTCTTCTTCTGGCCGAAGGACTTCACCTTCATCTGCCCGACGGAGATCGCGGAGTTCGGCCGGCTGAACGACGAGTTCGCGGACCGCGACGCCCAGGTGCTCGGCGTCTCGGTGGACAACGAGTTCGTCCACTACGCCTGGCGCAAGGACCACCCCGACCTGCGCGAGCTGCCCTTCCCGATGCTCAGCGACATCAAGCGCGAGCTGACCGCCGCCTGCGGCGTCCTCGGCTCCGACGGCGTCGCCCAGCGCGCCACCTTCATCGTCGACCCGGACAACGAGATCCAGTTCGCCATGGTGACCGCCGGCTCGGTCGGCCGGAACGTCTCGGAGGTGCTGCGGGTGCTCGACGCCCTGCAGACCGACGAGCTCTGCCCGTGCAACTGGAACAAGGGCGGCGAGACCCTGGACGCCAACGCGCTCCTCGCCGGCGCCGGGATCTGACATGGGTCTGGACGCGGTCAAGGCGGCGCTGCCCGAGTACGCCAAGGACATCAAGCTCAACCTCGGCTCCACCGTCGCCACCTCGACGCTGAAGCCGGAGCAGGCCTGGGGCACCGCCCTGGCCTGCGCGGTCGCGGCTCGCAACCCGGTCGTGCTGCGGGAGATCGCCGCCGAGGCGGCCACGCACCTGACCCCCGAGGCGGTCGAGGCCGCCAAGGGCGCCGCCACCATCATGGCGATGAACAACGTCTACTACCGGGCCAAGCACCTCATCGGCGACGACCAGTACGCGTCGATGCCGGCCCGGCTGCGGATGCAGATCATCGCCAAGCCGGGTGTCGACAAGGGCGACTTCGAGCTCTGGTGCCTCGCCGTCTCGGCGATCACCGGTTGCGGCGTCTGCCTGGAGTCGCACGAGAAGACCCTGCGTTCCACCGGGTTCACCCGGGAGCAGGTGCACGAGGGGCTGCGCATCGCCGCCGTCGTACACGCCGCCGCGGTGGCGCTCGACGCGCAGGCCGCGCTGGCCTGACCCGGTCACCCCGATGGGCCGACACCGCGTACCGCGGGTCGGCCCATCGTCGTTTCCGGTCACCGAGTGTGGAGGCTCCCCGGCCCGGGTACCTGCTCCATCGGACACGGAGCACGTTCACTCCGATACGACTACCGCAGTCGAGGCAGGAGCAGTCATGGACAGGCTCGACCCGCACAGCACGCACGGCGCGACCGACCCGATGATCGATGACGGTCGGGGCGCCATCGCCGGGGGCGCACCCGGCGGGCCGTTCGACCCGTGGAGCTACCGCGACCACGCCGGGGTGGCCGACGCCGACCTGGTCGGCTACAAGGTCGAGGCGACCGACGGCAGCATCGGCAAGATCGACAGCGCGAGCCACGAGGTCGGCGGGAGCTACCTGGTCGTCGACACCGGCCCGTGGATCTTCGGCAAGAAGGTGATGCTGCCGGCCGGCACCGTCAACCAGGTGAACCACGACGACCGCAAGGTGCACGTGGACCGCGACAAGGACCAGATCAAGGCCGCACCGGAGTACGACGAGAACAGCCACAGCGACCCGGCGTACCGGGACAGGCTGGGCGGCTACTACGACGAGAGCTACGGCAACATGCCCCCGGGCACCGCACGGTAGACGATCCGACCTGACGGCCGGTGGGGCGAGGCCCCGCCGGCCGTTACCGTGTCGACGTGGACGCCATCGAGGTCAATCGCAGAATCCCCTTCTCGGCGATGTTCAACTTCCGCGACGTCGGTGGCTACCCCGGCCACGACGGACGTACCGTGCGCTGGGGCCGGCTCTACCGCTCCGACTCACCGCACCGCCTCGACGGGGCCGACCTGGAGGCGTTCACCGCCCTCGGCATCCGTACCGTCATCGACCTGCGCCGGCCCGCGGAGGTGGAGCGGGACGGTCGGGTGCCCGAGCGGGACGGGCTGGCCTACCGCCACATCCACCCGGAGCACGTCGACTGGGCTGAGCGCCCCTACCGGCAGGGCGCGGACCTCCCGCGCTACCTCGCCGACCGGTACGCCGACCTCGCCGACACCGGCGCCGCCGGGCTGGCCGAGGCGGTCGGGCTGATCGCCGACGAGACGAACGCGCCCGCGCTGGTGCACTGCGTGGCGGGCAAGGACCGCACCGGCCTCGTCTGCGGCCTCACCCTGGCCGCGCTCGGGGTCTCCGACGCCGAGATCGCCGCCGACTACGCGCTGAGCACCGAGGCGGCGTCGCGGTTCCAGGCCTGGTTCGCCAGCACCGGCCAGCAGATGCCGGCGGGGCTGCCGCCGCTCACCACCCCGGCCGCGGCGATGACGCTCTTCCTGGCGGAGCTGCGGCAGCGGTACGGCACGGTGGCGGACTACCTGCGCCGGGCCGGCCTGACCGACGCCCAGCTCACCGCCCTCCGCGACCACCTGCTGGAGTAGTAGCCCGTCCCCACCTCGCGGCCGGCGCCGTGGGGCGACATCACCCCACGCCAAGGTCGGACGGCGCCACCGTGCGCCGAAACCAGGCGCCACCACCTCACACCGAGACCGGACGGCAACTCCGCGCACCGACAGCGGGCGGCACCACCTCGCCCTGAGACCGAACGGCACCACCTCGTCCAAGGTCGGCGGGTCCTCAGCGCGTCCTTTGGAGCTGATGACGTCAACGAATCACCGCGAGCGGACCCACCACCGGCCTGTCGATCCGACCGGCGCCCATCGTCCGACAGCGGGGCCGACCCAACCCGGCGATTCGTTCGCGTCATCAGCTCTAAAGGGCCCGCACCCAGGAGGTCGTCCCAACGGGAGCTGTGGTGGCCGAGCGGCCAACCGCGAGTTCCCCGCCGGCCCCGTCGAAGAGCGCCGAGGCCAGGAGGCCCCGCCCGAGAGCGGCGGACCCGGAAAGGGCCGGCCCGAGAGCGGTCTGCCGGCCCCGCTCAGGCGGGGCCGGCAGACGGCACCGGAGGTCAGAGCACCCGTCGCACCCAGCCGTGCGAGTCCTCGGCCTCGCCGCGCTGGATCGCCACGAGCTGCTCGCGCAGCGCCATGGTCGAGCGGCCCGGCTCGCCGCCGCCGACGAGGAACTCGCCGTCGGGGAAGCGCACCCGGCCGATCGGGGTGATCACCGCGGCGGTGCCGCAGGCGAAGACCTCGCGCAGCCGCCCGCTGGCGGCGTCGGCCTGCCAGTCGGCGAAGCTGACCGGCCGCTCCTCGACCCGGTGCCCGCCGGCGGCGGCCAGGGTGAGCACCGCGTCCCGGGTGATGCCCGGCAGGATCGTGCCGGTCAGCGGCGGGGTGACCAGCGTGTTGTCGTCGTAGACGAAGAAGACGTTCATGCCGCCCAGCTCGTCGACGAACCGGCGCTCCACCGCGTCGAGGAAGACCACCTGGTCACAGCCGGCCTCGATCGCCTCGGCCTGGGCGGCCAGCGAGGCGGCGTAGTTGCCGCCGCACTTCGCCGCGCCGGTGCCGCCGGGCGCGGCCCGGGTGTAGTCCGGGGAGACCCAGACCGTCACCGGCTTGACCCCGCCGGCGAAGTAGGCCCCGGCGGGCGAGGCGATGACGCAGTAGAGGTACTCGTTGGCCGGCCGCACACCGAGGAAGACCTCGCTGGCGAACATGAACGGCCGCAGGTAGAGGCTGGCGTCCGGGCCCTCCGGGATCCACTCCCGATCGACCTCGACCAGCCGGCGCAGCGACTCGACGAACGTCTCCGCCGGCAGCTCCGGCATGGCCAGCCGCTGCGCGGAGGCGATGAACCGGGCCGCGTTGGCCTCGGGCCGGAACATGGTGACGGAGCCGTCCGCGGCCCGGTACGCCTTGAGCCCCTCGAAGATCTCCTGCGCGTAGTGCAGGACGGCGGCGGCCGGGTCCATCGGGATCGGCGCGCGGGCCTCGACGCGGGCGTCGTACCAGCCCTTGCCCTCGGCGTACCGGATGGTCACCATGTGATCGGTGAAGACCCGGCCGAAGCCCGGGTTGGCCAGCAGGGCGGCCCGGTCAGCGGCGGATACCGGCGCGGGATTCGGACGGATCTCGAAATCGAGCTTGTCACCACCGCTCATCGCGCTGACCTCCCTGCGGCTGGACGGCGTGCGGTGCCGCACACCGGATCTGGTGCCAGAAACTTACCCCGAACGGTCGTTCAGCGGATAGCTCCGCCCCGCGGATCGAACGCACCCGATCGGGTGCGGCGCGGGACGGGCCGGCTGGACCCGGGTGGGACCGGGCGGCGTACCGCCCGGTCAGGCTACGGCGTGGCCGGCGAGCCGGTCGCCGACCTCCTCGGTGCGCAGCGGTACGCCCGGGGTCCGGCCGGCCAGCTCCGTGGCGACCGCGCCGGCCACCCGGGCGGCGGCGTCGGCGTGGCCGAGCTGGTCGAGCAGGAGCGCGGCGGAGAGCACCGCGGCGACCGGGTCGGCCAGGCCCTTGCCGGCGATGTCCGGCGCCGAGCCGTGCACCGGCTCGAACATCGACGGGTACGTCCCGTCGGGGTTGATGCTGCCGCTGGCGGCGAGCCCGATGCCGCCGGTGACCGCGGCGGCGATGTCGGTGAGGATGTCGCCGAAGAGGTTGTCGGTGACCACCACGTCGTACCGCTGGGGCTGGGTGACCAGGAACATCGCGGCGGCGTCGACGTGCTGGTACTCGGTGGTCACGTCGGGGTGTTCGGCGGCGACCGCGTCGAAGGCGCGGGCCCAGAGCGACCCGGCGTGGGTCAGCACGTTGGTCTTGTGCACCAGGGTCACCTTGCGGCGCTCCCGGCGGGAGGCCCGGGCGAAGGCGTCCCGGATCACCCGCTCGACGCCGTGCCGGGTGTTCAGGCTCTCCTCGGTGGCGACCTCGGCCGGGGTGTCCCGGTGCAGCGTGCCGCCGGCGCCCGCGTAGAGCCCCTCGGTGCCCTCGCGGACCACCACCAGGTCCACCTCGCCCGGCTTGACGCTGGCCAGCGGGCCGGACACGCCGGGCCAGAGCCGGGCGGGACGCAGGTTGACGTACTGGTCGAAGGCGAAGCGGAGCTTCAGCAGCAGGCCGCGCTCCAGCACCCCCGGCGGCACGGTCGGGTCGCCGACCGCGCCGAGCAGGATGGCGTCGTGCCCGGCCAGCTCGGCCAGCACGGAGTCGGGCAGCACCTCGCCGGTGCGGTGGTACCGCGCGGCGCCCAGGTCGTACTCCGTGGCCTCGATCCCGGGGAGCACGGCGTCGAGGACCTTGCGGGCCTGCCCGACCACCTCGGGTCCGATCCCGTCCCCGGCCACCACCGCGATCCGTGCCACCTGGCGCTCCTCACCTCGTCGTATTCGTGCACCGTACGTCGCCGTCCCGTCCCCCGGTACGCGTCTTCCAGGATGCGGGACGGACGAAGCCTCAGGAGTCTCCCAGGTGACATTCATGGTGCAGTCATCTCCGCTGTCTAGGGTCACAGACGAACGGGTCACGGGGGCCCGGGACGGATTCCGCCGCGGCGCCGCGGCACCGTCGGCGAAGGAGCAGTCGTGATGCGGATCGACCAGCGGCACGCAACGGTACGGACGGACGAACAGCCACGCACCCGGTGGGTGGACCAGGCGGCGTTCACCCTCCGCCGACCCGACCTGCGGCTGGGCACGCGCAGCCACCGGGTCGACCGTCCCAACGCCGCCCCCGCCGACCGGATCGCCGTCCAGCACACCGTCCGGACCGGCACCGCGGAGTACTCGCTCCTGCTGAACGCCCCCGAGCACCTGGGCCGCCGCACCGTCGGCGACGCGCTGCGCGACGCCGTCGCCGAGCTGCGCGCGATCGACCTCACCTACGGGCCGACCCGCCCGGACAGCCTGGTCTCCCGGCTGCGGCGCGACGAGATCAGCCCCGAGTCGTACCCGCCGCTGGCCGACCTGGTGGACCGCTGCGCGGCGATGCGCGCCGCCACCGACGGCTGGTTCGACGCCTGGGCCGTACCGGGCGGCTTCGACCCGGGCGGCCTGCTCAACGGCTGGGCGGTGGAGCGGGCCGCGGCCCGGCTGCGCGCCGCCGGCATCGTCGACTACGCGGTGCTCTCCGGCGCCGACCTGACCGTCCGCGGGCACGCCGCGCACGGCGGCCCCTGGCGGGTGGCCGTGCACCACCCGACCGACGGACGCCGGGCACCGCTGGTGCTGGAGATGACCGCCGGGGCGGTGGGCACCTCCGGCGTCAGCGGCCGGCGGGGCCACGTGGTCGACCCGCACACCGGCGAGCCGGCCGAGCAGCTGGTCGCCGCCACCGTCGTCGGGCCCGACCTCACGGTCGCCGACGCCTACGCCACCGCGCTGTACGCCGCCGGCCCGACCGGGCTGGCATGGTTCCGCAACGACTCGGGATATCAGGCTCTCTTCGCCCACCGGCGCCGCTGAGGCGCCGGGCGGCGCGCCGGCCGAGGTGTGGAGGGGGTCCACACCGTGGCGCGGTCGGCGGGCCCCGCGATCGGCCCCCACGGTCTCGGCAACGACCGTGGGGGCCGGTCAGCGACGAGTGCGCGTGGCTCGCGCAATCGAGGGGTGCGGACCGGCCGGTCGGACGCCTGACCTCGTCACCCGAAGACGGGTCGGACACCCCCGCCAGCCGGCGACCGCACCGGTACGCTAGCGAATCGACGCAACTCGACGCAAGAGTCTCCACAGCGGACCGTCTGGGCCGGACCTGCGACATCCTCTCCCCGCCGCACGGCGGGTCAGTTGCGTCCGGGTGAAGGGTTGATGGCACGCTGTGCGCCGTGAGTTTCGATCTGAGCGTGTGGGCCCTGCCTGACGGGGCCACGCCCGAGGACGTCCGGGCGGCGGTGCGGCGGTGCCGCGAGGGACGCCACAGCGACCAGTACCCGGACCCCCGGGTGGTTCGCTTCTACCGGGCCATCACGGCCACCTATCCGGACCGGCCGGCCGTCCCGGGCACCCCGTGGGAGGTCGCGCCGCTGCACGCGGCCAGCGACCACGTGGAACTCAACCTGGTGCCGACCTGCGAGGACCAGGTTCTGCTCGACATCGAGCGGCTGGCCGGCGAGCACGGGCTGATGCTCTTCGACGCCCAGGACGGCTCGGTCTACCCGCCACCGTCCTACGTGGCTCCCTGACTCCCCGTACGACGAGGGGCCCGGCCGTGACGGCCGAGCCCCCGATGCGTCGCGTGTGGACTACTCGTCGCGCAGGTCCGCGGCGCTGGCCGAGGTCGCGCCGATCGAGTCGGCCGCCGAGGTGAGCAGGTCGGCGCCGAGCGCCTGGTCGACGGTGAGGGTCATCAGCGTCTCGCCGCCGGCCTCCCGACGCGCCACCTGCATCGCCGCGATGTTGACGCCGGCCTCGCCGAGCAGCGTGCCGACGGTGCCGACCACACCCGGCCGGTCGGCGTAGCGCAGGAAGAGCAGGATGCCCTCCGCGCCGATCTCCACGTCGAAACCGTCCACCTCGGTCAGCTTGATGACGTCGCGGACGCCGGTCTGGGTGACCGTGCCGGAGACGCTGACCGTACGGCCGTCGGGCAGCGCGCCGCGGACGGTGACCAGGTTGGGGTGGTCGACCGTCTCGGCCTGGGTGTCCAGGGTGACCTCGACGCCCCGCTCGGCGGCCAGGTGCGGCGCGTTGACGTAGGTGACCTGCTCCTCCACCACGGAGCTGAAGAGCCCCTTGGTGGCGGCGAGCTTGAGCACCGAGACGTCGTTGCTGACGATCTCGCCGCGCACCTCGACGGTGACGCTGGCGGCCACCCCGCCGGCCACCGCGGTGAACGCCCGGCCGAGCTTCTCGGCCAGCGGCAGCAGCGGGCGGACGTCCTCGGCGACCACGCCGCCGGCCTGCACGTTCACCGCGTCCGGCACGAACTCGCCCTGCAACGCCAGCTTGACGCTCCTGGCCACGGCCAGGCCGGCCTTGTCCTGCGCCTCGTGGGTGGAGGCGCCCAGGTGCGGGGTGGCCACCACGTTGTCGAAGGCGAACAGCGGCGACGAGGTGCACGGCTCCTTGGCGTACACGTCGACGCCGGCGCCGGCGACCCGGCCCTCGGCGATCGCGTCGGCCAGGGCCTGCTCGTCGACCAGTCCACCCCGGGCGGCGTTGACGATCCGCACGCCGGGCTTGACGACGGCCAGCTCCTTCTCACCGATCAGGCCCACGGTCTCCGGGGTCTTCGGCAGGTGGATGGAGATGAAGTCGGCCTCCCGCAGCAGCTCCTCCAGGCCGACCAGGCGGACGCCGAGCTGGGCGGCGCGGGCCGGCTGGATGTAGGGGTCGTAGGCGATCAGCCGGGTGCCGAAGGCGGCGATGCGCTGGGCGAAGAGCACACCGATGCGGCCGAGGCCGACCACGCCGACGGTCTTGCCCTGCAGCTCCACGCCGGTGTACTTGGACCGCTTCCACTCCCCCGCCTTCAGCGCCGCGCTGGCGCTGGCGGTGTTGCGGGCGACGGCGAGCAGCAGCGCGACGGCCTGCTCGGCGGCGGAGACGATGTTGGAGGTGGGCGCGTTGACCACCATCACGCCCCGCGCGGTGGCGGCCGGCACCTCGACGTTGTCCAGACCGACGCCGGCCCGGGCCACCACCTTGAGACGCGGCGCGGCGGCGATCGCCTCGGCGTCGATCTGGGTGGCGCTGCGCACGATCACCGCGTCGGCCTCGGAGAGGGCGGAGAGCAGGGCCGGGCGGTCGGTGCCGTCGACGTGGCGTACGTCGAAGTCGTGCGCGAGCACCTCGATGGCGGCGGGAGCGAGTTCTTCGGCGATCAGTACGACAGGATTCATCGGTCCTCGTAGACGTCGTATGCGGTCGGCCGGGGCGACGGGGCGCCGCGGTGCGCCCTGCGCTGATCCTTGCCATGGCCGTCAGGTGCCGGCAACGCACCTACCTGGGATGGTAGGTGCCGCACCGGCCGGCGTGTCCCGGACTGCGGGGTGAGCGCCCTCACACAGCGTCGTCGCACGCCGGTCATCCGCCGTTCATCCGGTGCCCCCGGTGGAACCGCTCCGCTACAACGGATCCACAACCCCCCGGGGGAGGGAGTTCGCCCATGTCACCGGCCGTCCGTGTCGCGCTGCTGCGCCCACTCGCCCGCCGCGCCCCGCTCCGGTACGGGCCGAGGCTGGCCGAGGCGATGATCACCCGGTCCCAACAGGTGAAAGTCGCGGCCCGCGACCCGACGCCGGGGAGAGCGTCGGGTCGCGGGCCGTGGCCCCGTGCGGGAAGGTCCGTCAGGCGGTCTCGGTGATCGGCCGGTCCACCCAGCTCATCATCGAGCGCAGCTTCTGGCCGGTCTCCTCGATCGGGTGCGCCGCGCCCTCGGCCCGCCACTTGGCGAAGTTCGGGCGGCCGGCCTCGTCCTCGGCGACCCACTCGCGGGCGAACTCGCCGGACTGGATCTCACCGAGGATCTTGCGCATCTCCTCCTTGACCCGGGAGTCGATGACCCGGGGGCCACGGGAGAGGTCGCCGTACTCGGCGGTGTCGGAGACGCTGTAGCGCATCCGGGCGATGCCGCCCTCGTACATCAGGTCGACGATCAGCTTCAGCTCGTGCAGGCACTCGAAGTAGGCCACCTCGGGGGCGTAGCCGGCCTCGGTCAGCACCTCGAAGCCGGTCTGCACCAGCGCCGCCGCGCCACCGCAGAGCACCGCCTGCTCGCCGAAGAGGTCGGTCTCGGTCTCCTCGGTGAAGGTGGTCCGGATGGCGCCGGCCCGGGTGCCGCCGATGCCCTTGGCGTACGCCAGGGCGAGCTTGAAGGCGGTGCCGCTGGCGTCCTGCTCGACGGCGACCAGGCAGGGCACCCCCTTGCCGTCGACGTACTGCCGGCGGACCAGGTGACCGGGGCCCTTCGGGGCGACCATCGCCACGTCCACGTCGGCCGGGGGCTTGATCAGGCCGTACCGGATGTTGAAGCCGTGGCCGAAGAAGAGCGCCTTGCCGGGGGCCAGGTTGGGCGCGATCGCCTCGGTGTACAGGGCGCGCTGCGCGGTGTCCGGTGCCAGGATCATGATGACGTCGGCCTCGGCCGCCGCCTCGGCCGGCGTGAGCACCCGCAGGCCCTGCTCCTCGGCCTTCGGGCGGCTCCGCGAGCCCGCCGGCAGGCCGATCACCACGTCGACGCCCGAGTCGCGCAGCGACAGCGCGTGGGCGTGGCCCTGGCTGCCGTACCCGATCACGGCGACCTTGCGGCCCTGGATCAGGCCCAGGTCGGCGTCGTCGTCGTAGTACACCTCAACGCTCATTGACTTCCCTTTCGTACGGCGGTCCGAGCGGCCCGTCGTGGACTTGTGTGGTGGTTCGGGCGGCGCGGAGCGCCGGCGAGGTCGGATCGGGCGGCGCGCAGCGCCGGCGAGGTCGGGTCAGGCGGCGCGCAGCGCGGGGCCGGCGGTGATCGAGCGCGAGCCGCGCCCGATCGCCACCGTGCCGGACTGGACCATCTCCTTGATGCCGAAGGGCTCCAGGTCGCGCAGCAGCGCGTCGAGCTTGTCGGGGGTGCCGGTGGCCTCGATGGTGAGCGTGTCCGGGGCGACGTCGACCACCCGGGCGCGGAACAGGTTCACCGTCTCCAGCACCTGCGCGCGGGCGTTGCGGTCCGCGCGGACCTTGACCAGCAGCAGTTCCCGGGCGACGGAGACCTGCGGGTCCAGCTCCACGATCTTGAGTACGTTGACCAGCTTGTTGAGCTGCTTGGTGACCTGCTCCAGCGGGGACGACTCGGCGTTGACCACGATGGTGATCCGGGAGACGTCCGGGTTCTCGGTCTCGCCCACGGCGAGGCTGTCGATGTTGAAGCCGCGCCGGGAGAAGAGGCCGGAGACCCGGGCGAGGACGCCCGGCTTGTTCTCCACCAGGACGGACAGGGTGTGCAGGGTCATTGAAGTGCCTTCCTCGTCATGCCCTCATGGCCCTCGCTGCGCTCGGTGCATTCGGTCATGACCAAAGCCTTCCTCGTCATGCCCTCATGGCCCTCGCTGCGCTCGGTGCATTCGGTCATGACCTAGATCTCGTCCTCGTCGAAGGCCGGGCGGACGCCACGGGCGAACATGATCTCGTCGTTGCTGGTGCCGGCGGCCACCATCGGCCAGACCATGGCGTCCTTGCCGACGGTGAAGTCGATGACGACCGGGGCGTCGGTGATCGCCATCGCCGCCTCGATCGTCTTGTCCACGTCCTCGGCGGTCTCGCAGCGCAGGCCGACGCAGCCGAGCGCCTCGGCCAGCTTGACGAAGTCCGGGATGCGGTGCTTGTGGGTGCCCAGCTCGGTGTTGGAGTAGCGCTCGCCGTAGAAGAGCGTCTGCCACTGCCGGACCATGCCGAGGTTGCCGTTGTTGATCACGGCGATCTTGACCGGAATGCCCTCCAGCGCGCAGGTCGCCAGCTCCTGGTTGGTCATCTGGAAGCAGCCGTCGCCGTCCACCGCCCAGACCACCGTGTCCGGCCTGCCGACCTTGGCGCCCATGGCCGCCGGAACGGCGTAGCCCATGGTGCCGAGGCCGCCGGAGTTCAGCCAGGTGCCCGGCTTCTCGTACGAGATGAACTGGCTGGCCCACATCTGGTGCTGCCCGACGCCGGCGACGTAGATCGCGTCCGGGCCGGCGATCTCGCCCAGCCGCTTGATCACGTACTGCGGGGAGAGGGTGCCGTCGGACGGCTCCTCGTATCCCAGCGGATAGCGCTCGCGCAGGTCGTCCAGCTGGGTCCACCAGTCGCCGAGGTCGGCCCGGCGGCCGGCGTTGCGCTCGGTGGTGACCGCGGCGATCAGCTCGTCGATGACGTGCTTGGCGTCACCGACGATCGGCACGTCGGCGTGCCGGTTCTTGCCGATCTCGGCCGGGTCGATGTCGGCGTGCACCACGGTGGCGTCCGGCGCGAACGAGTCGAGCTTGCCGGTGACCCGGTCGTCGAAGCGCGCCCCGAGCGCCACGATCAGGTCGGCCTTCTGCAGGCCGTAGACCGCGGCGACGGTGCCGTGCATGCCGGGCATGCCCAGGTGCTGGCGGTGCGAGTCGGGGAACGCCCCCAGCGCCATCAGCGTGGTGACCACCGGGATGCCGGTCAGCTCGGCCAGCTTGCGCAGCCCCTCGGTGGCGCCGGCCTTGAGCACTCCGCCGCCGACGTAGAGCACCGGGCGGCGGGCGCTGGAGATCAGCCGGGCCGCCTCGCGGATCTGCTTGCCGTGCGGGTGCAGGGTGGGCCGGTAGCCGGGCAGGTCCAGGGCGGGCGGCCAGGCGAAGGTGGTCGGCGCCTGGAGGACGTCCTTGGGGATGTCGACCAGCACCGGCCCGGGCCGCCCGGTCGAGGCCAGGTGGAACGCCTCGGCGAGCACCTGCGGGATCTCCTCCGGGGTCTGCACCAGGAAGTTGTGCTTGGTGATCGGCAGGGTGATGCCCTGGATGTCCGCCTCCTGGAAGGCGTCCGTGCCGATCGAGGGCCGCGCCACCTGGCCGGTGATCGCCACCATCGCCACCGAGTCCATGTACGCGTCGGCGATCGGGGTCACCAGGTTGGTCGCGCCCGGGCCGGAGGTGGCGATGCAGACGCCGACCCGGCCGGTGGCCTGCGCGTACCCGGTCGCGGCGTGCCCGGCCCCCTGCTCGTGACGGACCAGGATGTGCCGGACGCTGGAGTCGTAGAGCGGGTCGTAGGCGGGCAGGATCGCCCCGCCCGGAATGCCGAAGACGACCTCGACGCCGAGCGCCTCGAGGGAGCGCACCAGCGAACCGGCGCCGGAGACCTGGGCCGGCGCAACCGGTCGTACGGTCGCGGCGGCTCCGTCCGGGACGGCCCGGCCACCACCGGCCGGGGTGGCCGGAACGGCGCCGGAGCGCGGCGCGGGGGTGTGGTCGGCGTCGCTGGCCGGCTCGGCGGCCGTACGCGCCCGCCGGGCGGAGTGGGCGAGGGTCTCTGGCGTGGGTCTCGTCATTGCGGTTCAGGCCTTCGGCTGGAGTGGGTGCGGCTTCGACACGTGTGACGCGGGCGGGTGCCCGCCCCGGTGGGGTCCGACGGCAATAAAAACGGCCCTCGTGCAGATGCACGGGGCCAGCGCACTCTCGATGAAGGAGAGTGCGCTCAGGTAAGTACTCGCAGCGACCGGATCGACGACATGTGGACCAGCCTGACGCATCTCACGCGATGAGTCAACTGATCCCACATGTTGGTTCACGAACGGGGGACGTCGTCTCCCCGAGAGGGGCCGACGACCGGCCCGACCTGCGATGATCCCGTCCCACCGACGCGCGGCGCGGGCACCGACGGCTTCGCCGCGGGCGGATGGGACCGCAGCCGGGGCAGGAGCGGCGACGGGCCGGGGCGCACCGGGGCGGCCGGCGGTGGTGGCGGCGGCGATGCGGGCCGGGCACCCGGCGAGGTGGCGGCCTCCAGCATCGCCTCCAGGTGCTCGGCCGGCACTCCCCAGCCGAAGAGCGCCCCCTGGCCGAACCGGCAGCCGGCGGCGACCACCGCGGCCAGCTCGGTGGGCGAGGTCACCCCCTCGGCGATGACCTCCAGGCCGAGCTGGTGGCCCAGCCGCATGACGATGTCGACCATCGGCGCGAAGGCCGGCCCGTCCCGGTCCAGCGGACGGACCGGCTCGTGCTCGGCGACCAGGCTGTGGTCGATCTTCAGGATGTCGATCGGCAGCCGGCGCAGCTGCCCGAGGGAGGAGTATCCGGCGCCGAAGTCGTCCAGCGCGATCCGCACCCCGGTGTGGCGCAGCGCGGTCAGCCGCCGGATCAGCTCGTCGAGGTCGGTGGCGACGGCGTGCTCGGTCACCTCCAGCACCAGCCGCTGCGGCGGCACGTGGTGGGCGCGCAACGCCTCGGCGACCTGCACGACGTACTCCGGGGCGTGCAGCTCGCGCGGGGAGACGTTGACCGACGCCCAGACGTCGTGGCCGTCGGCCAGCCAGCGGGACAGCTGCCAGCAGGCCTGGTGCAGCACCCAGGCGCCCAGCTTGGCGATCATCCCGCACTCCTCGGCGAGCGGGATGAACTCGTCGGGGCGGACGTTGCCCAGCTCCGGATGGTGCCAGCGCAGCAGCGCCTCCGCGCCGACCGGGCGGACCGAGGGCAGCGACGCGACCGGCTGGCACACCAGCCGCAGCTCGTTGCGCTCGATCGCCCCGCGCAGCTCGTGCTCCACCCGGGTCCGCCGCAGCAGCATCTGGTCGTGGGTGCCGTCGTAGCGCTCGATCCGGTTCTTGCCGCGCTGCTTGGCGTAGCGCAGCGCCGAGTCGGCGTGGCGCAGCAGCGCCACCTGGTCGGGCTCGCCGCACTGGCCGGCCACCCCGATGCTGACGGAGAGGAAGACCGGCCCGCCCGGGTGCTCGTACGCCCGCCCGAGCACCCCGAGCAGCCGCTCGGCGACCGGGCCGGCGTCGTCCGGACGGCCCCGCATCAGCACCGCGAACTCGTCCCCGCCGAGCCGGGCGGCCAGGTCGCCGGGGCGCAGGTTGCCGCGCAGCCGCCGGCCGACCTCGACCAGCACCATGTCGCCGACGTCGTGGCCGCGCATGTCGTTGACGTTCTTGAAGCCGTCCAGGTCGAGCCCGAGCAGCACGCAGCCGACACCCTCGTCGGCGCAGCGCTGCATCTCCCGCAGCAGGCCGCGCCGGTTGGCCAGCCCGGTCAGCGAGTCGGTGTGCGCCAGCTCCCGGAAGTGCGCCTCCCGCTCGGCCAGCCGGCCGGCGTACCCGCGCATGTCGTTGAGGGTGAGGTACTGCCGGGCGACCAGGGCGAAGCCCTCGACGCTGCCGGCGACGATGCCCAGCGCGTCGAACCGGCCCCCCTCGGCCAGGTGGTACATCGCCGAGGCGGCCATCGCGAACATCGGGACGAAGGCGTACGCGCCGTCGCGGCGGATCAGGTCCACGTCGACCTGGCCGGGCTGCTCCCCCCGGTGCACCGCCAGCGCGACGGCCAGCAGGCCCAGGGCAAGCAGCGCGGCGCTGGTCAGGGCCATCGTGGGGCCGCCCTGGCAGACGCCGCCGACGACCCCGAGCCCGCCGACGGCGGTGGTGGTGACGCCGAGGCCGAGCAGCCCGAGCCGTTCCCGGGGCGGGTCGGCGCGCAGCAGCACGATCAGGGTGAGCCCGACGGTCAGCGCGGCGTTGACCGTGGCCAGCAGGATCGCCGGGCAGGCCACCGGGGTGGCCGTGCCGAGCAGCCGGGTCGGGGCGGAGAAGAGCACCCAGCCGACGAACCAGAGGGCCGTCGCGATGATCAGCGCGTCGAGCAGCAGCCGCGCGGTCGCCGCCCGGGAGACCACCGCGCCGGGCAGGCGGAGCAGGCCGGCGGCGGCGGCCAGACCGCTCGCCGCCACCGCGATGGAGATCAGTAGGGGCCAGCCGCTGAGTCGCGCCGGATGGCGCGGGTGGTCGGCGTCGCCGAGCACCACCCCCAGCCCGACCAGCAGACCGACCAGGGCGAGCGCCGCGGCGGCGGCCAGCAGCGTGTACGACTGGCGGTGCGGGCCGGTGCGGCGCCGGGCCGACCCGGCCAGCAGCACGGTGGCGGCCGCGGCCACCAGGCCGCTCAGCACCGCGACGGCGACCATGCCCGGAGGTGAACCCACGCCCTCCAGGGTGCCGGATGGCGGCCTCCCGCGGGGCACCGGGTGTGCATCTGTTGGGACACGGCGCGACCGGCGGGGGGCGTCGCGGCGGCGGTGTCAGACTGGTATCCATGCCTGAGCTGCGGTCGAGGACATCCACCCACGGTCGGACGATGGCCGGCGCCCGGGCCCTCTGGCGGGCCACCGGGATGACCGACGACGATTTCGGCAAGCCGATCGTCGCCATCGCCAACAGCTTCACCCAGTTCGTCCCCGGTCACGTGCACCTCAAGGACATGGGCGGTCTGGTCGCCGACGCGGTCGCCGAGGCCGGCGGGGTGGGACGCGAGTTCAACACCATCGCCGTCGACGACGGCATCGCCATGGGCCACGGCGGGATGCTCTACTCGCTGCCCAGCCGGGAGCTGATCGCCGACGCGGTGGAGTACATGGTCAACGCGCACTGCGCGGACGCCCTGGTCTGCATCTCCAACTGCGACAAGATCACCCCAGGGATGCTGCTGGCCGCGCTGCGGCTGAACATCCCGACCGTCTTCGTCTCGGGCGGGCCGATGGAGGCCGGCAAGACGGTGGCGATCGAGGGCATCGTGCACTCCAAGATCGACCTGATCGACGCGATGATCGCCTCGTCCAACGAGGCGGTCACCGACGAGCAGCTCGGCGAGATCGAACGCTCCGCCTGCCCCACCTGCGGCTCCTGCTCCGGCATGTTCACCGCCAACTCGATGAACTGCCTGACCGAGGCGATCGGTCTGGCCCTGCCCGGCAACGGGTCGACGCTGGCCACCCACGCCGCGCGCCGGTCGCTCTTCGTCGAGGCCGGCCGCACCGCCGTGGAGATCGCCAAGCGCTGGTACGACGGCGACGACGCCTCGGTGCTGCCCCGCGCGGTCGCCAGCCGCGCCGCCTTCGAGAACGCGGTCGCCCTGGACGTGGCGATGGGCGGGTCCACCAACACGATCCTGCACCTGCTCGCCGCCGCCCGGGAGGCCGAGCTGGACTTCTCGGTGGCCGACATCGACGCCATCTCCCGCCGGGTGCCCTGCCTGGCCAAGGTGGCGCCGAACTCGCCGCAGTACCACATGGAGGACGTGCACCGGGCCGGCGGAATCCCGGCCATCCTCGGCGAACTGGACCGCGCCGGCCTGCTCCACCGGGACGTGCACGCGGTGCACTCCCCCACGCTGACCCAGTGGCTGGCCGACTGGGACGTCCGGGGCGGCTCGCCGAAGCCGGAGGCGGTCGAGCTGTTCCACGCGGCGCCGGGCGGGGTGCGCACCACCGAGCCGTTCTCCACCACCAACCGTTGGTCGTCGCTGGACACCGACGCGGCCGGCGGCTGCGTCCGGGACCGGGAGCACGCGTACTCGGCCGACGGCGGGCTGGCCATCCTGCACGGCAACCTCGCCCCGGACGGCTGCGTGGTGAAGACCGCCGGGGTGCCCGAGGAGTGCCTGACCTTCCGCGGTCCGGCGAAGGTGTACGAGTCGCAGGACGACGCGGTGACGGCCATCCTGGCCAAGGAGGTCGTCGCCGGCGACGTGGTGGTGATCCGCTACGAGGGCCCGAAGGGCGGCCCCGGCATGCAGGAGATGCTCTACCCCACCTCGTTCCTGAAGGGCCGGGGGCTGGGCCGGGCCTGCGCGCTGCTCACCGACGGCCGGTTCTCCGGCGGGACCTCCGGGCTCTCCATCGGGCACGTGTCCCCCGAGGCGGCCTCCGGCGGGCTGATCGCGCTGGTCCGGGAGGGCGACGAGATCGTCATCGACATCCCGGGCCGGTCCATCGACCTGAACGTGCCCGAGGACGTGCTCCAGGCGCGGCGGGTCGCCGAGGAGAAGCGGGACAAGCCGTACACCCCGGCGGACCGGCAGCGCCCGGTGTCGGCGGCGCTGCGCGCGTACGCCTCCATGGCCACCTCGGCCAGCGACGGCGCGTACCGGCGGGTGCCGGAGTAGGCCGACGCGGCGCGGGCCGCGCAGCCGGCCACGACGGCGTCGAAGGCGGATGCCGGGTGAAGCGTGATACCTCAGAGGCATCTTGATGCCTCTGAGGTATCACGCTCGTAGGTGCGGCCCCCGTCAGCTCAGATGTCGTTGACGCAGCGCAGCACCGGGCGGGTGGTGAGCGCCGCCGGGTCCAGCGGCGCGTCGGCGCGCACGGTGAAGGTGACCGACTCCCCGGGCAGGAGGGTGACCAGCGCCTCGTCGACCTCGGCGGCCGGGTCGAGCCGGTCCGGGAAGAGGGTCAGGTCGCGCAGCACCGTCCGGGCGGTGACCCGGACCCGCTGGCCGCCGTCGACCGGCTCGACCGTCGCGTCGAAGCGGGCCGCCGGCCACTGCGCGTCCCGGTCCTCGGCGAAGAACCAGAGCGCCCGCCGCGCCGTGTCACCGGCCTCGGCGACCAGCAACTCCCGGCGGGCGTCCTCCGGCCGCGCCAGGTCCGCCGCCAGCGCCATCGTCACCGCCGAGTACGGCGGGACGTCGAGCTGGGTCGAGGTCTTCGCCCTCGGCTCGCCGGCCAGGGTCAGCCGGGTCACCGTCGCCGGGGCCCGCCACGGCTCTCCGGTCTCGTTGACCGCCACCAGGGCCAGCCCGCCGTCGCGGGGCTGGACGGTGAGCAGCCGGTCGGCGTACGCCCGGCGCAGCGTGTACCAGAGGGGTTTGCGCCGGCCGTCACCGTCGATGGCCGACCACGAGGTGACCGGCCAGCAGTCGTTGAGCTGCCAGAGGATGGTGCCGGCGCAGACCTCCCGGTGGGAGCGGAAGTGCTCCACCCCCAGTTGGATGGCCCGGGCCTGGTTGAGCTGGGTCAGGAAGTGCCAGTCGTCGAAGTCGGCCGGCGCCGGCAGGTGCGCGTCCAGGCCGCGCTGGAGCTTGGCGTCGCCGTCGGCGGCCTTCTGGTGGTGGGCCATCCCGGGCGAGTCGTGGGCCAGCGGCTCGTCGCTCAGCGCCCGGCGCAGCGTCGCGTACGCCGGCGGCGCCTGATAGCCGAACTCGGCGACGAAGCGCGGCACGTACTCCCGGTACTTCGTGTAGTCGTCGGTGTTCCAGACGTCCCAGATGTGGGTGGTGCCGTGCGCCGGGTCGTTGGGGTGGACCTCCTCGCGGCCCGACCACGGGCTGCCCGGCCAGTACGGCCGGGTCGGGTCCAGCTCGCCCACGATCCGGGGCAGCAGGTCGAGGTAGTAGCCCCGCCCCCAGGTGCGACCGGCCAGCGGCTCCTGCCAGTCCCAGTCGTGCCAGCCCCAGATGTTCTCGTTGTTGCCGGTCCACAGGACCAGGGACGGGTGGCCGGCGAGCCGGGTGACCTGCTCGGCGGCCTCCGCGGCCACCTCGGAGCCGAACGGCTCCTCCTCCGGGTACGCCGCGCAGGCGAATAGGAAGTCCTGCTGGACCAGGAGGCCCAGCTCGTCGGCGAGGTCGTAGAAGTCCTCCGACTCGTACCGGCCGCCGCCCCAGACCCGGAGCAGGTTCACCTCGGCCCCGGCGGCCTGGCCGAACCGGTGCGCCAGCCGGTCCCGGGTGATCCGGCTCGGGAACGGGTCGTCGGGGATCCAGTTGACCCCGCGGACGAAGACCGGGACGTCGTTGACGTGCAGGGCGAACGGGGTGCCGTGCGCGTCGGGAGTGGTGTCGAGGCGTACCGAGCGGAAGCCGATCCGACGGGACCAGGCGTCCAGCGTCCGGCCGTCCGGCGCGCAGAGTGTGACGTCGAGCCGGTGCAGCGCCTGAGCGCCGTACCCCCGGGGCCACCACAGCTCCGGGTCGCGGACGGTGAGGGTGGCCACGGCCGTGCGCTCCCCCGCCGGGATCACGGCCTCGACGGCCGCGCCGGCGACGGTGGCCCGGACGCTCAACGGGGTGTCCGCGGCGCGCTCCACCTCGACGTGCAGCTCCACCCGTCCCTCGCCGTCGGCGACGGTCACCAGTGGACGGACGGCGGCGAGCCGGGCGGTGGACCAGGCGTGCAACCCGATCTCCTGCCAGATCCCGGCGGTGACCAGGGTGGGCCCCCAGTCCCAGCCGAAGTTGCAGGCCATCTTGCGGATGAACTGGAACGGCTCCGGGTAGGCGTTCGGCCGGTCGCCGAGGAAGTCCCGCCGGGCCTCGGCGTAGCGGTACGCCGAGTCGAACCGGACGGTCAAGCTGTTGGCGCCCGGCCGCAGCAGGGACCGCACGTCGAACCGGTACCCGCGGTGCATGTTCTCGGTGCGGCCCACCTCGGTGCCGTTGACGGTGATGGTGGCGACCGTGTCGAGCCCGGCGCAGACCAGGTCGACCCGGTCCTCGTCGCCCGGCTCGTGCGCGAAGGTGGTCTCGTAGCTCCAGTCGGTGCGACCGATCCAGGCCTGCGCCGTCTCGTTGTCGTCGACGAACGGGTCCGGGATCAGGCCGGCGGCGAGCAGGTCGGTGTGCACGCAGCCGGGCACGGTGGCCGGCACGGCCCGGCCGGCGATCTCCGCCGGCACCTGCTGTCCCGGTACGGCCCGCAGCTCCCAGCCCTCGTGCAGCCTCTGGTGGATCACGACTTCACCGCGCCTTCCATGATTCCGCGGACGATCTGACGGCCGCCGATGAACAACATGACCAGCAGGGGGATGGTGGCGATGAACGCGCCGGCCAGCACCCGCCGGTAGATCACATAGTTTCCGCTGGCCAGGTCGGAGACGGCCACCATCGACGTCGGGTAGTCGGTGCCGCTCAGCGTGATCAGCGGCCACTGGAAGTCGTTCCACGTGGCGACGAAGGTGAGCAGGCCGAGCACCGCCAGGGCCGGGCGGATCGCCGGCAGCACGATGTTCCAGTAGACGCGCATGGTGGTGGCACCGTCGACCCGGGCGGACTCGACCAGCTCGTCCGGCACGGTGTTGACGATGAACTGCCGCATGTAGAACACGCCGAACGCGGTGACCAGGCCGGGCGCGATGACCGCGAGCAGGGTGCCGTTCCAGCCGAGCTTGCCCATCACGATGTAGAGCGCCACGATGCCGAGCTGGTTGGGCACGGTCAGGGTGAGCACCACGAAGAGCATCAGCGCCCGGCTGCCCTTGAAGCGCAGCTTGGCGAAGGCGAACCCGGCCAGTGAGCAGAAGAACAGCACCGAGGCGGTCACCACGGTCGAGACGATGACGCTGTTGACCAGCGAGGCGGCGAAGTAGACGTCCTGGAGGGAGAAGACCTCCTCCACGTTCGTCATGAACCGGTCGCCGGGCACGACGGCCGGCGGCAGCTTCGCCAGCGCCTCGTCGTTGCTGGTGGCGATGACGAACATCCAGTACAGCGGGAAGGCCGAGAAAAGCATGGTGGCGGCGAGCAGCAGGTAGGTCCAGACACCGGCCGGGGTGTCCTGCGGCGCCCGTCCCATCAGGGCCGGCTTGTTGCGCCGAACCGGCGCGGCGGGCCGCGGCGGGGCGACGGCGGTCATCTGCGACCTCCCGAGAGACGGTTCGTCAGCAGCGTGTTGATGCCGGCGACGATCAGGATGATCAGGAACAGCGCCCAGGACATCGCGGCGGCGTAGCCGAGGTTCAGGTCCTTCCAGCCGACCTTGTAGATCAGCTGCGCGATGGTCTGCCACTCGCCGTTCGGCCCGCCGGTCGCGATCTGTGCGTTCGGGTCGAACAGCATGGGCTCGGTGAAGAGCTGGAGGCCGCCGATGGTGGAGAGCACCACGGTGAAGACGATGACCGGCTGGATCATCGGCACGGTGATCTTCCACAGCTGCTTCCACGGGCCGGCGCCGTCGATCGCCGCGGCCTCGTAGACGTCGCGCGGGATGGACTGCATGGCGGCCAGGTAGAGCAGGGCGTTGTAGCCGATCCACTTCCAGTTGACCATCGTGGCGATGGCGATCCAGGAGTGCAGCTTGTCGGCCCGCCAGTCGATCGGGGCGTCCGGGCTGCCGTACCCGAACAGGCCGAGCACCCAGTTGGCCATGCCGAAGTCGCGGGAGAAGAAGACGCTGAAGACCATCGACGAGGCGACGATGGGGGTGACGTACGGCAACAGGACGCCCACCCGCCACCAGGTCTGCGCGCGCAGCCGGCGGTTGAGCAGGGAGGCCACCACCAGCGCCAGCAGCAGTTGCGGCACCGACGAGAGCAGGAAGATGCCGAAGGTGTTGTAGAGCGCGTTCCAGAAGTCCTCGTCGCCGACCAGCCGGGTGAAGTTGTCGGCGCCGGCCCAGTACGGCAGCGTCGGGTCGTCGAGCCGGTAGTTGCGCAGCGAGACCACGCCGTTGAAGACCAGCGGGAAGAGCCCGAAGACGATGAAGAGCAGGAAGAACGGCGCAATCATCAGGTACGGCATGTAGCGCATGTCGAAGCGGTACAGCCGGTTGCGCCAGCTGAGGCGTCGCTCATCGGATCCGGAGCCGCCGCGCCCCGGCGCGGCTCGGCGGCCCGACGGCGCGGGCGCGGCACGGGTGGTGGACATGGGACACACTCCAGGGCCGAAGAGGTGACGGGGGTACGGACGGTGCGGGTCGGCCTCGACCGGGCAGAGGCCCGGGGTGCCGGGCTGCCGGGCGGCGGATGGCCGCCCGGGGCGGTGGCGGAGCGGTCGGTTCCGCTCCGCCACCGGTCACCGGATCGTCAGGACGTGCCGGCCTTCTCGGCCTCCTTGACCGCCTCCGCCCAGGCGGCGTCCGGCTTCAAGGTCTTGTTCTCCACCCGGCGGATGACGTTCTCCACCGCGACGCGGGTGGGGCCGTTCTTCTTGCCCAGGTACTGCGGGGTCAGGCCCTGCGCCATCTTGGGGAAGATCTGCCCGACCGGCGCGTCGTTGAAGAACGGGTTCTTGAACTCGGCGATCGCCGGGTCGGCGTAGAGGGCCGGCTGCGAGGGCAGGTTGCCGACCTTCTTGAAGATCTCGATCTGCTGCTCCGGCTGGACCAGCCACTCCAGCAACTTGTACGCCTCGTCGACGTGCTTGCCCTGCTCGGGGATGGTCAGGAAGGAGCCGCCCCAGTTGCCGCCGCCGCCAGGCACCGCGGCGATGTCCCACTTGCCCTGGGTGCCGGGGGCGGTCTCCTTGATGTGACCGAGCATCCATGCCGGGCAGGCGAGGACGGCGAAGGCCCCGCTGGTGAAGCCCTTGTCCCAGTCGGCCTGGAAGCTGACCAGGTTGGCCGAGAGCCCGGCCTGAACGGCCTTGACCGTGTAGTCGAAGGCGACCTTCGGGCCCTGCTCCATCTGGAGCTGCTCCTGGTCGTTGTAGAAACCGACCTGCTGCTGGCCCAGGATCGGGTTGAACAGGTTGGTGCCCGCGTCGATGAACTTCTTGTTGGTCTTGCCGGTGTACTGCTGGCCGACCTCGATGAACTTGTCCCAGGTGGGCCAGAGGGCGGAGACCTGGTCCCGCTCGGTGGGCAGCCCGGCGGCCTTGAACAGGTCGGTCCGGTAGCACATGGCCAGGCCGCCGACATCGGTGCCGAGGCCGATCTGGGTCTTGCCGTCAGCCGAGAGCGACTGCTTCCACTTCCAGGGCAGGTACTTGCTCTCGTACGAACCGGCACCCTTGTCGAGCAGGTTGACGAACTTGTCGGACTGGCCACGGAACTGGACCATGAAGCCCTCGTCGATGGCGGCGATGTCCGGTGCCCCGTTGCCAGCGACCAGCTTCTTCTGCAGGTCCTCGTGCTGGGCGTTGTACTCGCCCGAGTTGAGCTGGATCTTCACCTTCGGGTTGGCGGCCTCGTACCGGGTCTTCAGGTCCTGGAGACCGAAGTCGCCCCAGAAGTTGATTTTCAGCGTGACCGTGCCGTCGCCGGAGTCGGAGTCGGTGGTGCTCCTGCCGCTGCATCCGGCGACCAGGAACAGGCTCACGGCGCCGGCCGTCGCCGCGCGGGCCCAGTGGGTCCAGGACCTTTTCATGTCATCCTCCGCGCCAAACGGGAACGCTCCTCATATCGAGGAACGTTGACTGAACCGGATAAGTTAGGCCACCGTACGGTCCGACCCCAGCACTGTCAACGGTCGGCGAACGACGCAGCCTTCCGGACCCGTCAAGGCCCGACGGGAGCGTGACCATGCATGGTGTAGCGCTTCCCCGTGCAGCTGGACCCACCCCGGGGTGCGGCGGGGCCGGCGGGTCAGGTCGTACGCTTAACCGCGCAAGTAGTCGATGCCGCACGGTGGCGCAGGCCGACCGATGGCGGGCGGAGCCCGCCGACCGGTCGCGGTAGCGTGAGGGCCGCCGGTGATCCCGGCGCCGCGGAACCGGCCCCCGAAGGCCGCGAGACTGGAGGAGCACGCCGGTGAAGCGTCCGACCATCGCCGACGTCGCCCGGCGCGCCGGAGTGTCCAAGGGCGCGGTGTCGTACGCGCTCAACGGGCAGCCCGGCGTCTCGGAGGCGACCCGACAACGCATCCTGGCCATCGCCACCGAGATCGGCTTCAGCCCGAGCAGCGCCGCCCGCGCCCTCTCCGGCGCCACCGCCAACGCCGTCGGCCTGGCCCTGTGCCGGCCCGCCCGGACCCTGGGCATCGAGCCGTTCTTCATGGAGCTGATCAGCGGCGTCGAGGCGGAACTCTCCGCCCGGTCCTACGCGCTCACCCTCCAGGTGGTGGCCGACCAGGAAGCCGAGATCGCGGTCTACCGGCGCTGGTGGGCCGAGCGGCGGGTGGACGGCGTCTTCGTCTGCGACCTGCGCACCGACGACCTCCGGGTGCCGGCGCTGGAGCAGCTGCGACTGCCGGCGGTGGTGATCGGCGGACCCGGGCGGACCGGGAGCCTCGCCAGCGTCTGGTCCGACGACGCCGCCGCGCTGGTGGAGGCCGTGGAGTACCTGGCCGCGCTCGGACACCGGCGGATCGCCCGGGTGGGTGGCCTGCCCTCGCTGCTGCACACCGAGATCCGTACCGACGCCTTCGCCCAGGTGTGCCGCCGGCTGGGACTGGAGGACACGGCCACGGTCTGGTCCGACTACACCGGCGAGGAGGGCGCCCGGGCCACCCGGCGGCTGCTCAGCTCCGCCCACCGGCCCACCGCGGTGATCTACGACAACGACGTGATGGCGATAGCCGGCCTCTCGGTGGCCCAGGAGATGGGGCTCGCCGTCCCCGGCGACCTGTCGATCGTGGCCTGGGACGACTCGCCGCTGTGCCAGCTGGTGCACCCACCGCTGACCGCCCTCGGCCGGGACATCCCGGCGTACGGGGCGCACGCGGCCCGGCAGTTGCTCCGGGTCATCGCCGGGGAGGCGGTGACCGGCGTGCAGGACGAGACCGCCCACCTCACCCCGCGCGGCAGCACCGCACCACCCCGGGTGCGGTGAATCGGTTCAGGGAACGTCGGGCCAGGCCCTCGGCCTACTCCACATCCTTGGCCAGGACCGCGACCGCGACCTTGCCCACCACCGTCGTCAGGACGTAGTTGGTCGAGCCACTGAAGATGACACCCACGCCGAATGGGACCGCCTTTGCCGCCGCCTTCTGGGTGAAGTTGATGGACACCTGCTTGAACAACTGCTTGATCATGGCCAGGGCGGGTCCCCGCAGGTACTGGTAGACCAACTTCTGGGCGACCTTCTGGACCACCGCCTTGCCGCCGTTCGCCGCCATCTGTTCTGCCGAACCCGCCAACGCGAGCACGAAGGCGAGGTGCTTCTTGTCCTCGTCGCTCAGCTCGGCCTCGTAGACCTCGACCAGACACATGCACATGTCGATCTGGAGCTTGAGTGCCACGGCGAGATCGGTGACCCCGCCGCCCAGGACAGCGACCGCCGTCCCGATCCCCGGAATCACGCTGGGGGCCGCAGTGACCACACCAGCGGCTGCCGACAACTTGGAGTACCGGTCGATGACCTTGTCGGCGATCCGGCGCTTGTCCTCCAGGCTCTCGGGCTTTCGCTTGAACTTGGCCTCGAAGGTCGCACGGTAACCGTCCACCAGCTCGGTGGCCGCCTCCGGTGAGATGGCGATCGCCTCCACGGCCTTCTGGACCAGAGAGGGCTCGAGTTCGCCCGCCGTGTCGTTCATCGCTTCCTCCAGGTCCGCCGCACCTCACGAGTAGGGCAACTTGCACCGTGCAAAGTCTTGCAGCGGAGAGCCTGCGATTATTCCGGCGCAGCCGCAGCGACCGCAGCCCCGAGACGGCTCAACGGGACGCGGAGGGGAACTCCTCGAAGTACGCCTCGACCCGCTCGGCGGTCGCGGGGCGGGCCAACGCGAAGCCCTGCCCGTAGCGGCAACCGGCCCGGCGGGCCCGGTCCACGTCGGCGTCGGACTCCAGCTCCTCCATCACCACCTCCAGGCCCAACCGTTCACCCAGGCTGACCACCACGTCGATCAGCGGGCGCTCCGGGCCGGCCGCCGACTCCGGCGCCTGCGGACGGACCTTGAGCAGGTCGATCGGGAGCCGGCGCAGCTGGGCCAGCGAGGCGTGCTCGGCGCGGAAGTCGTCCAGCGCGGTCCGCACCCCCAGCGACCGCAACCCGGCCAACCGGGCCACCACGGTGGGCAGCTCCGCGCCGACCCGGGGCTCGCCGACCTCCACCACCAGCCGCTCCGCCGGCACGCCGTACCCGGCCAACGTCGCCGCCACCGCGGGGAGGAACTCCGGCGCGAGCAGCTCCCGGGGCGTCACGTTGACCGCCATCCAGAGCTGCCGGCCACCGGTCGACCACTCGGCGAGCTGCCGGCAGGCCCGGTCCAGCACCCACCGGCCCAGCTCACCGACCAGGCCGAGGTCCTCCGCGACCGGCAGCAGCTCCGCCGGCAGCACCGTGCCGAGCACCGGGCTGCGCCAGCGCAGCAGCGCCTCCGTGCCGACCGGCAGCCGGTCGGCCAGCCCCAGCACCGGCTGGTAGACCAGGTCCAGCTCGCCGCGGGCGACCGCGCCGGGCAGCTCCCGCTCCACGTCGAGCCGGCGGACCAGCTGCTCCTCCAGGTACGGGTCGTACCACTCCACCCGGCCCCCGCCGAGCTGGGCGGCCCGCCGCCGGGCCAGCTCCGCCTGGCGCAGCACGTCCTCCGGGCCCGCCCCGGCCAGTTCGGCCAGGCCGATGCTGACCCGCAGCCGCACCATCGCCCCGGGGGTGGGACACGGCTCGGAGAGCGTGGCCAGCAACCGGGCACCCAACGCGTACGCCGGCACCGGACCCAGCCCGGTGACCACCGCGAACTCCTCCCCCGACACCCGGGCGACCAGGTCCCGAGGCCCCACCACGTCCCGCATCCGGCGTGCGGCGGCCACCAGCACGGCGTCCCCCACCGCCCGGCCCGCGCCGTCGTCGGCCCCGCCGAGGCCGTGCAGCTCGACCAGGAGCAGGGCACCCCCGCCCTCCCGCCCGGTGTCCAGGGCGCACAGCAGCTCGCGCCGGTCGACCAGGCCGGTGGGCTGGTCGGTGGCGGCCGGCCGGGGCGACTCCCGCTCCAGCCGGCGGCGCTCCCCCACGTCGCGTACGTGCAGCACCAGCGCGCCCACCTCCGGCGTCCCGCGCTGGTCGCTCACCGTCGACTCGGTCTCCCGCCAGCCACCGTCTGCGGTGGACAGCCGCGCCACCAGCAGCGGCGGCTCCCCACCGGCCGGGGTTCCGGTCAGCCGGGCGACGGCGCCGGGCACGTCCTCCGGGTGCAGCAGGTCGGCCAGCGGCCGGCCGAGGACCTCCTCGTCGCGCAGGTCGAACCAGCGCGCGCCGGCCGCGGAGAGCCAGCTCACCCGCAGCTCGTCGTCGACGAGCAGGACCAGGTCCCGACCGCCGGAGACCAGCGTCCGGAAGCGAGCCTCCCGGGCGGCCAGGCGGCGCGCCCGACGCCGGGCGTCCGCAGTGGCGAGCAGCTCCCGGACCACCAGCGGTGGGATGACCGCGAGCCCGAGCAGCACCGCCGTCGGGGTGAAGCCGCCGAAGACCCAGAGGTGCCACCCCGCGGCCAGCGTCGCCAGCGCCGCCGGGGCGGTCGCCCCGGACCAGGCGGGATGCGGGCCGGCGCCGCGCGGCGGATCGCCGGCGGCGACCCGGGCCATGCCGGCGGCGGTGAGCAGCGGCCCGGCCACCAGGGGCGCCACCGCCGACAGCACCGCCGACTCCGGCACCCGGTAGGCCAGCAGCACCGCCAGGTCACCCAGGCCGAGGACGGCCGCCGCGGCACCGGCCCGGCAGAGCGCCGCGCCCGGCCGGCGGTACCGCTCGGCGAACGCGCTCACCAGCAGCCCCGCCAGCGCCCCCGCGCCGGCCACCGTCACGACCCGGGCCAGCGGGGGCACCTCGCCCGGTGGGAGCAGCACCCACCCGGCAAAGAGCAGGGCGGCGCCGAGGCCCAGCACGTCGACGCCGCGGCGCAGCCGGACCCGGGACGCCAGCCGGGAGTGGCCGGGGAGCAGGAGCAGCCCACCGCCGTACGTCAGGGCCGCGGCGGCCAGGCCGGCCGTGGTGACGTACGGGCGCTGCGTGGGATCGGCCAGCGGCAGGACGGCCACCGTCAGGCCGACCACCATCACGGCCGCGTCGAGCAGCGCGGCGGCGCGGCGGCGCCGCCGCGCCCGCCGCCCGCCGCCGTCGGCGGCCGCCAACCGGGAGAGCCGGACGCCGGCCACCGCGCAGCCGAGGGCGGCGGCGAGCGTCGTGGCGGCCAACGGCGCGAGCGGACCGGCCACGGCGGCGCCGGTGAGGAGCACGGCCACCGCCAGCACGGCGGCCACCGCGGACGGCGGACGACGGACGAGGTACGCGTGGAGCACGGCGGTCGCCTTCGTGAGGGGGGACACGGGGCGGTGCGGCGGTGCGGGCGGTACGCGGAGTGCCTGCGGGTAGCCGGCACGCCAACTCCCCTCAACGAACCACCGTTTCACCGGTTACGCCCCCGACGACGTGAGCCACGTCACTGCCGCGGGTGCCGGTGCGGGTGGGGCCGCCCGGCCGGAGCGGGACCGGCGCGGAGTGGGATCATCGGGGGGTGAACAGCGCCGACACCATCCGCTTCCGGCACAACCAGGCCATCCTGGTCGCGGCGATCGTCGCCTTCCTCGGCGCGCTGCCGCTGGCCGGCGTCGAGTGGTACCTGTCGCCGGTGCTGCTGGTGCCGCTGGCCGTCGGGGTCTGGGCGTGGCGGGCCGGCACCGACGCCGACCCGCGCGAGCTGCGGCTGCGGGCGCTCGCCGGCGACCGGCGGATCCGCTGGGACCAGGTCGCCGAACTCACCACCGACGGGCGCGGCCGGGCGGTCGCCCGCCTCGGCGACGGGCAGGAGGTCGTCCTGCCCGCGGTGCGCGGCGCCGACCTGCCCCGGCTGGTGTCGGCCACCGGGCAGACTTTGTCCGACCCCCGCTGAGCGGCGCCGGCGCCGGTTCCCGGCGTCAGTAGCCGTCGACCACCGTGTTGTGCAGCGGCTCCCCCGCCGCGTACCGGCGCAGCTGCTCGCCCACCAGCCGGTACGCCCGCGGCAGCAGGCCACGCACCGAACCGGCCACGTGCGGGGTCAGCAGCACGTTCGGCAGCTCCCAGAGCGGGTGGTCGGTGGGCAACGGCTCCGGATCGGTGACGTCCAGCGCGGCCCGCAACCGGCCGGAGGTCAGCTCGGCGACCAGCGCCTCGGTCCGCGCCACCGGGCCGCGCGCCGCGTTGACCAGCAACGCACCGTCCGGCATGGCGGCGAGGAACGCCGCGTCGACCATGCCCCGGGTCGCCGCGGTGAGCGGCACCAGCAGCACCACCACGTCCGCCTCGGGCAGCAGCCGGGGCAGGTCGGCCACGCCGTGCACCCCCTCGGCCGGGCGGGCGGTGCGCGCCACCAGGGTGAAGGTGACCTCGAACGGGGCGAGCCGGGCCTGGACCGCCGCCCCGATCGAACCGGCCCCGACGATGAGCACCCGCTTGCCGGTCAGCTCGTCGGTCGGGGTGACCTCGGCGTACGCCCACTCCCGGCGGGCCTGGGCGCGGGCCATGGCGGGGAAGTTCCGCAGCTGGGACAGGATCGCCGTGACGGCCCACTCGGCGGTGCCGGCGTCGTGCACGCCGCGGGCGTCGCAGAGGGCCACCCCCGGCGGCATCCGGCCGACCCAGGCGTCCGCCCCGGCGGAGAGGAGCTGCACCACCGCCAGGTCGGGCAGCCGGCCCAGCGGCGCGCCGACGTCACCGGCGGCGAGGAACGGCGGCACCCAGAACCGGACGCCCGCCGGGTCCGACGGCATCGTGCCCGGGTCCGTCCACGGCTCCACCGTGACGCCCGCGGGCACCTCACCGAGCAGCGCGGTCCCGGCCTCGTGCGCAATCCACACCTTCACGTCCGCCGACGATAGCGGTCCCACGGGCGTCGGGCCGGGCGGTCCGGCCATCGGCCCGCCGTACGGCGGCGCGGCCCACATCCGTGGGCACCGGGTCGCGGTGGCGGGTATAACCGAGAATCGGAACGCCGACCGGCGTACCGCACGATCGCAGACGGGTGGCCGATGACCGAGTGCTCCCCGGGCCGCCCCGACCGGCGCCCGGCCGACGACACCTCGGCCCTGACGGACCCCGCCCGGCTACGGTCACTCGCCGACACCCGCCTGGAGGCCGAGCCGGACGAGGCCTTCGACCGGTTCGCCCGGCTCGTCAGCGACCTGCTCGACGTGCCGGTCGCGCTGGTCTCCCTGGTCACCGACACCCGGCAGTTCTTCCCCGGGGCGGTCGGCCTGCCGGAGCCGTGGGCCGCCCGCCGGCAGACCCCGCTGAGCCACTCGTTCTGCCAGCACGTGGTCGACATCGAGCTGCCGATGGTGCTGCCGGACGCCCGGCTCTACCCCCGGGTGCGGGACAACCTCGCCCTCCCCGAGCTGGGCGTCATCGCGTACGCCGGCGTCCCGCTGACCGATCTGGACGGCCGGGTGCTCGGCTCGCTCTGCGCGATCGACCACAAGCCCCGGGCCTGGACGGCGACCCAGCTGCGGACCCTGTCCGACCTCGCCGCCGCCTGCTCGTCGGAGCTGCGGCTACGAATCGCGCTGGACGGCGCCCGGCAGGCCCGGCGGGCGGTGGAGGAGGCGCACGAACGGCTCGAACTGCTCTCCGGGCTCAGCGAGACCCTGAGCGGCACCCTGGACGCCGACACCGCCGTGGAGCGGCTGACCGGCGCGGTGGTGCCGCTGCTCGCCGACTGGGCCCTGGTCACCCTGGCCGACCGGAACGGCTCGCCCCGCCGGGTCAGCGCCCTGCACCGGGACCCGGCGCGGCTCGTCGAGGTCACCCGCTTCGCCGAGTTGATGACGACCAGCCTCGGCCCCAGGTCGATCACCCGCACCGTGCTGCGCACCGGCCAGCCGGTGCTGGGCAGCGCGGCCGACCTGGACGATGTCCGGCGGGCCACCACCAACCCCGAGCTGGTGTCGTTGGCCGAGAAACTCGGCTTCGGGTCGCACCTGACCGTGCCGATCATCCCGCCGGGGCGCGGCGCCGTGCTGGGCAGCGTGACGCTGCTCAACGCCCCCGGCCGGCGGCCCTTCGACGACACCGACCTGCACACCGCGCTGGAGATCGGCCGTCGTGCCGGGCAGGCGGTCGGCAACAGCTGGATCTACGGCGAGCAGCGGCACGTCGCCGAGGTGCTCCAGCACAGCATGCTGCCCGAGCTGCCGGAGAGCGCGGCCGTCGAGCTCGCCGCCCGCTACCAGCCGGCCGCCGACCGGGTCGAGGTCGGTGGCGACTGGTACGACGCCTTCGTCCAGCCCGACGGCGACCTGATCGTGGCGATCGGGGACGTCGCCGGCCACGACATCGAGGCCGCCGCGACCATGGGGCAGCTGCGCAATCTGGTCCGGGGCAACGCGTTCGACCGGACCGACCCGGTGGACGCGCTGATGACCCGGCTGGACGCCACCATCTCCGGACTGCGCATCCGGACCGCCGCCACGGCCATCCTGGCCCGGCTGGGCCCGGAGACCGACGGCAGTCTTCCCGTCCGCTGGTGCAACGCGGGGCACCCGCCGCCGCTGGTGGCGGGCGCCGACGGAACGGTCCGCGTCCTCGACGGCCGCCGGGAGCCGCTGCTCGGCCTCACCCGCCCGGTCCGGCGGACCAGCCAGGAGACGGCGCTGGCCCCCGGGGACACCCTGCTGCTCTACACCGACGGGCTGGTTGAGCGCCGGGACCGCCCGATCGACGAGGGGATCGCCGAGCTGCTCGACGAGCTCGCCGGCGCCTCGAAGCTCCCGCTGGCCGAGATCTGCGACCTGCTGCTGGCCACCGCGCACCGCGAGGACGACATCGCCCTGCTCGCCGTCCGGGCCCGCTGAGCCGTTCACCGGGTCGACTGTCCCCGCCAGGGCGGGCGGGTCCGGTTTCGCGGGCTACGCTGGGCCGGATGAGCGTCCGTGCCCCGTACCCCCGCACCGGCCGACTCCGCGCGGCGCTGGCGGCGTCCAGCGCGGCGCTGCTGCTGACCGGGTGCAGCTTCGGCCAACCGGAGCCGGACCCGGCCGGCGAACCACCGAATCTGCCGACTCCGTCGGCGTCGGCGAGCTCCGGCGGCGCCGGCCAGCAGGTCGTGGCGACCGTCCTGGCCAAGGGGCTGCGCGTGCCGTGGGGCATCGCCTTCCTCCCCGACGGCGCCGCCCTGGTCACCGAGCGGGACACCGGCCGGATCCTCCAGGTCGGCCCGGAGTCCACACCGGAGGGGTTGCGGGTCACCCCGGTGCAGACCGTGCCGGGGGTGGCCGCCGGGGGCGAGGCGGGGTTGCTCGGCATCGCCGTCTCCCCGGCGTACGCGAAGGACCGCACCGTCTTCGTCTACTACACCACCGAGCAGGACAACCGGGTCGCCAAGCTGGTCCTCGGCGGCCAACCCACCCCGATCCTGACCGGCATCCCCAGGGCGCAGCTCCACGACGGCGGCGGGCTGGGCTTCGGCCCCGACGGGCAGCTCTACGTCAGCACCGGCGACGCCGGCGACCGGGAGGCCGCACAGGACCCGAAGAGCCTCGGCGGCAAGATCCTGCGGATCACCCCGGCCGGCCGCCCGGCGCCCGGCAACCCCTTCCCCGGCTCGCCGGTCTGGTCCCTCGGGCACCGCAACGTGCAGGGCTTCGCCTGGGACGCGGGCAAGCGGATGTACGCCACCGAGTTCGGCCAGAACACCTGGGACGAGATCAACCGGATCGACAAGGGCGCCAACTACGGCTGGCCGCTGGTCGAGGGGCAGGCCGGCGACAAGCGCTACGTCGACCCGATCGCGCAGTGGCGCACCGCCGACGCCTCCTGCTCGGGCCTCACCACGACGGGCCGGCTGCTGGTCACCGCCTGCCTGCGCGGCGAGCGGCTCTGGGTGGTCGAGCTGACCGACACCGGCACCGTGCTCGGCCAGCCGCGCGAACTGCTCAAGGGCAGGTACGGCCGGCTGCGGGCCATCGCCGCCGCGCCGGACGGCTCTCTCTGGGCCTCCAGCTCCAACCACGACGGGCGGGGCCGGCCGGAGCCCGAGGACGACCGACTGCTGCGGCTGGTCTTCGCCGACGGCGGCGCCGGCCGAAGCTGATCCGCATCCGCCGCCCCGCCCACGGCCGGGGCACGCACCGGCGTGTCGCGTCCGGCGACCGAGAGTCGTGCCCGGGTTTGCCAAGATCCTTCACTGGGCAGGTCAGAATCTCAGCATGGACGGTCAGGAGAACGAGCAGCGCGGGACCGGGGACGCGGAGCCCTCGGCGGCCCGGCGTGAGCGGCGCTGGCGGCCCTGGACGCGACGGGCCGGACGGTCGGGCGGGTCCGGCGTGGCCCGGCGGGTCGGCGTGGTCGTGGCGGTGCTGGCCGTCGGCCTCGCCGGCGCGATCATCGGGACGCTGGCCGGTGGACGGCTCGACACCGACATCGGGCCGTTCCGCGCCAACATGAGCCTCACCCCGACGGTCGAGGGCGGCACCACGGTCGACATCCCGCCGCTGGGCGCGCTGCTGCTGGACAGCCACGACGGGCCGACCCGCCTGACCGTCCGGCTCGGCGCGCTGGACCAGGGCCGGACCGAGGCGCTGATCGACGACCCGGCCAGCATCAGCCGGGCCAGCCAGACCGCCGTCGAGGACGTGCGGGACGGGGCGATGCGGCTCGGCCTGCGCACCATCGCGACGGTCGTGCTGGTCACCCTGGTGCTGGCCGTGCTGGTCTTCCGGGACACCCGGCGCACCGCCTGGTCGGCGGGGGTCGCCCTGGCCGTCACCGCCGGCAGCCTCGGGCTCGCCGCCGCCACCATCCGCCCCCAGGCGATCGAGGAGCCGCGGTACGAGGGGCTGTTGGTCAACGCCCCGGCGATCGTCGGTGACGCGCGGCGGATCGCCAACGACTACAGCCGCTACGCGGAGCAGTTGCAGCGGGTGGTCGGCAACGTCAGCAAGCTCTACACCACCGTCTCCGCCCTGCCCGTCTACGAGCCCGCCCCCGGCACCATGCGGGTGCTGCACGTCTCCGACATGCACCTCAACCCGACCGGCTGGCAGTTGATCCGCACCGTGGTGGAGCAGTTCGACATCGACGTGGTCATCGACACCGGCGACATCACCGACTGGGGCAGCGAGCCGGAGGCCTCGTTCGTCGGCTCGATCGGGCTGCTCAAGAAGCCGTACGTCTACATCCGGGGCAACCACGACTCGCCGCGCACCGCGGCGGCGGTCGGCCGGCAGCCCAACGCCATCGTGCTGAACAACACGACCACCACCGTGGACGGGCTGACCATCGCCGGCATCGGCGATCCCCGCTTCACCCCGGACAAGAACACCTCACCGGCCGGCAGCGGACTCACTCGGCAGGTCGCCGAGCAGGTCATCGGGACCGGGGAGAAGCTCGCCGGCACGGTGCGCAACTCGCCGCGGCCGGTGGACATCGCCTTGGTGCACGACCCGGCCTCGGCCGGCCCGCTGTCGGGCACCTGCCCGCTGGTGCTCGCCGGGCACACCCACAACCGGCAGGTGTCCAAGCTGCCGCAGGTGCCCGGGAGGCAGACCACCCAGCTCATGGTGCAGGGCTCCACCGGCGGGGCCGGGCTGCGCGGTCTGGAGGGCGAGAAGCCCACCCCGCTGTCGATGACGGTGCTCTACTTCGACCAGCGCAGGCAGCTCCAGGCGTACGACGACATCACCGTCGGCGGCACCGGCGAGGCGCAGGTCAACCTGGAACGGAACGTGATCAAGGAGCCGGCGCGGGGCGCCCCGGTCCCGGTAACCCCCACCCCGACCCGCTGAGCCCCTCCCGTCCGGGCTGAGCCCCTCGTGAAAGCGGCGGAGACGCGCGGAGGCGGAGACGCGCTGAGGCGGGGCGCGGCGGGGGGCGCGGCGGAGGCGCGCGGCAGAGGCGCGCGGCAGAGGCGCGCGGGCGGGCGGACGGCGGAGGCGGGCGGAAGAGCGACCCACCCCCGACCGTTACGCAGCGCAAGCTCGCGGCAGGCTCCCGACGCCACGCTCACCCGCTTTGCTCTGCTGCGGCGGACGCAACAGTCACCGACGGTGAACGCTCCCTGCGAGGTGTTGCCACTGAATGCCCTGCTCAACTGTGGTGTTGCCGGGAGGGCAGCAGAGCAAAGGACCGAGAGGAGGTCTGCGGAGGTAGGCCGAGCCTCACGCTCGGTCAGGACAAAGGCGCCGTCACCGACAGTCAGGCCCGGCGAAGCCGGCGCGACTGGCCGCCGGACCGGTCGCTCCGGTCCGACCAGCCGGACCGGCCGGACCAGCCGAACGGGCCGGACCAGCCGGACCAGCCGGACGGGCCGGACCAGCCGGACCAGCCGAACGGGCCGGACCAGCTGGACCGGCCGCGGGCGGTCAGCGCAGCGAGAGGGCGGCCAGCGCGGCGTTGACGATGCTGCCGGGCAGCAGGTCGTGCAGCTCGTACAGGTCGCGGACGGTGCCGGACTGGCCGAACTCGTCCACCCCGAGCGGCACCGCCGGCACGCCGAGCGCCGAGCCGAGCCACGCCATCGCGTGGGAGGCGGCGTCGTGCACCGTCACCACCGGGGTCCGGTCACCGAACGCGGCCCGCAGCGCGCCCGGCACGCTCGGCACGGTCGCCGTCCGCACGCCCTGGCGCAGGGTGCGCTGCCAGGCCCGGTAGAGCCGGTCCAGCGAGGTCACGTCGACCACGTGCGCGGCGATGCCCTCGTCGGCCAGCTCCGCGGCCGCCGCGAGCACCTCCGGCAGCACCGCGCCCGACCCGGCCAGGGTCACCACCGGCGCGTCCGCCAGGTGCGGGTACGCCTGGTGCGCGTCCACCAACCGGTACGCCCCGGCCACCACCTGCCGGCGCAGCACCGCGTCGCCGATCCGCGCCCGGGCCGCCTCGAACGGCGCCTGGTCGATCGGGCGGGTGCTGAGCCGGAAGTAGTACGCCCCGTCCTCGGCGGGCGCGGCCGTGGCGGCCGGGGCCGGCCCACCGGCGATCTGCCCGAGCGCGTCGCAGAGCAGCCAGTCCAGGCTGGCCGCGTAGGCCGGTTCGATGAAGGTCACCCCAGGCAGCTCCAGGCCGACCGAGGCGGTGATGGTGGACTGGTGGGCGCCGCCCTCCGGGGCCAGGGTGATGCCCGACGGGGTGCCGGCGACCACGAACCGGGAGCCGGAGTAGGTGCCGTAGAGGAACGCGTCCAGGCCGCGCAGCACGAACGGGTCGTAGACCGTGCCGACCGGCAGCAGCGGCTGCCCGGACAGGTCCCACGACAAGCCGAGCTGGCCGAGCAGCAGGAACAGGTTCATCTCCGAGATGCCCAGCTCGATGTGCTGCCCGGCGGGGCTCTCCGTCCAGCGCAGCATCCGGTCCTCCGACCAGGAGCGCTGCTCGGTGGGGGCGAAGACACCGGTCTTGTTGATGAACCCGGCCAGGTTGGTCGAGGTGGCCACGTCCGGCGCGGTGGTGACCAGGTAGGGCGCCACGTTCTCGTCCCGGGCCAGGTCGACCAGCACCCGACCGAAGACCTCCTGGGTGGAGACCGGCTTGTTCGCCCGTACCCTCGTGGTCTCCGGGACGGTGACCCCGAGCGCCCGCTCGCGGGGCGCGCGGGACAGCGCCTCCCGGCGCTCGCCGGCCCGGATGCCGGCCGGTGACGCCGGGTCGAGGCGGTCCCACTCGGTCTCCGCGGTCAGGCCGTGCGCGACGCGCAGCGCGTCGACCTGCTCGGTGCTGAGCAGCGCCGAGTGGTTGCGCGGGTTGCCGGCGAGCGGCAGACCCCAGCCCTTGACGGTGTACGCGAAGACCACGCTGGGCCGGTCGGTGACCGCGTCGCACTGGGCGTACGCGTCGAGCATCGCCGCCAGGTCGTGTCCGCCCAGGTCGGTGACGAGCGGGCCCAGCTCGTCGTCGGAGATGTCGGCGATGAACGCCTCGATCCCGGCCGGCGCGCCGTCGAGGAACTGCTTGCGCAGCGCCGGGCCGGCCAGCCCGAACAGCGACTGGTACTGCTCGTTGGGCATCCGGTCGATCCAGTCGCGCAACGCCTCCCCGCCCGGCCGGGCGTACGCCTCGGCGAGCCGGCGGCCGTACTTGACCTCCACGACGTGCCAGCCGGCGGCCTCGAACTGGCCGCGCCACTGGTTGATCCGGATGCCGGGGACGACCCGGTCCAGCGACTGGCGGTTGAAGTCGACCAGCCACATCACGTTGCCCAGGCCAGTGGTGGCCGGGTCGGCGACGGCCTCCCAGATGTTCCCCTCGTCCAGCTCGGCGTCGCCGATCAACGCGACGAACCGGGAGTGCGGCCGGGCGCCGAAGTGCGCGTCGACGTAGCGCCGGGTGACCGCGGCGAAGAGCGGCGCGGCGGCGCCCAGACCGACGGAGCCGGTGGAGAAGTCCACCTCGTCCGGGTCCTTGGTCCGCGACGGGTAGGACTGGAGCCCGCCCCGCGCCCGCAGCTTCGGCAGGTACGACCGGTCCAGGTTGCCCAGCAGGTACTGGATGGCGTGGAACACCGGCGAGGCGTGCGGCTTGACCGCGACCCGGTCCTCGGCGTCGAGGTGGGCGAACCAGAGCGCGGTCATCGCGGTGACCAGGGAGGCGCTGGAGGCCTGGTGGCCGCCGACCTTCACCCCGTCACCGGTGTCCCGGTCGTGGTTGGCGGCGTCGACGATGCGGGTGGCGAGCCAGAGCACCCGGCGCTGGATCTCGTCGAGGACGTCGAGGTCGTGCTGCTTCACGGTGGCTCCATTCAGGCGTCGCCGTTGACGCCCACGCGAGGGGGGGGTGGCGCGGGTCGCGCGTACTCGGGAAAGGCGGGAAGGCCGCTGCCGGTTCGCGGCGGCGGCCTTCCCGGTCGGGCTCAGCCCTGGACGCCGAGGCGTTCCAGGATCAGCTCGCGGACGGTCTTGGCGTCGGCCTGGCCGCGGGTGGTCTTCATGACCGCGCCGACCAGCGCGCCGGCCGCCGCGACCTTGCCGCTGCGGATCTTGTCGGCGATGCCCGGGTTCGCGGCGATCGCCTCGTCCACGGCGGCGGTGAGCGCGCCGGTGTCCGACACGACCTCCAGGTTCCGGTTGGTCATCACCTCGGTCGGCGAGCCCTCGCCGGCCACCACGCCCTCCAGGACGGTACGGGCCAGCTTGTCGTTGAGCTTGCCGGCGTCGACCAGGCCCTGCAGCTCGGCGACCTGTTCCGGGGTGGCCCCGACGTCGGCCAGCTCCGCACCGGTCTCGTTGGCCCGGCGGGACAGCTCGCCCAGCCACCACTTGCGGGCGGCGGCCGGGGTCGCGCCGGCGGCGACGGTCTGCTCGATCAGCTCCACCGCGCCGGCGTTGAGCACCGACTGCATGTCCGCCTCCGACAGGCCCCACTGCTCCTGCAGCCGGCGGCGGTGCAGCCGCGGCAGCTCCGGCAGGGCGGCCTTCAGCTCGGCGACCCAGGCCGTGTCCGGGGCGAGCGGCACCAGGTCCGGCTCCGGGAAGTACCGGTAGTCGGTGGCGGTCTCCTTGGACCGGCCCGGCCGGGTGTCCCCGGTGTCCTCCTGGAAGTGCCGGGTCTCCTGGAGGATCCGGCCGCCCGCGTCGAGGACCGCCGCTTGGCGCAGGATCTCCGAGCGCACCGCGCGCTCCACCGAGCGCAGCGAGTTGACGTTCTTGGTCTCGGTGCGGGTGCCCCACTCCTCGCCCGGCAGGTTGAGGGAGGTGTTGACGTCGCAGCGCAGCGAGCCCTCCTCCATCCGCACGTCGGAGACGCCCAGTGAGCGGATCACGTCGCGCAGCTCGGCCACGTACGCCTTGGCGACCTCGGGGGCGAGCGCGCCGGTGCCGGGGACCGGCTTGGTGACGATCTCGACGAGCGGGATGCCGGCCCGGTTGTAGTCCACCAGCGACTCGGTCGCGCCGTGGATGCGGCCGGTGGCGCCACCGACGTGCAGCGTCTTGCCGGTGTCCTCCTCCAGGTGCACCCGCTCGATGCCGATCCGCACCAGCTCGCCGTTGACCTCGACGTCCAGGTAGCCGTCGACGCAGAGCGGCTCGTCGTACTGGCTGATCTGGAAGTTCTTCGGCATGTCCGGGTAGAAGTAGTTCTTCCGGGCGAACCGGCACCACTCGGCGATGGAGCAGTTCAGCGCCAGGCCGATCCGGATCGTCGCCTCGATGGCCGCCTTGTTGGCCACCGGCAGCGAACCGGGCAGACCCAGGCAGACCGGGCAGACCCGGGTGTTCGGCTCGCCACCGAAGTCGGTCGGGCAGCCGCAGAACATCTTGGTGTTCGTGCCCAGCTCGACGTGGGTCTCCAGGCCGATCACCGGTTCGTAGCGCGCGACGACCTCGTCGTACGCGGGCAGTGTCGTCGTCATCGGTGCTCCTGACTCACAGTGCCGGTGGGGTGAACGTGCCGACCGCCGACTCCAGCGCGGCGGCCACCCGGTACATCCGGTCGTCCGCCATCGTCGGGGCCATCACCTGCAGGCCGACCGGCAGGCCGTCGGAGAGGCCGCACGGCACCGAGATGCCCGGGCCGCCGTACAGGTTGGTCGGGATGGTGTACAGGTCCGCCAGGTACATCTGGTACGGGTCGGCGGTGCGCGAACCGACCGGGAAGGCCACGAACGGGGTGGTCGGCGAGATCAGCGCGTCCACCTGCTCGAACGCCGCGGTGAAGTCGCGGGTGATCAGGGTGCGGACCTTCTGCGCCTGGCCGTAGTAGGCGTCGTAGTAGCCCGAGGAGAGCGCGTACGTGCCGATCATGATCCGCCGCTTGACCTCCGGGCCGAAGCCGGCCTCCCGGGTCAGCGACATGACCTCCTCCAGCGACCGGTTGCCGTCGTCGCCGGTGCGCAGGCCGAACCGCACCCCGTCGAAGCGGGCCAGGTTGGAGGAGCACTCGCTCGGCGCGATCAGGTAGTACGCCGGCAGCGCGTACTTGAAGTGCGGGCAGGAGATCTCGACGATCTCGGCGCCCAGCTTGGCCAGCGCGTCGACCGACTCGCGGAACGCGGCCATCACGCCCGGCTCGCCGCCCTCGCCGGCGAACTCCTTGACGATGCCGAGCCGCACCCCGGTCAGGTCACCGGTCGCGCCGAGCTTCGCCGCGGCCACCACGTCCGGCACCGGCTGCGGGATGGAGGTCGAGTCGCGCGGGTCGTGCCCGGCGATGACCTGGTGCAGCAGCGCGGCGTCGAGCACCGTGCGGGCGCACGGGCCGGGGGTGTCCAGCGACGAGGAGAACGCCACCAGGCCGTACCGGGAGGTGCCGCCGTAGGTGGGCTTCGCGCCGACGGTGCCGGTGACCGCGCCCGGCTGGCGGATCGAACCGCCGGTGTCCGAGCCGATCGCCAGCGGCGCCTCGTACGCGGCCAGCGCGGCGGCGCTGCCGCCACCGGAGCCGCCCGGGATCCGGCTCAGGTCCCACGGGTTGTAGGTGGGGCCGTACGCGGAGTATTCGGTGGAGGAGCCCATCGCGAACTCGTCCATGTTGGTCTTGCCGAGCATCACCGTGCCGGCGGCGCGCAACCGCTGCACGATCGTCGAGTCGTACGGCGGGCGCCAGCCCTCGAGGATCTTCGACCCGACGGTGGTCGGCACGCCCTTGGTGGTGAGCACGTCCTTGACCGCGACCGGCACCCCCGCCAGGGGGCCCAGCTCCTCGCCGGCGGCCCGGCGCTCGTCCACCGCGCGGGCGGCGGCCAGCGCGCCCTCGGTGTCGACGTGCAGGAAGGCGTGCACGCGGTCGTCGACGGCGCCGATCCGGTCCAGGTGGGCCCGGGTGACCTCCACGGCGGAGGTCTCACCGCCGGCGACGAGACCGGCGATCTCGACGGCGGTCAGCTTGGTCAGGTCGCTCATGCCGGCACTCCGCTTCGCTCCGTGCCGTCATGAGGCACCACCGCACTGAGTCTGATGAGTCGCTCGCTGCGCTCGCTCATGAAGCCACATCCTCGTCCAGGATCCGCGGGACACGGAACCGCTGCTGGTCGGCGTCGGGCGCGCCGGACAGCACCTCTTCCGGGGTCAGGCACGGCGTCACCACGTCCTCGCGGAGCACGTTGGTCAGCGGCACCGAGTGGGAGGTCGGCGGGATGTCCGCCGCGGCGACCTCGCCGACCTGGGCGACCGACTGGAGGATCACGTCCAGCTGACCGGCGAAGGTGTCCAACTCCTCCTCCGTGACGGCGAGCCGCGACAGTCGCGCGAGGTGCGCGACCTCCTCGCGGGAGATGGCGGCCATCGGTGCCCCCTTCGTGGCTGTCCTGCTGGGTCTGCGGTGTGCCGGCCGCGCGGGCTCCGGGGAGGATGACGCGCGGTGACCGGAGCGAGTCTATTGTCCTGCGCCCACGCGGACGCCTCCGACTCCCCCTCGCCGGCCCGCCTCACCGGGCGTGGCGGCGGGGGATCTCCACGTCGGCGCTGGGCACCGGACGCACCGGGCGGTACCGGGACAACCAGGCGACGAGCTCCTCGGCGGGCATGGGTCGGGCGTAGAACCAGCCCTGCGCGGCGTCGCAGCCGGCCGCGTGCAGCAGCCGCCAGGTGCGCTCGTCCTCCACGCCCTCGGCGACCACCCGCAGCCCGAGCGCGCCGGCCAGCTCGATCATCGAGCGGACGATCGCCGCGTCGTCCGGATCCTCGGCCATCCCGAGCACGAACGACCGGTCCACCTTCACCTCGGCCAGCGGCAGCCGGCGCAGGTGCTGCAGCGACGAGTAGCCGGTGCCGAAGTCGTCCAGCGAGATGGCCACGCCGAGCTGGTGCAGTCGGGTGATGGTGGTGAGCACCCGCCGGGGGTCGGCCATCAGGGCGCCCTCGGTGATCTCCAGTTGCAGCCGTTCGGGGCGTACCCCGTAGCGGGTCAGCCGGTCGGCGATCTGGTCGGCGATCTCCCCGGTGTGCAGGTCGCGGACGCTGACGTTGAGCGCGGCCCGCAGGCTGATCCCGGCGGCGGACCACTTGGCCAGCTGTTCCACCACGTCGTCCACCACCCGCTGGGTGAGCAGCCTCATCACCGCGCTCTGCTCGGCGACCTGGATCAGCTCGCCCGGGTCGACCATGCCCCGGCGGGGGTGCCGCCAGCGCAGCAGCGCCTCCACCCCGACCACCTCGCCGGTGGCGATGGCGATCTGCGGTTGGTAGTACATGGTGATCTCGCCGGCGTCGGTGACCGGCTCGGCGTCCACCGGCGCCGCCGGCGCGGCCGGGCCGGCGGATTCGCCGGCGACCGCCGGGCCGTCGGAGCGGTGGGCCGGGTCGGCGTGCCGGCGGGTCGGGTCGGCGCCGGTGAGGATCCGGTTCAGCAGCTCGTCGGGGTGGGTCACCGTCGCCCGCTGCCGCCGGCGCCGCGACCACCACCGGGTGGCCCCGCCGGCCGAGGCCCGCGGGTCCACGCCGAGCCGGGACGGCAGCGCGGCGCCGTCGCCGCCCCGCACCGTCCGTCCGCCTCCCGGCCCCGCCTCGAGTACGCGCCGCAGGTCGGCCAGGAGTCCGAGCCGCTCGGCGGAGTTGTGGTCGGACTCGGCGGCGTACACGGCGACGGTGTCGTTGCGGTGCTTGGCGTCGTACATCGCCACGTCGGCGTGGCGCATCAGGGTGGCGTAGTCCTCGCCGTGCTCGGGGAAGAGGGCGATGCCGATCGAGCCGCCGACGTCCAGCGGCAGCCCGTCCAGCGACACCGGTTCGGCGAGCGCGGCGACCACCCGGCCGGCGAGTTCCCGCGCGTCGTCGACGCCGGTCAGCCCGGCCGCCACGATGGCGAACTCGTCCCCGCCGAGCCGGGCCAGCATGTCCCGCCCGGCGACCACGTCGGCCAGCCGGGCGCTCACCTCGACCAGCAGCCGGTCCCCGACCGCGTGGCCGAGCGCGTCGTTGACGTTCTTGAACCGGTCCAGGTCGATCAGGAGCAGGGCGAGGTGGGCGTCGGGGGCGACCCGGGCGACCCGCTCGGCGTGCAGGTGCACCTGCTCGGCCACCTCGGCGAGCAGGGCCTTCCGGTTGGGCAGCCCGGTGAGCGGGTCGAGGTCGGCGAGCTGCTCCTGCTCGGCGGAGAGCCGGGACATCCGGTAGACGGCGAAGAGCGGCACCAGCACCAGCGGGATCAGGGCGGCGCTGGCCCGGGCGGCGGCGACCAGGACCGGGGCGAGCAGCAGCAGCGAGCCGGTGGAGAGCAGTTCGAAGGGGAGCGCCTGCCGGGCGCTGGGCCACCACCGACCGCCGAAGCGCAGTCGCAGCGCGGTGCTGACCAGGCCGTAGTTGACCGCGAACCAGGTGCCGGTGGCGGCGCCGACCGCGGCCACGTCGGTCCAGCGCAGCCGTCCGGCGTCGAAGAGCCCGCCCGGTCCGAGCCGGAGCACCAGGTACGCGGCGCCGAGCGCGCACGCGTACTGGGCGGCGTTGAAGGCGGTCCGCCAGACCGAGTGCCGCATCCGCCAGCCGGAGACGGCGACCGCGACCGCCTGCACGGCCACGGCCGGGCCCAGCCCCCAGCCGAGCAGGATGGCGAAGGTGAAGCAGGTGGACGGGAAGACCGCCGAGGTCTGCCGCCGCCCGGGCGGCACGAACGGGCGCGCGTCGCAGGCGACGGCGAGCGTCGCCATCGTCCAGAACGCCACCGGCAGGTCGGGCAGCCGGTCGGGGAGCCCGGCCAGCGGCACCGCGGAGACCAGCACCGCGAACCCGACGACGCCGGCCACGAAGCCACCGAACGACGACTCCCGCCCGGGTGGCAGGAAGTTGCGGGCGTCGGCGGTCTCCATCGCACCTCCCGGGTGTCTCGTCGGGCACGCGCCGTCGGCGCGTCGTGACCCAATGAAACGCCCTGGGTGCCGTCACCCCGGCACGACAGTCACGAATCGGTCGTAGTCGTAATTAAGTTGGTATACGGCCTCAAGATCGCAATCCGGTCGTCGGGGCGTTCAGCCCTCGACGCGGGCCACCTCACGGGCGGCGTCCGGGCCCCGGTCGAGCAGCACCCGGAAGCCGTCCTCGTCGAGGACGGGCAGCTTGAGGCTGGCCGCCTTGTCCGCCTTGGAGCCGGGGTTCTCCCCCACCACCACGAAGCCGGTCTTCTTGGAGACCGAGCCGGTGACCTTGCCGCCCCGGCTCTGGATCGCCTCGGCCGCCTGGTCCCGGCTGAAGCCGGCGAGGGTGCCGGTGACCACGACGGTGACCCCCTCCAGCGGACGCGGACCCTCGTCGCCCGCCTCCTCGGCCATCCGGACCCCCGCCTCGGCCCACTTGCGCACCACCTCGCGGTGCCAGTCGACGGCGAACCACTCCTTGAGACTGGCGGCGATGGTCGGACCGACCCCGTCCACCGAGGAGAGCTCCTCCTCGGTGGCCGCGTCGATCGCCTCGATCGAGCGGAAGTGCCGGGCGAGGGCCTGCGCCGCGGTGGGGCCGACGTGCCGGATGGAGAGCGCGACGAGCACCCGCCACAGGTCGCGTTCCCGGGCGACGGCGAGGTTGTCCAGCAGCTTCGTGGCGTTGCTGCCCAGGCTGCCGTCCTTGTTGACGAAGAACGGCGAGCGGGCGAGCTGGTCGGCGTCGAGGGAGAACAGGTCGCCCTCGTCGGCGATGACCTGCGCGTCGAGCAGCGCCGCGGCGCCCTTGTAGCCGAGCACCTCGATGTCGAAGGCGCCCCGGCCGGCCAGGTGGAAGACCCGCTCGCGCAGCTGCGCCGGGCAGCTGCGGCTGTTGGGGCAGCGGATGTCGACGTCGCCCTCCTTGGCCGGGGCGAGGGGCGTGCCACAGGCCGGGCAGGTGGTGGGCATCACGAAGGGCCGGGCGTCGGCGGGGCGCAGGTCGACCACCGGCCCGAGCACCTCGGGGATCACGTCCCCGGCCTTGCGCAGCACCACCGTGTCGCCGATCAGCACCCCCTTGCGCTCGACCTCACGGGCGTTGTGCAGGGTGGCCAGCGCGACCGTCGAACCGGCGACCCGCACCGGCTCGAGGACGGCGAACGGGGTGACCCGGCCGGTGCGCCCCACGTTGACGTCGATGTCGAGCAGCTTGGTGGTCACCTCCTCCGGCGGGTACTTGAAGGCGATCGCCCAGCGGGGCGCCCGGCTGGTCGAGCCGAGCCGGCCCTGGATGGAGACCGGGTCGACCTTGACCACCACGCCGTCGATCTCGTGCTCGACGTCGTGCCGGTGCTGGGCGTAGTACGCGATGTAGTCCGCGACGCCGGCCAGGTCCGGCACCACCCGCCACCGGTCGCTGGTCGGCAGCCCCCACGCCTTCAGCGCCGCGTACGACTCGGACTGGGCGCGCGGCGAGAAGCCCCGGCGGGCGCCGATGCCGTGCACCACCAGGCGCAACGGCCGGGACGCGGTGACCCGCGGGTCCTTCTGCCGGAGGCTGCCGGCGGCGGCGTTGCGCGGGTTGGCGAAGGGCGCCTTGCCCTGCTCGACCAGGGAGGCGTTGAGGTCGGCGAAGGCGGCCACCGGGAAGTAGATCTCACCCCGCACCTCGATCAGCTCCGGCACGTCGGGGAACTCGTCGCTGCCGGTGAGCCTCGCCGGCACGTCGCGGATGCTGCGGACGTTGGCGGTGACGTCCTCGCCGGTGCGCCCGTCGCCCCGGGTCGCCGCCCGGACCAGCCGCCCCTTCTCGTAGGTCAGGTTGATCGCCAACCCGTCGACCTTCAGCTCGCAGAGGTAGGGGACCGGGCCGCCGGCGTCCCGCTCGACCCGCTCGGCCCAGGCCGCCAGCTCCTCGTCGGCGAAGGCGTTGTCCAGCGAGAGCATCCGCTCGGCGTGGGTGACCGGGGTGAAGTCGGTGGAGAAGGTGCCGCCGACCCGCTGGGTCGGCGACTCGGGGGTGCGCAGCGCCGGGAACTCCGCCTCCAGCGCCTCCAGCTCACGCAGCTGCTTGTCGAACTCGGCGTCGGAGATGATCGGCGCGTCGAGGACGTAGTAGCGGTACTGGTGCTCGGTGAGCTCCTGGCTCAGCGTGGCGTGCCGCTCCCGCGCCTCGGGGGTCGGCTCGCCACCCGCCGCCGCCTCCTGCGCGGCGCTGACCTGCTGGGGGATCGCTTCTTCGGACACCCTGCCGCCTCCGGACACCTGTCGGGTTTCCCCGTGATCACGCTACCGGAGCACCGTATCGGCAGGGTGGGACAACCCGTCGCCTCCCCCGACGCGCCGACGGGCGCCGGGCCACCGGCCGTGCGAGGATCGCCGCACGTCGGCGGCGTGCCGACGCGGGGAGAGGCGGGGGTACGGATGCCGGAGTGGCTGCTCTGGGCGGCGCTGGTCGTACTGGCCGTCGTCGCCGGGTGGGGGTGGAACGAGTGGCGCGGGCGTGACGCCGACCGCCGGTCCGGAACGGGCACCCGCACCCTTGGTGAGCGGGGCGCGCCGCCCCGCGACCGGGCCCGGCCCTCCGCGCCGCCCCGCCCGCGCGCCCCGGTCGCCGCCCCCCGCCCTGGTGAGATCTGGTGGGCCGACGTGCCGTTCCACGACGGCACCGGTTCCAAGGTGCGGCCGTGTCTGGTGCTGCGCGCCGACGAGCGGGGCGCCGAGGTGCTCAAGATCACCAGTCAGGACAAGAGCAACCGCGACGACCACGTACGGATTCCGACCCGCGACTGGGACCCCGACGCCGACGCCGACAGCTGGCTCGACCTCGCCGAGCCGCTCCGGATCCCGCTGGACGCCTTCGCCGACCGGGCCGGCACCTGCGACCGGGACCTGTGGCGCCGGGTCCGGCAGCTGCACGGCCGGCGCAGCTCGGCCTGACCGACCGACGCCCCTTCGCCCCGGCCGCGCCGCCTCGCCGTCCGGGTCGGCCGCGCCGGGCAACCGACGCCGCCCGGCGACCGACCGACGCCCAGGTGGTCGCGCCGGCCTACCGACGCCCGGCGGCCGACCGACGCCCGGGTGGTCGCGCCGGGCATCCGCTGCCCGCCGGTCAGTCCCAGCCGGCGCCGAGCGCGGTGAGCTGGTCGGCGTACTCGATGCGGGTCGACCACCGCGCCGGCCAGGCCGGCATCCCGTGGGCCGCGCCGAGGAAGGCGCCGGCCAGGGCGGCGATGGAGTCGGAGTCTCCGGCCGTCGTCGCGCCCCGGGCGAGCGCCACGACCGGGTCGTCGGGGTGGCGCAGCGCGCAGAGCAGGGCGGTGGCCAGGGCCTCCTCGGCGACCCAGCCCTCACCGGTGTGCCGGCACGGATCGTCGCCGTCGTCGGGCCGGGTCAGCGCGGCGTCGAGCCGCCCGAGCGCGTGCAGGCACTCGTCCCAGCCCCGGGCGATGTACTCCTCCGGCGTCGGCGCACCGGCACGCTGCCACAGGTCGCCGAGCCAGTCGGCCCGGTAGACCCGCCGCTGTTCCCGGGCCCGCTCGGTGAGCAGCGCCGGCAGCTCCGCCAGCGCGGCGCCGTCGCGCAGCAGGCGCACCGCGTACCCGGTCAGCTCGCCGGCCGCCAGCCCGGTCGGGTGGCCGTGGGTGAGGCCCGCCTGGAGCTGGGCCAGCCCGGCCAGGGTGTCCAGGTCGACGTCGAGCAGCCCGACCGGGGTGACCCGCATGTTGGCCCCGCAGCCCTTCGAGTCGACCACGGTCGCCTCCTGCCAGCGCAGGCCCCGGTTCAGCTCGGCGCAGGCCCGCAGGCAGGTCATCCCCGGGGCGCGGTTGTTGTCCGGGCTGACCGCCCAGTCGAGGAAGCGCCGCCGCAGCAGCGGCTCGACCGCCGCCGGGGTGAGCTCGGGGGCGTCGTGCAGCGCCCAGGCGACCGCGAGGGCCATCTGGGTGTCGTCGGTGACCAGCGCGGGATCGCCGACCAGCTCACGCGGCCCGGTCGGGCCGTACCGGCGGACGATCTCCGCGACGGTCAGGAACTCGGTCGGCTTGCCCAGGGCGTCGCCGTAGGCCAGGCCGAAGAGCGAGCCGGAGGCCCGGCGGGGCGAGGAGTCGATCATGCTGGAGATCATGCACCGCGCGGGCAAGCCTCGCCCGGCCGAAGGCGCGGCCCGGCACAGGCCGGGGCCGCGCCCGCCCGGGGATCAGTCCCAGCAGAGGCAGAACGGGTGGCCGGCCGGGTCGGCGTAGACCCGGAAGCCCTCCCCCTCGCCCGGCAGCCGCCGAGCGCCGAGCGCCAGCGCCGCCTTCTCGGCCGTCTCGATGTCGTCCACCGTGACGTCGAGATGGAACTGCTGGGGCCGTTCCGGGTCGGGCCAGGCCGGCGGCCGCAGGTTTGGCGCCCGCTGGAAGGCGAGTCGCGGCTGGTGCCCCGGCCGGCCGCCGAGCACCACCCACTCGTCACCGTCGGAGTTCTCCTCCACCAGCGGCAGGCCGAGCAGCTCCGCGTAGAAGCCGGCCAGGGCCCGCGGATCGGGGCAGTCGATCACCACTGAACGCAGCTGTCCAATCATGCCCGTCATCGTGCCCCGGAGGTACGACGGAAAACCCTCAGTCCTCGTGCAGCCGCCGCCCCGCGTCCCGGCAGGCCGCGAGGACGGCCCGCGCGTACCCGGGGGTGGCCCCGGCGAGGCCGCAGGCCGGGGTGACCACCACCTGCTCGGCGAGCTGCCGCCGGGGAAAGCCGAGCCGGTCCCACAGCCCGCGTACCCGGTCGGCGACCTGCGCCGACGTGGGCGCCGGACCGGCCGGCGGGGGCAGCGTGGGCGCGGCGCCGGCCAGCAGCCCGAACCCGGCGTCGATCGCCTCGCCGAGCGGGTCCAGGTCGGTGACGAAATCCAGGTCCAACGCGACCCCGACCGCCCCGGCCGAGCGGATCAACGCCAACGGCACGTCCGGCGCGCAGCAGTGCACCACCGTCGGCACCCCGGCCGCCTCGATCACGTCGCGCAGCAGCGACCGGGCCCGCTCCGGCTCGACCGGCCGGTAGGCGCCGAGCCCGCTCTCGGTGGGCACCCGGCCGGCGAGCACCGCCGGCAGGGACGGCTCGTCGAGCTGGAGCAGCACCGACGCCCGGGGCAGCCGGCGGGTCACCGCCCCGACGTGCCGTCGCAGCCCCTCCCCCAGCGAGCCGGCCAGGTCGCGCACCGCGCCGGGATCGCGCAGCATCCGCCCGCCGATCGGCAGCTCCAGGGTCGCGGCCAGGGTGAACGGCCCGGCTGCCTGGACCTTCACCGGCCCGGCGTACGCCTCGGCCTGCTCGGCGAGCTGGTCCAGGTCGCGTTCCATCAGGTCCCGGGCCCGGCGCAGGTCCCGCCCGGGGCGCGGCGCGACCCGCCAACGGGCCGCGTACAGCTCGACCGGCAGCTCCACCAGCATTCCGCCGGTGCGGCCGATGAGGTCGGCGCCGGGGCCACGCGCCGGCAGTTCGGGCAGGTGAGGCAGGGCGGGCAGCTCACCGAGGACGACCCGCTGCGCCTCGGCGATGTCGGTGCCGGGCAGGGAACCGATGCCGGTCGCCGCTCCGGCTGGCCAGGGCCAGGACTGATCAGTCACGGCCGAAGGCTACTCGCCCGGGGCCGGTCAGCCGGCGATGGTGGCCGAGCCGAGCACGATGTCCCCCGCCGGGTCCGGCCGGTACGCCACGATCGCCTGCCCGGCGGCCACCCCCCGCATCGGCCGGCGCAGCTCGGCGGTGAGGGCGTCGCCGTCCAGCGCCACGGTGGCCGGGACGACCTCGCCGTGCGCCCGCAGCTGCACCTCGCACTCGACCGGCGCGGTCGGCGGCTCGGCGCCGGTCCAGACCGGACGCGTCGCCCGCACCCGCGAGACCTCCAGCGCCTCGGCCGGGCCGACGGTCACGGTGTTGGTCTTGGGGGTGATGGAGAGCACGTAGCGCGGCCGACCGTCCGGGGCCGGCCGGTCCAGGTGCAGGCCCCGTCGCTGCCCGACGGTGTACGCGTACGCGCCGGTGTGGCTGCCGACCACCGCGCCGGTGACCGCGTCGACCACGTCGCCGGGAGCCTCGCCGAGCCGCCCGGCGAGGAAGCCCCTGGTGTCGCCGTCGGCGATGAAGCAGATGTCGTGCGAGTCGGGCTTGTCGGCGACGGCGAGTCCACGCCGGGCGGCCTCCTCGCGCACCTCGGCCTTGGTCGAGTCGCCGAGCGGGAAGATCGAGCGGTCCAGCTGCGCGCGGGTCAGCACCGCCAGGACGTACGACTGGTCCTTGGCCTCGTCGACGCTGCGGCGCAGCAGGCCGTCCGCGCCGAGTCGGGCGTGGTGGCCGGTGACCACCGCGTCGAAGCCCAGGGCCACCGCCCGGTCCAGCACCGCCGCGAACTTGATCTTCTCGTTGCAGCGCAGGCACGGGTTCGGGGTACGACCGGCCGCGTACTCGGCGACGAAGTCGTCCACCACGTCTTCGTGGAACCGGTCGGCCATGTCCCAGACGTAGAACGGGATGCCGATCACGTCGGCGGCCCGGCGCGCGTCGCGGGAGTCCTCCAGCGTGCAGCAGCCGCGCGCGCCGGTGCGGTAGGTCTGCGGGTTGCGGGCCAGCGCCAGGTGCACCCCGGTCACGTCGTGCCCGGCCTCAACGGCCCGCGCCGCCGCCACCGCGGAGTCCACCCCGCCCGACATAGCCGCCAGAACCCTCACCAGCCCCCACCCCCTTCCCCCCGACCCTACCCACCCCTACCCCGCCCGCCCAGCCGCCCACCCCACCCCGACGATCATGCAGCTGTGGTGGGCGACAAACCCCTACAGGTCATCGCACTTCGGGCACCACAACTGCATGATCGGCTCCGAGGTGCCGGCGCGGGCGCGGGCGGCGGGGGGTCAGCGGGGGGTGCGGAGGGCGGCGGCGCGGCGGGCGCGGTCGACGGCCGCCGGGAGGGCGGCGATCAGGGCGTCGACGTCGGCGGGGGTGCTGGTGTGGCCGAGGGAGAAGCGCAGCGAGGAGCGGGAGCGGTCGTCGTCCGCGCCCATCGCGATCAGCACGTGCGAGGGCTGGGCCACCCCCGCCGAACAGGCCGAGCCGGTGGAGCAGGCGATGCCCTGGGCGTCGAGCAGGAGCAGCAGCGCGTCGCCCTCACAGCCGGGGAAGGAGAAGTGCGCGTTGCCCGGCAGCCGGTCGGTCCGGTCGCCGTTGTAGACCACCTCGGGGACGGCCTCCCGGACCCGGCGGACCAGGTCGTCGCGGAGCGCGGCCACCCGCGCCGCGTACTCCTGCTGGCCCTTGACCGCGGCCTCGACGGCGACCGCGAAGGCGACGATGCCGGCGGTGTCGAGGGTGCCGGAGCGGACGTCGCGCTCCTGGCCGCCACCGTGCAGCAGCGGAGTGGCCGCGACGTCCCGGGCCAGCAGCAGGGCACCGACCCCGGCCGGCCCGCCCAGCTTGTGCCCGGTCACGGTGAGCGCGGCGACGCCGCTGGCGGCGAAGTCCACCGGCACCTGGCCGACCGCCTGGATCGCGTCGGTGTGGAACGGCACGCCGTGCTCGGCGGCCACCGCCGCCAGCTCCGCCACCGGCTGGACGGTGCCGACCTCGTTGTTGGCCCACATCGCGGTGACCACCGCCACCCGGTCGGCGTGCGCGGTCAGCTCGGCCCGCAGCCGGGCCGGGTCGAGCCGACCGGCCTCGTCCACCGGCAGCCAGCCCACCTCGGCTCCCTCGTGGTCGGCCAGCCAGTCGACCGCGTCGAGGACCGCGTGGTGCTCCACCGCGCTGGAGACCACCCGGGTCCGCGCCGCCGCGGTGTCGCGGCGGGCCCAGAAGATGCCCTTCACCGCGAGGTTGTCGCTCTCCGTGCCGCCACCGGTGAAGATCACCTCGGAGGGGCGGGCGCCCAGCGCTGCGGCCACCCGCTCGCGGGACTCCTCCACCCGCCGCCGGGCGCGGCGGCCCGCCGCGTGCAGCGACGACGCGTTGCCGACCTCGCGGGCGGTGACGACGTACGCCTCCAGTGCCTCGTCGAGCATGGGGGTCGTCGCCGCGTGATCCAGGTATGCCATCACCGTCCAGCCTACTGACCGTCGGACGGTCGCCCGGACGCCGGAGTGGCCCGGCATCGGGAAGGGGCCCGCACAACGCCGGCGTTGACAGGGCCCCTCCCGACACCCTCAGGCGGGTACGGCGGTGACGACGATGTTGTCGCGGTACCTGCGGGTCGCGGCGTCGAACGGGCCGCCGCAGGTGATCAGCGTCAGCCGGGGCTTGCCGTCCCGGGCGAAGTAGCGCTCCAGCGGGATCTTCGTCTTGACGTACTCCTCCCGGGCGACGACCCGGTACGCGCGTTGCCGGCCGTCCGAGCCGGTGGCGGTCAGGGTGTCGCCCTGGTCCAGCTCCCGGAGCCGGAAGAACGCCCCCTTGCCCTGCTCGGCGCTGTCCACGTGCCCGGCGATCACCACCGAGCCGGCCTCGGCCTCCAGGCCGGGTCCGTAGCGGTACCAGCCGATCTGGTCGACGCTCGGGGGCACCTCGAACTCGTTGGTCCGCTCGTTGATGCCGACGGCGTTCACCGTGGCGGTGACGCCGATCGGCGGGATGGTCAACTTCACCGGGGGGACGGTCTTCGGCTGCGCCGGCAGGGTGCCGGCGCCCACCGGCACCGACGCGTCGCCCGGGGCGACGCTCGTCGGGGCCGGGGTGGGCGTAGTGCTGGCCAGGGCCGCGGCCTCGTCGGCGCCGACGTCGTCGGCCGGCTGCGACCCGCACGCCACTCCGGTGGCGAGGGTGAGCGCGGCGACGCCGGCGGCCATGGCCGCCAGCGCCCCGCGGTTGCGCACCGTCACTTGCGACCGGTCCGGGCGGTGGCCACCCGCGCCCCGCCGCCGACCAGGAGCAGCGCGCCGGCACCGGCCAGCACGTACCACCAGGTGTCCACGCCGGTGTCGGCCTGGCCGCCGGTGCCGCTGGGCACGCCGCCGGGAGCCGAGTGCAGACCGGTGATGGTCTGCGCGACCAGGTCGAGGTTCTTGGCCTCGGCGGAGCCGATCGCGTAGACGATCGTGGCGGTGCCCTCCTTGAGGTTGAGGTCGGCCGGGCCGATCGCGACGGTGTCGGTGCCGGCCAGCACCACGTCCGCCTTCACGGTGCCCGCGTCGACGTCGCCCTTGGCCTCCTTCGGGTTGGTCAGGCCCTCGAAGACCGGGGTTCCGCCGGCCCGCACGTCCACCCCCGGAGCGGCGGCGGTGTGCCGGACGATCAGCCGGGCCTTGCCCGCGTCGACCTTGGAGGTGTCGTTGACGAACGGGGTGATCTTCGGCTTGCCGGCCTCGTCGAGGTGCGCGGCGATGCTGATGTTGGCGCCGCCCGGGACCTCGGCGTCGTCGACCTTGAGGATGGCCTGGTCGACCGCCTCGCCCGGCTTGGTCAGCGCGATGTCGTACTCGCCCTCGGCCAGGTTCAGCGGGCCGGCGACGTCGCCCGGCTTGAAGTTGTCCAGCGTCTTCTTGCCGTTGACGTACACGTCGACCGGGGTGTCCGGGATGCCGTGCACGACCGAGACCTTGGACGAGGCGGCGTAGGCCGGGCTCACGGTGACGGCGCCGACGCCGGCGAAGGTCAGGGCGGCCACCGCGCCACCCGTGGCGACCCGACGGAAGATCGAGAGCTGCATTGTCTGCCTCCTGCTGATTGGTGCTGATTCGTCAGGCCTGGCTTGCAGAACGGGATACGCCACCGCCCCGACGGGCGGATGCAGCCGACGGAGATTTCTTTTTCCGTCGGCGGAGCGCATCCGCACGCCCCTCCGGCAGCGAAGAGCAGGTGACGGGGACACGGACACGGACGGACCGGGGAAGTGGGGCGAAGGCTGTGAGAGTTACAGTCGGGCATGCCCCACGGAAGGCGAACCGCCCGGTGACGGCGGTACGACAGGAACCCGAGCCCCCGCCCCCACCCCCGGACGACCTGGCGGAGCGGTTCCGCGCCGGCGACGAGACCGCCCTGCGGGAGGCGTACGACCGGTTCGGCCGGGCCGTGCTCCACCTGGCCACCAGCACGTTGGCCAACCGCAGCGACGCGGAGGACGTCACCCAGGCGACCTTCGTCGCGGCCTGGCTCGGGCGGGACACCTTCGATCCGGCCAAGGGGTCGCTGATCGGCTGGCTGCTCGGCATCGGGCGGCGCAAGGTGATCGACCGGCTGCGGGCCTCGGCCCGGGAGACCCGGGTGGTGGAGACGGTCCGACAACTGCCGGAGCCGGTCTCCACCGGCCCCGACCCGGACACGGTGGTCGACCGGCTGGTGGTCGCCGACGAGCTGGCCCGGCTCCCCGACGACCAACGACGCATGCTGGAACTGGCCTTCTACGACGACCTGACACACCAGCAGATATCGACGGTGACCGGAGTGCCCCTGGGCACGGTCAAGAGTCACATCCGACGCGGCATGGCGAGCTTGAAACGCAGATGGGAGGTGGACGGTGCAGCACCTGGACCACGACCGGCTGGTCTATCTGGCGCTCGGTGAGAGCAGTGCGGATCACGGCGAGACCGACCATCTCGGCGCCTGCGCCCACTGCCGGGGCGAGATGGAGACGCTCCAGCACGTCGCCGGGCTCGGCGCGGAGACCCAGGCTCTGGGCGACCTGCCCGACCCGCCCGAGCACATCTGGCAGGGCATCGTCGCGGAGATCAACGCGGCCGAGGAGCTGCCGTCGCTGACCGACGCCCGTCGGCAGCCCGCGGTCGACCCGCGCCCCGCCGGCACGGACGCCGACCGCCCGGTCGTCGCCGGGACGCGGGACCGGTCCCGCCGTCGTCGGCGCTGGTCGGGCTGGGTGACGACGGCCGTCACGGCGGCCGCCGCCGCCGCGATCGGGGTGGCCGGCACGCTGGCCGTGCTCGGGTCCAACGACCCCGACCAGCCCGCACCGCGGCAGGTCGTGCTGGCCAGCGGGTCCCTGTCGGCGTACGGCACGACGCCGAAGGAAGCCAACGGCGACGCCCGGGTCTTCACCGACGGCCGACTGCACCTGCACGTCGCGAATCTCCCGGATGTTTCGGGGTATTACGAGGTCTGGCTGATCAACCCGAGCAACATGCAGATGTTCTCGGTCGGGTTGCTGCGCGACCGCTCCGGCGACGCGCTGCTCCCGTTGCCACCAAACGTCGATCTTCAGGCATACTCAGTTGTCGACGTCTCCGCCGAACAGTTCGACAACAAGCCTGCCCACTCCGGCGACAGCCTGCTGAGGGGCAACCTGACGGGCTGATCGGCGGGCCGGCTCAGCTCCCCGGCCCGCCGATCAGCTCCCTTCCGCGCGGCACGGCCGCCGGCTCCGGCGATTCAGCCGAGCCGGCGGCCCAACCATCCGACGCGTTTGTCGAGCGCCACGATCGCGGAGGCCGCCAGGGCGAGGCCCAGGATGCGCAGCCATGCCTCGATGGTGATCGGAGCGGTCCGGAACAGCGTGTTCATCACGGGCAGGTACGTCAGCGCCAGTTGACCGAGTGCCTGCACCACCACTCCGCCGATCAACCAACGGTTGCCGAAGAACCCCAGGCGCCACGGTGAACGGGTCAGCGAGCGGCAGCTGAACAGATAGAAGGTCTGCACCGCGACGAAGAGGTTCACCGCTGCCGTCCGCGCCTCCGCCAGTCCCGCACCCGCACCGAGCTCCCACTCGAACAACCACCAGGTGCCCGCCACCAGCAACGCGGACACGAGCAGGATGCGGACGACCAGCGCCCCGGTGAGCAGCGGTTGGGCGGGATCGCGGGGCGGCTGGTCCATGATCCCGGGTTCGGTGGGTTCGAAGGCCAGCGTCAGGCCGAGCACCACCGCGGTGGTCATGTTGATCCAGAGGATCTGGCTCGGCAGGATCGGCAATGCCGTACCGAGCACGATCGCGACGAGGATGACCAGCCCCTCGCCGGTGTTGGTGGGCAGGGTCCAGGTGATGAACTTGGTGAGGTTGGCGAAGACGCCCCGCCCCTCCCGCACGGCCGACTCGATGGTGGCGAAGTCGTCGTCGGTGAGCACGATGTCGGCCGCCTCCTTGGCCACCTCGGTGCCGCTGCGCCCCATGGCCACCCCGATGTCGGCCTGACGCAGCGCCGGCGCGTCGTTGACCCCGTCGCCCGTCATCGCCACCACCTGGCCCTCGGACTGCAACGCCTGCACCAGTCGGAGCTTCTGCTCGGGCGAGACCCGGGCGAAGACCGACGCCCGGCGTACCGCCCCGGGCAGCTCGGCGGCGGGCAGGGCCGCCAGGTCGACGCCGGTTCGCACGTCCCCCGGACCCGGCTCGGCGGCGAGCAGTCCCAGGCGTGCGGCGATGGCGCTCGCCGTCGCCAGATGATCGCCGGTGATCATCTTCACTGCGATCCCGGCCCGGTGGCAGGACTCGACGGCGGCCGCCGCGGCGGCGCGGGGCGGGTCGAGCATCGCGTGCAGTCCGGTGAAGGTCAGCGTGCCGGGCAGCGACTCCTCGACCAGTTCGTCGCTCCGGTCGCCGTGCCGCATCGCGGTGGCGAGCACCCGCAGCCCTTCGCCGGCCAGTTCGTGCGCGGCGGCGAGCACGGCGGACCTGTCCAGCGCGACGGTACGACCGTCGGCGTCCAGCCCCGTGGCACACCACTCGACCACCCGCTCCACCGCCCCCTTCACCAGGACGACGCGCCCGCCGTCCCGCCCGTCGTGCAGGGTCGCCATGAACTGCCGCTCCGAGGTGAACGGGATGGCGGCCACCCGGGGGAGTTCGGCGGCGACCTCCTCCGCGCGGATCCCCACCTTGGCGCCCACCGCCAGCATGGCCCCCTCGGTCGGATCCCCGATCACCGTCCACCGGTCGTCGCCCGCGTCGAGCCGGGCCTCGTTGCAGGCCACCCCGGCCAGCAACGACCAGCGCAGCGCACCGCCCGCCCCGGCCGGCACCGACCCGCCGTCCGGTGCGTGGATCTCGCCGATCGGGGCGTAGCCGGCGCCGCTCACCTGGTAACGGCCGTGCGGCGTCCACACCGCCTGCACCGTCATCTGGTTCTCGGTCAGGGTGCCGGTCTTGTCGGTGCAGATCACCGTGGTGCTGCCCAGGGTCTCCACGGCGGGCAGCCGCCGGACCACCGCGCGTCGGCCGGCCATCCGCGCGACACCGATCGCCAGGGTGATCGTCACCGCCGCCGGGAGGCCCTCGGGAATGGCCCCGACGGCCAGCGCCGCCGCCGCGGTGAAGGTCTCCCCGATCCGCTGACCCCGCACGACGCCCACGGTGAAGGTCACCGCCGCGAGGACCAGGATCGCCACGGTCAACACCCGGCTGAACCGGTTGAGCTTCGAGGTCAGCGGCGTGTCGAGGACCTGCGCCGTGCCGATCAGGCGGTGAATGCGGCCCAGCTCCGTCTCCGCGCCGGTGGCCACCACGACGCCGGCCGCCGACCCACCGGTGACCAGGGTGCCGGAGTAGAGCACGTTGCGACGGTCGGCCACCGGCGTCTCGTCCGGCACGACGACCTCGTCCTTGCGTACCGGCAGGGACTCGCCGGTCAACGCCGACTCGTCCGCCCGCAGTTCGGCGGCGCGCGCCAACCGCAGGTCCGCCGGGATCTTCTCGCCCGCCTCGACCAGCACCAGGTCGCCGGGGACCAACTCGTCCGACGGCACCGGCCGCCGCCGGCCGTCCCGCACCACCTGCGCCTCGGTACGCACCATCGACCGGAGGGCGTCGAGCGCCGCCTCGGCCTTGGACTCCTGGAGGAATCCCACGGCGGCGTTGACCACCACCACCCCGAAGATCACGGCCGAGTCGACGTACTCGGCGAGCAGCAGGGTGACCAGGCCGGCGGCGATCAGGACGTACACCAGCGGGTTTTGGAACTGCCGCCGGAGCCGGCGGAACACGCCGCCTCGGGCGGCGGTGGGCAGCACGTTGGGACCGAACCGTTCGAGGCGCGCGGCCGCCTCCCCGTCGCTCAGACCTCGTTCGGTGTCGGTCTCCAGCAGCAGCACGACCTCGTGCACGGCCAGGGCGTGGTGGTCGCTTCCCGGCGTCCTGACCGGCATGGCGCACTCCTCCTTCGACACCTTCCGGCCGAGGGGGTGCGCGGGGGCACCGCCATCGTCGCAGCTCCGCCCCGGACAGCGGGGCGTTCCGGCGCGATCGCCCGAGTGGCCCCGCTGTGCGGCCTTCGACCCGGCGGCGACCGCTCGGAGGGGTGGGCGGTAGACGGCACCGCGACACCGAGGGCCGGGAACCGCACCTGGCGGTTCCCGGCCCTCGGCCGCGGCTGGAACTCAGCTCACTTGCGCTTGCGGATCTCCTCGGCGGCCTGCGGCACGATCTTGAACAGGTCGCCCACCACGCCGAAGTCGGCCAGCTCGAAGATCGGCGCCTCGCCGTCCTTGTTGACGGCGACGATGGTCTTCGAGGTCTGCATGCCGGCCCGGTGCTGGATCGCGCCGGAGATGCCCAGCGCGACGTAGAGCTGCGGGGAGACCGTCTTGCCGGTCTGGCCCACCTGGAACTGGTGCGGGTAGTAGCCGGAGTCGACGGCCGCGCGGGACGCCCCGACGGCGCCACCGAGCAGGTCGGCCAGCTCCTCCACCAGCTTGAAGTTGTCGGCGTTGCCGACACCGCGACCGCCGGAGACGACGATGCCGGCCTCGGTGAGCTCGGGGCGGGAGCCCTTCTGCTCGGCGACCCGGTCGACGACCTTGGCCAGCTTGTCGGCGTCCGTGACGGCGACGGTGAGCTGCTCGACGGCCGGGGTGGCCGGCGCCGGCGTCGGGTTGACCGAGTTCGGCCGGACGGTGACCAGCGGCAGGCCCTTGGTGACCTTGGACTTGACGATGGTGGAGCCGGCGAAGGCGACCTGGGTCGCGGTGCCGTCGGCGTCCAGCCCGACCACGTCGGTCAGGATGCCGTTGTCCAGCTTGACGGCGAGCCGGGCGGCGATCTCCTTGCCCTCCTGGGCGGAGGCGAGCAGCACGGCCGCGGGCTGGACCCGCTTGACCAGCTCGGCCAGCACGGTGGCCTTGGGGGCCACCAGGTAGCCGTCGATCTCCTCACCCTCGGCGGCGTAGATCTTCTCCGCGCCGTACTCGCCCAGCTTTGCGCTCAGCGCCTCGGCGGCGCCGGCGCCACCGAGCACCACCGCGCTGGGGGTGCCCAGCTCGCGGGCGAGGGTGAGCATCTCCAGGGTGACCTTCTTGACGCCGAATTCCTTGGTGGCTTCGACGACGACGAGAACCTCAGCCATGTCCAGACCTCTCACACGAACTTCTCGGTGGCGAGGAACTCGACCAGCTTGACGCCGCCCTCGCCCTCGTCGGTGATCTTGGCGCCGCCGGAGCGCGGCGGGCGCTTGGTGTGCTCCAGCACGGCGCTGGTCGCGCCGTCGAAGCCCACCTCGGTCGGGGCGACCCCGAGGTCGCCCAGGGAGAGCGTCTGCACCGGCTTCTTCTTGGCCGCCATGATGCCCTTGAACGACGGGTAGCGCGGCTCGTTGATGGTGTCCCAGACGGAGACCACGGCCGGCGTCGAGGCGGTGACCACCTCGTAGCCCTCCTCGGTCTGCCGCTCGACGGTCAGCGTGGCGCCGTCGACGGTGAGCTTGCGCGCGCCGGTCAGGGCGGCGACGCCCAGCCGCTCGGCGATCATGTGCGGCATGACCTGGACCCGGCCGTCGGTCGACTCGGCGCCACAGATCACCAGGTCGGCGTTGAGCTGCCCGAGGGCGGCCGCGAGCACCTTCGAGGTGGCCACGGCGCAGGACCCGTGCAGGGCCTCGTCCACCACGTGCACGGCCTTGTCCGGGCCCATGGAGAGCGCCTTGCGGATCGACTCGGTCGCCCGGTCCGGACCCATGGTCAGGATGGTGACCTCGCCGCCGTGCGCTTCCTTGATCTTCAACGCCTCTTCGATGGCGTACTCGTCCATCTCGTTGATGACGTTGTTCGCCGAACCGCGGTCGACGGTGTTGTCGTCAGTGCGCAGGTTGCGGTCCGCGCCCGAATCGGGCACCTGCTTGACGAGTACGACGATGTTCATCGCGCTTCGACGACCCTCCTGTTTGGTGTTGCGATTGCTCGCCCGGTCACGGGCGGAGCTTCGCGCGTCCGTTGACGCCCGGTCAACCGCGGGCTGCTGTGCAGTTGCCCACGACGGCAATGTTACCTGCCAGTAGCTTCCGCCTCTCGGGCACTCAGAGTGACACAGCTCACCGTCGGCCGCGTACTGAGTAAACTCACGAATCGGGAGGTGTCAGACATGTCCGTGCAGCATGGGAGCGACGGGGCGGCGCCGGCCACCGACGCCACCCCGGAGCAGTGCCGCCAGCCGGAGACCGGGACCTACCGGTGCGCCTGCGGGCAGGTACGGGACAGCTGCGTACGCGACACCGTGCACGCGCTCTGGTCTGACCCCGAGGTCAGGCCGGCTCGGCCAACGCCGTCCTGATCCGGTCGATCACCGCCGCCTCGGCCGGCGCCACCCCCCGGTTCGCCTGGGCCACCCGGTCGGCGGCGGCCAGCACCAGCTCCCGGTACACCGCCACGTCGCCGGGGGACTTCTGCCGCAGGATGTCGACGGCCCGGCCCAGCGCCGGCAGCACCATCGACTCGACCTCCAGCGCCGAGTCCCGGGGCAGCTGCGGCAGCGGGCCGACGGTGAGCGCCTCCTTCACCACTCCGCTGGCGTCGTTGAACGCCCCCGACGCGGCGAAGCTCTCCCGGATCATGGCGAACATCCCCGGATCGGCGTTGGAGACCAGGAAGACCGCGCCGAACGCGCCGGTCTTGAGGGTCAGCTGCTCCTCGTCCGTCAACCGTTGCTCCATCCTCACGGAGTGTAGACGTAGGGGGTGGTCGTGGTGACCGGGACGAAGCCCAGCCGCTCCAGGATCGGCCGGCTGTCCTCCGAGGCGTCCACCTGGAGCAACGTCTTCCCGCGCTGGTCGGCCAGGCGCGCCCGGTACCCCACCAGCGCCCGGTAGATGCCCCGGCGCCGCCACTGCTCGAGCGTCGAACCGCCCCACAGGCTCGCGAAGCCGGTGTTGGCCGCGTACCGGATCCAGCCGGCGCTGACCACCGTCCCGTCCGCCTCCGCCACCACCACCGTGATCGACTGCGGGTCGGCGGCGATCTCCCGCTCCAACCCGTACACCAGGTGGCTCCGGTCGGCCCGCCACACCTGCTCCTCCATGGCGGCGATCCGCTCCAGGTCGGCGCGGGAGGTGACCTCACGCAGGCGTACCCCCTCGGGCGGCACCGGGACCGCGCCGGCCAGCGGCGCGACCGGCCCGACCAGGACGGTCTCCCGGTCCTCCGGGACGAACCCGGCCGCGGCCAGCCGGTCGGCCAGGTCGGCCGGCTCGTCGTGGGCGTTGAGCTTCCACTCCACCGACTGGCCGCGCTCCCGGAAGAACTCGACCTGCCGGGCGATCAGCGCGTCCAGCTCCGCGCCGGTCAGGCCGTCCAGGGTCCGGTACGTGAGGAAGCCGCCCTGGTCCAGGCCGAGGATCCGGACCAGCGGGCCGTCCCGTTCGATCGTCACCCCCGCCGGCACCGGGTCGGGGATCTCCGGACGGAGCTGGGTGTCGTAGGCGTCGCGCAGCCGGGAAGCGTCAAGATCGGTCATCGGTCCAGGCTATGCCGGGGACAAAGCGGATAATCATCCTCATGCGGCAGACGATCAGGCGATGGTTCGACCCGTCGGAGCTCGGCACGGTCGGGACCACCCCGGACTACCGCTTCTCGCTGGCCAACGAACGCACCTTCCTGGCCTGGCTGCGGACCGGGCTGGCGCTGCTCGCCGGGGGACTCGCCGCCGCCCAGTTCCTCCCCCCGCTGCCGCTGCGGCACCTGCGCGAGGCGATCGCGGTGGCGCTGCTGCTGCTCGGCGGCGCCGTGGCGGTCCGGGCGGTCGACCACTGGGCCCGCACCGAACGCGCGATCAGGCTCGGTGAGGAGCTGCCGTTCTCCCGTTTCCCGGCCGTCCTCGCCCTGCTGGTGGGGTTCGGTGCACTGCTGCTGGTGGCCGCGGTGCTGGCCCGGACCTTCGGCGCCCGGTGACGGGCGACCCCGGGCTGCAACCGGAACGCACCCGGCTGGCCTGGCGGCGGACCGCCCTGGCACTCACCGTGGTCACCGTGCTGGCCGTCCGGCTCGCCCTCACCGGGGACCCGACGGGGGCGCTGCTCGCCGCGGCCGTGGTGCTGCTCTGGGCCGGGGCGCTCACCGTCTGCTGGGGCCGCGCCGCCGGCACCGGCCCGCTGCGGATCGGGACCCGGAGGGTGCCGCTGGTCGCCCTGGCCACCGCCGCGCTGGCGCTGCTCGCCGTGCCGCTGGCGCTGCGCGGTCTGTGGTGACGCGCGCGGGTACGCCATGATAGGCGCATGGCCCGTCTGTACGTGCTGCTCTTCCTGGCCCAGATCGTCCTCGCCGTCTGTGCGCTGATCAGCTGCCTCTCGGCCGAGGAGGGTGCGATCCGGGCACTCCCCCGCATCGCGTGGGTGCTGATCATCCTCTTCTTCCCGCTGCTCGGCTCGATCGCCTGGTTCGTCGCCGGGCGCGAGCCCGGGGCCGCCCGGTCGCGGTCGACCTGGCGAATCGGCGGTGGCTTCCCGGAGCGGACCCGCCCCCGGCCCGTCGCGCCGGACGACGACCCCGAGTTCCTCAAGTCCGTCGCCGAACGGTCCCGCCGCGACGACGAGGAGTTGTTCCGCCGGTGGGAGGACGACCTGCGCCGCCGCGAGGACGACCTGCGCAGCAAGGAGGGCGACCCGCCGCCACGCGGGGAGGACCAGCCCGAGTCCAGGTGACCGGGGTGCGACCGGCCACCTGGATCGGCACCGCCGCGGCGGCGGCCGGGCTCACACCCGACGCTTGAGCGCCCGCAGCGACAGCGGCGCGAAGAGCACCGCGATGCCGGCGCCCCACAGCAGGGTCTGCAGCACCGGGCCGGCGACCGGGCCGCTCACCAGCAGCCCCCGCAGCGCGTCGGCGACGATGGTCACCGGGTTGACCTCCACCCAGTTCTGCAGCCACCCGGGCATCCGGTCGGTCGGCACGAAGATGTTGCTGGTGAAGGTGAGCGGGAAGATCACCATGAAGCCGAAGATCTGCACCTTCTCCGGCTCGCTCACCAGCACCCCGACCAGCACCGAGATCCACGACGCGGCCAGGGTGAACGCCAGCAGCAGGGCGAACGCGGCGAGCACGCCGAGCACGCCGTTGCCGACCCGGAAGCCGAGGATCATCCCGACACCGAGCAGCAGCGCGATCGACCAGGCCTGCTTGACCGTGTCGGCGAGGATCCGGCCGGCCAGCGGCGCCCAGCGGGCGATCGGCAGCGCCCGGAGCCGGTCGAAGACCCCCTTGGTCAGGTCGTTGTTCAACCCGAACCCGGTGGTCATGGTGGCGAAGAGCGCGTTCTGCACCATGATGCCCGGCAGCATGAAGGTGAGGTACTCGCCGGAGGAGCCGGCGATGGCGGTGCCGAAGACGTACGTGAAGAGCAGCACGAACATCACCGGCTGGATGCTCAGGTCGAGCAGCTCCATCGGGTTGTGCTTGATCTGCACCAGGCTCCGCCAGGCCAGCGTCAGGGTGTGCCGGAGCCCGGCGGTGAGGCCGAGCCGGCGGGCCGGCGCCAGCGGGGTGGGAACCGTGGCGGTGGCGGTGGCGGCGGTCATGCCGGCGTCCTTTCCAGAGCGTCGTCGGTCGGCGTGTCCTGCTCGGCCCGGTGGCCGGTGAGGGAGAGGAACACCTCGTCCAGGCTCGAACCGCGCAGGGCCAGCTCGGCGACCTCGATCTCGGCGGACTCCAGGCGGCGGACCACCGCGGGCAGCACGCCCGCGTCGTTGACCGCCACGGTGACCGTGGTCTGGGCGACCTCCGGGGTCACCCCCGCCACCTCGCCGGCGACGGCCAGCACGGTCTGCAGGTCGGCCGGGTCGGCCGGCCGGACGGTGAGGACCTGACCGCCGGTCTTGGCCTTCAGCTCCTCCGGCGTGCCCTGGGCGATCACCCGGCCGTGGTCGACCACCGCGATCTGGCCGGCGAGCTGGTCGGCCTCCTCGAGGTACTGGGTGGTGAGCAGCACGGTCACCCCGTCGGCCACCAGCCCGCGGACGATGTCCCACAGCTCGTTGCGGCTGCGCGGGTCGAGCCCGGTGGTCGGCTCGTCGAGGAAGAGCACCTGCGGGCGGCCCACCAGGCTGGCCGCCAGGTCGAGGCGGCGGCGCATGCCCCCGGAGTAGGTCTTCGCCGCCCGGCCGGCGGCGTCGGTGAGCTGGAACTCGGCGAGCAGCTCCGCCGCCCGGGACCGGGCCGCGGCCCGACCGAGCCCGAGCAGCCGGCCGATGAGCAGGAGGTTCTCGGTGCCGGTGAGGGTCTCGTCGACCGAGGCGTACTGACCGGTCAGACCGATCAGCTGGCGCACCCGGTGGGCGTCGCGGCGGACGTCGTACCCGCCGACGGTGGCGTGCCCCTCGTCGGCGGCGAGCAGGGTGGCGAGCACCCGTACCGCGGTGGTCTTGCCGGCGCCGTTGGGCCCGAGCAACCCGAAGACCGTCCCGGTGGGGACCTCCAGGTCGACTCCGGCCAGGGCCGTGGTCGCGCCGAAGCGGCGTACCAGCCCTTCGGCGCGGATAGCGTGGGTCATGCGGAGAACTCCCGTCGTTGTCGCTGGTCACCCAACGATGAGCGACGGGTCTGACGTTACGACGACGGGCGCGGAGATTCCGCTCATTTAGCTGTCGACAGAAGGCCGCCACCGCCACCGCCGGTCACCCGGCGACGGCGGTGGCGGCGCGCCGCTCAGGCCAGGTTCGACGAGCGCGGGTACGCGTCGGTCGGGTCGGTGAGCACGTTCACCAGGTACGGCACCCCGGCGTCGAACGCCCGGGCCAGGGCCGGGCCGAGGTCGTCCGCCTTCGCCACCGTCTCGCCGGCGCCGCCCAGCGCCTCGACCACCCGGTCGTAGCGCAGCTCCGGCTGGAGGTCGGCGGCGACGTCGTAGCCGTACATGGCCCGCATCGGGTGCTTCTCCAGCCCCCAGATGCCGTTGTTGCCGACCACGATGACCACCGGCAGCTTCTGCCGCGCCAGCGACTCCACGTCCATCAGCGAGAAGCCGGCGGCGCCGTCGCCCATCAGCACGCAGATCTGCCGGTCCGGGTGGCTGACCCGGGCCCCCATCGCGTAGCCCATGCCGGTGCCGAGGCAGCCGTACGGGCCGGGGTCGAGCCAGGTGCCGGGCTGCGCCGGCTCCAGGTAGCGACCGGCGTACGAGACGAAGTCACCGCCGTCGCCGATGGTGATCGCGTCGGGGGCGAGGACCTTGCGCAGCTCGCCGTAGATCCGCGCGGGCCGGATCGGGTCGGTGTCGGCGGCCATCTCCTCGGCGTCGCGGGCCTTCGCGGCGTCCTCGGCGGTACGCAGCTGGGCGACCCAGTCGGCGTGGTCGGCCCGGTCGCCGGTCCGGTCGGCCAGCGCGGAGAGGATCAGTCGCAGGTCACCGGCGGGGCTGGCGGCCGGCTGGACGTGCCCGGCCCGCTGGCTCGGCGCGTCGACGATGTGCACCACCGCCGCGTCGCCGAAGTCGCCGAAGCTGAGCCGGAAGTCCAGCGGGGTGCCGATCACCACGACCACGTCGGCGCCGGAGAGCGCGACCCGGCGGGCCTTGGCGAAGGCGAGCGGGTGCTGCGGCGGCAGCGCCCCGCGACCCATGCCGTTGGTGAAGACCGGCACCTGGAGCGCCTCGGCGGCCTCGCGGAGGGCGGCGACGGCGTCACCGGCGTACACGTCGGAGCCGGCGATGATGACCGGGCGCCGGGCGGCGGCGATCAGCCGGCCGGCCTTGGCAACCTCGTCCGGGTCCGGCTCGACCGGCGCGGGGGCGGCCGGGGCCGGCAGCTCGGCGTCGCCGACGGAGAAGACCGCCTCGAGCGGGAAGTCGAGGAAGGCCGGACCGCGGTGCGGGGTGAGCGCGCTGGTCAGGGCGGCGGTGACCGCGCGCGGGATGTCCTCGGCGGTGAAGACCGTCTCGGCGTGCTTGGTGACCGGGGCGACCAGCGGCAGGTGGTCCATCTCCTGGAGGCTGCCGGAGCCCCAGCGGAACTGCGGTGCCCGCCCACCGAGCACCAGCACCGGGGAGGCGTTGAAGTACGCGCTGGTCAGGCCGGAGATCCCGTTGGTGACGCCGGGTCCGGCGGTGAGCACGGCCAGCCCGGGGCGGCGCTGGAGCTTGGCCACCGCCTCGGCGGCGAAGACGGCGGACTGCTCGTGCCGCACGTCGTAGATCGGGAAGTCGGCCCTGTGCGCGGCGTCGTAGAGCGGGAACACGTGCCCGCCGGAGAGGGTGAACATCTCCCGTACGCCGTTGGCGCGCAGCGCCGCCAGCGCCAACTCTCCGCCGTGGCCCTCGACCCGTTCCGTCATCGCCGCTCCCCTCGCCCCATGACCGGAGTCACACGCTACTGGTCGGTACGGAGAATGTGAACCGATCTCGGTTCGCTCGATCCGGGTCCGCGACCCCCAGCCGGGTCGCGGGCCCGGACGATACGTCAGCGGCCGGTGAAGTCCGGCTTGCGCTTCTCGACGAAGGCGGCCATGCCCTCGCGCCGGTCGTCGGTGGCGAAGAGCGCCGCGAAGAGCTGGCTCTCCCAGGCCAGGCCGGAGTTGAGGTCCATGTCCAGGCCGGCGTCGACGGCGAGCTTCGCCGCCCGCAGCGCCTGCGCCGGACCGGTCAGGAACGGCTTGACCAGGGCGACCGCGGCCTCGTAGACCTCGCCGGCCGGGACGACCCGGTCGGCGAGCCCGATCCGCAGCGCCTCCTGGGCGTCCACCATCCGGCCGGACATGATCAGATCCTTGGCGCGGGCGGGGCCGACCAGCCGGGCCAGCCGCTGGGTGCCGCCGGCCCCCGGGATGATGCCCAGCTTGATCTCGGGCTGGCCGAGCTTGGCGTCCTCGGCCACCACCCGCCAGTCGCAGGCCAGCGCCAGCTCGCAGCCGCCGCCGAGGGCGTAGCCGGTGATCGCGGCGACCACCGGCTTGGGGATCCGGGCGATGGCGCCGAGCGCGCTGGAGAGGTCGGCGGCCCGGGCCGCCATGTCCACGTAGGACATGTCGGCCATCTCCTTGATGTCCGCGCCGGCGGCGAAGACCTTCTCCCCGCCGTACACGATCACGGCGCGGACCTGCGGGTCGGCGGTGGCCGCCGACGCGGCGGCGCGCAACTCCTCCTGGACCTGCGTGTTGAGGGCGTTCATCGGCGGCCGCTCCAGTCGGATGGTGCCGATGCCGTCCCGGGTCTCCAGCCGCACGAACTCGCTCACGCTGCCCTCACTTCCTCGTCGAAGTCGCGTGCCAACCTTACGGGCGGGCTCGTTGGGGTACATAGTCGAGGTGTCAGCCCCGCCGTCGGGAGTCCAGCCATGATCACCTATTACGACGACAGATCGGTGCAGGTCACCTCCACCGCGATCCGGGTGGACGGGCGCAGCTACCCGCTCGCCGAACTCGGCCTGGTCTGGCACCGGCGGGGCAGCCGCTCCTGGCGCGTCCTCGCCGGGCGGGGCGCGCTCGGCGCGGCGCTGGCCGGACCGCTCGTGGCCGCCATGCTGGGCATCGCGGTCGCCGTCTGGCTGCACCGCTCCCCCACGGTCACCATCGCCATCGTGGGCGCCTCGGTGCTGGTCGGGCTCGCCATCGGGCCGCTCGCCGACGTCCTCTTCGAATTCCTCGACCGGTCCTACGCCCGGGGCAGCCGCCAACTGGAGCTCTGGGCCCGCTGGCGCGGCCAGCCGACGCTGCTGCTGCGCACCGGCGACGCGCTGCGCTTCGGTCAGATCTACCGGGCGGTGCAGCGGGCGATGGAGAGCGGCCACCCCGCCCCGCGGCCACAGCAGCGGATCGGCTCGTCCGGCAGCAACCCCGCGCCCCGCCGCAGACCGTAGCCGTCCCGCCCACCCCGCGGTCCGCGCCACCGCCAACCGCCGGTCGCCGCACGACGGCCGCTGACGGCGCGCCGTCGCTGGCAGGCAGGCCTTGCCGTAGGTGGCTGACAGGCCCCTGGGTCCGTAGCTGGCAGGCCTTGGACAGAGGCCGCCCAGGCAGCGCTGCGGGGGCCGACGAGGCGCGGTGCATCGGCGGCCCGGCCAGGGAGCGGACCTACGGTGTGGATGCTTTGGAGCTGATGACGTAAACGACTCGTCGGGACGGGTGAACCGTTCACGTCATCAGCTCCAAAGGATCCAACGAACACACCTGCCCCCCCATCGGCCAGGTCGAGCGTCCAGCCACGCGGGATCGGCGTAACCAGCGCCGGCGCGGGAGGCACCCACTCGATGCCCGGGGTGAGACCGACCGCGACAGAGGCGGGCGACACGACGAAGCCCGACGGGCCCGCACAACGACGCCCGAGGGGCGCGACGAGGGCGGGCACGGGGCGTGGGCCCACGGTTAGAGTTAGTGATGACCCTCTATTACCGGGACGACCGCGTCGAGGTGACCTCGGAGGCGATCCAGGCTGGTGGGCACGCGGTCCGGCTCTCCGACGTGACGTACGTCTGGCACGCCCGGGGGGCGACGACGATGGCGGTCCGGGGTCGGGTGCTGGGGCGGGGCGTGCTGGTCCTGCTGCTCTCCCTGCCGCCGCTGCTGGCCCTGGTCTGCGTGGTCTCGCTGGCCTGGTCGGCGCAGGACCGGGGCAACTGGCAGCTGGCCCTGATCATCCTGGCCGCCTGCGCGGTCGGTGCGCTCGCCCTGACCCCCTTCCTGGAGCTGCCGCTGAGCTGGCTCGACCGCTCCTACGAGCGCGGCAACCGGGTGCACGAGCTGTGGGTGCAGCACCACGGGCAGGAGGTGCTGCTGGTCCGCACGCCGGACGCGCTACGGTTCGGGCAGATCTACCGCGCCGTGCAACGCGCCATCGAGCAGCAGGGGGAGCACCGATGACCACTCGTCGCGGCGAGGCGGTCGCGCTGGCCGGGCTGCTCGCCACCGCCGGCGTCACCCACTTCCTCAAGCCCCGCTTCTACGACCCGATCGTGCCGCGCGTACTCCCCGCCCCGGCGCGCTTCTGGACGTACGCCAGCGGGGTCGCCGAGCTGGCGGTGGCGGCGGCGGTCGCCCACCCGGCGACCCGGCGGCGCGGCGGGCTGGCCGCCGCCGCGCTCTTCGCCGCGGTGCTCCCGGCCAACGCGCAGATGGCCGTGGACTGGCGCGGCGGAAGCCCCGCCCGGCGGGCGATCGCCTACGGCCGGCTGCCGTTGCAGGCGCCGCTGATCTGGTGGGCGCTGCGGGTGGCGCGCCCCCGGCCATAATCCGGCTGTTATTGACAAACCGAGTGGTGGGCAGCGCGACCACCCAGTGCTCTCCTCAATGGACAGTGCCATCCATTGATCTGGGGAGGCTGTCATGTGGAGAAGACCCGCCGTCGCCGTCGCGGCGGCCATCGCCCTGCTGCTGCCCGGCGGCACCGCCGCCGCCGCGCCACCCGCCACCACCGCCGCGCCGCCCACCACCGCCGCCGCCGCCGACACGTCGGTCCCCGGGCCCCACCCCGCCGGGTACGTCGACACGACGGTCAGCGCGGCCGGCCGTTCGTTCTCCGCGCGGATCTACTACCCCGCAACCGCCGCCGGCAGCGGCCAGCCGGTCGCGGCGGGCCGGTTCCCGGTCGTCGCCTTCGGCCACGGCTTCTTCCAGAGCGTGTCGAAGTACTACTCGACGCTGGGGCACCTGGCGTCGTGGGGCTTCATCGTGCTCGCCCCCACCTCCCAGGGCGGCCTCTCCCCCAGCCACAGCGCCTTCGCCGACGACCTCAACGCGGCGCTGACCTGGACCGTCGCCCAGGACACCACGACCGGTTCCCGGTTCGCCGGACACGTCCGCACCGACCGGCTCGGGCTCTCCGGACACTCGATGGGCGGTGGCGCCAGCATCCTCGCCGCGGCCCGCAACCCGAAGGTGGTCACGGTGGCCAACCTCGCCGCCGCCGAGACCAACCCGTCGGCGAAGGCCGCCGCCGCGACCCTGACCGTGCCGGTCCGGCTGATCGCCGGGGAGCGGGACACCATCGCCGGGGTCGCCGACCACCAGCGACCCATCTACGCGGCGAAGCCGTCGGCCAAACAGCTGAGGATCATCAAGGGCGGGTTCCACTGCGGGTTCATGGACGGCTCGTCGATCTTCTGCGACAGCGGCGGGATCAGCCGGGCCACCCAGCTGCCGATCAGCAAGCGGCTGCTCACCGAGTGGTTCCTGCTCTACCTGGCCGGTGACACCACCTACGACAACGCCGTCTGGGGTGCCCCGGCCCAGAACGACCCGCAGGTCAGCTTCGAGGGCGTGCGCTGAGCCGCCGGACCGGTGCCGGGGCGCCCCGATCCGGCACCGGTCAACTCAGCGGCAGGGTGGTGGCGACCGGCCAGGCCAGCAGCGCCGCGCCCACCAGGGCCGGCAGCCACCGGGGCGCGCCGGACCGGCGCAGCACTGCCGCCCAGGCCGCCTGCCAGCCCATCAGCACCGCGAAGAGCGGCACCACCAGCAGCACGAACCCGGGCGCCAGGCCGACCACGGCCGCGGCGGTCAGCGCCAGCACGGCGATCCCGCCGACCGCCGCGTACCACCAGCTCCGGCCGCCGGTCGCCCGCTCCGCGCCGGCCAGGAAGACCAGCGCGCCGAGCGCCACCAGCGGCAGCAGCCACCAGCGGGCGCCCACCGGCAGCGCCGAGGTCAGCCCGAGATGCATCGGCACCGCGACGGCGGTCACCGCGTACCCGGTCAGCACGACGGCCACGACCGGCGCCGGCACCGACCCGCGGCCCCCACCCGAGGGCACAGCCGGCCCGGCGCTCGCGCCCGCAACCGTGGGTCCGGGCCACCAGCGGGTCGCCGCGACCAGCAGCAGGCCGGTGGCCAGCAGGAATCCGGTGACGTACCCACCGACCGCCAGCGGCAGCCGGACGGTGGGCGACGCCACGGCCGCGACCGCGCCGAGCGCCGCCGCGACGATCCCGGCGACCGGCCGACGCCACCCGGCGACCGCCGCGACCGGCGGCCCGTCCCGGCGCCCACGGTGGAGCACCCGCACCAACGGTACGAAGCCGAGGCCGAAGCCGAGCAGCAGCAGCCCGGCGGCGCCCAGCCGGACGACGGGCTCCGGCGGCGGCCCGTCCGGCGCACCCGGCAGGGCGCCGGCGACGACCTCGTGGGTCCGAACGGCGAAGAGCACCGAGACGTGTTCGGTGGCCGGGACGACCGTCATCGCCCGCTGCCCCGGCGACGCCCGGCGCAGCGCCTCCTCGGCGGCGCGGCGGAAGCCCGGGAACTCGGCGGCCCCGACCACCAACGTCAGCGACCGGGGCCGCCCGTACGGCAGGTCGTCGGCGTCGGGCAGCGAGATCGCGACCGTTCCGGCGATCTCCGGGTGGTCGGCGGCGTAGCGGGTGACCGCCCCCGCGCCCATCGAGTGTCCGACCAGGACGATCCGGTCCGGGTCGACGTCCGGCCGCCCGCGCAGGTGGGCCACGGCGACGTCCAGGTCCCGCGCCAGGGCGGCCCGGGAGGCGGCGCTGTCGCGCCCCGCCCCGGGCAGTCCGGCCGGGTTGGCGCCGTGGCCGGCGAAGTCGAGCAGCAGCGCGACGGCGCCCCGCCGGGCCACGGTGTCGGCGATCGGGCGCATCAGCCGGGCGGAACCGGCGAAGCCGTGCGCGATCACCATCCCGGGCCGGCGCCCCGGCTCCGCCCCGGCCCGCACCTCGGTCATCGGCACCTCGTTGACGGTCACCTGGCGGGTGTGCAGCCCGGACCCGGCGCGGACCAGCCCGTGACCCCCGAGGACCAGGGCGAGCGCCGCGAGCGCGCCGAGCAGGATGGTCCGGCGGGCGGCGGGGGTGGCGCCGGAGCGGCGGTCCGACATGCCGGCACAGTACCGACCGGAGCCACAGAAGAGGATCCCCGTGGATGGTCGCGGCGGTGCGCACCCGGGCCGGAGGTGACCGGGACCGCGCCGTCGGGCACCGCTGGCCGGCCCGGCGCACACTGGTCACATGGCTATTCCCCTTCCCCGGCCGACGGCCGTCGTCGGACTCACCCGCTCCGCCCTGGACCAGGCGTTCGGTTCGGCCGCCTCGTTCGCCGCCGTGCCGGCCCGCGCGTTCGCCGTGCTGGACGGGGTGGAGGCGCTGCTGGCGCGGATCAACGGGGTGGTGGACCGGATCGAGGGCACCCTGGAGCGCACCGACCGGGTGCTCACCGACGCCGAGACGGCGGTCCGCGAGGTCGCGGTGATCAGCGCCGCCGCCACCGGGGCGATCGAGACCGCCACCGAGGTCGCCGCCGCGGCGGCCGTGGTGGTCGCGGAGGCGGAGCAGGTGTCCGGCGCGGCCGCCGTCGTGGTGGGTGAGGCGGAGAAGGTGTCCCGGGCCGCCGCCGCGGTGGTCGCCGAGGCGGACGCCGTCGCCGGTCGCGCCGCGGGCACGGTGGTCACCGCCGAGGGGGCCGCCGCCACCGCCGCCGACCTGCTGGAGTCGTACGAGCCGGCGTTGCGCCGGGGCGCGCCGATGGCGAACCGCTTCGTCGAGGAGCTCAGCCACGAGGAGGTGACCGCCGCGATCCGGCTGGTTGACGAGCTGCCCAAGCTCAAGCAGCACCTCACCTCGGACATCCTGCCGATCCTGGCCACCCTGGACCGGGTCGGCCCGGACCTGCACGACCTGCTCGACGTCACCCGGGACCTCAAGCTCGCCGTCGCCGGCATCCCGGGTCTCGGCATGCTGCGGCGTCGGGGCGAGCGGCTCACCGACGAGCCCGCCGAGTGACGGTCCCGGTCGCGCGGTAGGTCAGCCGGCCGACCGGGCGTAGAGTTCGTCGATCTCGGCCCGCCGGGGCAGTGCCACGGAGGCGCCGAGCCGGCGGACGCAGGCCGCCCCGGCCGCTGCCGCCCAGCACACCGCGTCGAGCACGTCTCGTCCCTCGCCCCAGGCCACGGCCAGGGCGGCGGTGAAGGCGTCGCCCGCCGCGGTCGAGTCGACCACGTCGACCCCGACCGCCGGCACGTGCGTGGCGGCGCCGTCCCGGTCGCCGTACCACGCGCCGTCGCGGCCCAGGGTGAGCACCGCCCGGGGCACCAGGTCCAGCAGCGCCTGCGGCTCGTCCCGGCCCCGGCCGGTCAGCAGCTGCGCCTCGGTCTCGTTCACCACCAGCAGGTCCACCGCGGCCAGCAGTTCGTCCGGCACCGGCCGGGCCGGCGCCGCGTTGAGGATCACCCGGGTGCCGGCCTCCCGCGCGGCGACGGCCGCCGCGGTCACCGTCTCCAGTGGGATCTCCAGCTGCGCGACCAGCACGTCCGCCTCGCGTACGGCAGCGAGCTCGCCCTCGGTCAGCCCGGTGAAGGAGGCGTTCGCGCCGGGGGTCACCAGGATGGCGTTCTCACCGTCGGCGTTGACCATCACCAGGGCCACCCCGGAGGCGCCGTAGACCACCCGCAACTGCCCGGTGTCCACCCCGGCGGCGGTGATCCGGGCGCGGAGGGTGACCCCGAAGGCGTCCGAGCCGAGCGCGCCGAGGAAGGCGCAGGAGGCGCCCGCGCGGACGGCGGCGATCGCCTGGTTGGCGCCCTTGCCGCCGGGGACCATCACGAAGTCGCTGCCGAGCACGGTCTCACCCGGTCGGGGCAGCGTCGGGCCGGTCCCGACCACGTCCATGTTCGCGCTGCCCACCACGACGACCCGGGTCTGCCGCACGTCGGTCCCCTCCCAGCTGAGCTTCGGCGAAGTCTAGGACGTGCGGTCCCCGCCGGCCCCGCTCAGGCGGAGCGGGCGGTCCAGCGCTCGCCGCGCCGCTCGACCACCAGCGGCAGCCCGAAGGTCTTGGTGAGGTTGTCGCCGGTGAGGGTGTCGGCGAGCAGGCCCTGCGCCACCACGCCCCCCTCACGCAGCAGCAGCGCGTGGGTGAAGCCGGGCGGGATCTCCTCGACGTGGTGGGTGACCAGGACCAGCGCCGGGGCGTCCGGGTCGTACGCCAGCTCGGCCAGCCGGGCCACCAGGTCCTCGCGTCCGCCCAGGTCGAGGCCGGCGGCCGGCTCGTCGAGCAGCAGCAGCTCCGGGTCGGTCATCAGGGCCCGGGCGATCTGCACCCGCTTGCGCTCGCCCTCGGAGAGGGTGCCGTACGCGCGGTCGGCGAGGTGCCCGATGCCGAGCTGCCCGAGCAGGGCGTGGGCGCGGCCCTCGTCGCTGCGGTCGTAGCTCTCCCGCCAGCGTCCCACCACCGCCCAGGCGGCGGTCACCACCACGTCGCTGACCTTCTCCTCGGCGGGTACCCGCTCGGCCAGGGCGGCGGTGGAGAGACCGATCCGCATCCGCAGCTCGTTGACGTCGGTGCGGCCGATCCGCTCGCCGAGCACGTGCGCGACGCCCGTGCTCGGGTGCAGCCGCCCGGCGGCGAGGTTGAGCAGGGTCGTCTTGCCGGCGCCGTTGGGCCCGAGGACCACCCAGCGCTCGTCCAGCTCGACCCGCCAGTCCACGTCGTGCAGCAGCGCGGTGCCCGACCGCCGCACGCCCACTCCGTCGAGGCTGACCACCAGATCCGCGTCCACGGGCGAGGGGGCGGCGGCGCCGCCGGAGATCAGGTCACCAGTCACCGCTCCATCCAACCACGCAGCCGGTCAGGTGCCCCCCACGGGCGGCACCGCCCCCTTAGGGTGGGGCGCCGTGTCGTTGGTCACCACCGGGAGAGGACGGCCCATGCTCCATCGCAGTCAGGAGGGCCGAGGATGAGCGCGGTCATCGAGATCGACGGCCTGCGCAAGACGTTCCGGAGCCTCCGGCAGGGCCGCCGGGTGGCGGTGGACGGCTTCGACATGGTGGTCGAGGCCGGGCAGGTGCACGGCTTCCTGGGGCCGAACGGCTCGGGCAAGACGACCACGCTGCGGGCCCTGCTCGGCCTGGTCCGCGCCGACAGCGGCCGGATGAGCGTGCTCGGCGCCCCGGCGCCGGAGCAGCTGGCCCGGGTGGCCGGTCGGATCGGCGCGATCGTGGAGAGCCCGCACTTCTTCGGCAACTTCACCGGGCACCGCACGCTGCGGCTGCTCGCGGTGGCCGGCGGGGTGCCGACCGGCCGGGTCGACGAGGTGCTGGACCAGGTGGGGCTCGGCGACCGCGGCCACGACCGGGTCAAGGGCTACTCGCTGGGCATGAAGCAGCGCCTGGCCGTGGCCTCGGCCCTGCTCAAGGATCCGGAGCTGCTGATCCTCGACGAGCCGGCGAACGGCCTGGACCCGGCGGGCATCCGCGAGATGCGGGACCTGATGCGGTCGCTGGCGGAGGCGGGGGTGACCGTGCTGGTCTCCAGCCACATCCTCGCCGAGATCCAGCTGATCTGCGACCACGTGACGATCATCGCCGGCGGTCGCCGGGTCGCGGCCGGCCGGGTGGACGAGGTGCTGGCCGGCTTCGACCAGCACGAGTGGCAGGTACGGGTGGCCGAGCCGGCCCGGGCGGCGGAGCTGCTGCGGGCCAGCGGACTGCCGGTCGACGAGCAGGACGGGCTGTTGGTGGTGCGGGACGCGGACGACCCGGAGCTGATCAGCCGCACGCTGGGCGAGCAGGGGCTCTGGGTACGCGAGCTGACGCCGATCCGGCCCGACCTGGAGAGCGTCTTCCTGGAGCTGACCGGCGCCGCGCCGCACTCGATGCCGCCCCGGCAGGCGGAGGGGCCCGCCGGGTCCGGGGCGGGATCCGACGAACCGATGATCGAACTCGACGCGGCCGTGGGCCGGGGGGTGGACGCGTGAACCTGGTCCGTGCCGAGGTGGAGCGGCTGGTCGCTCGCCGCTTCGTCCAGCTGATGGTGGCGCTGCTGGCGCTGGCCTTCGTGATCACCACGGCGACCACGCTGGTCGGGTCGCACAAGCCGTCGCGGAGCGAGTTGGCCGCCGCCGAGGCCGCGGTCGCCCAGCAGATCAGCAGCCTGGAGGCGGAGCACCTCCGCTGCCTGAAGATCAAGGCCGGCGAACTGCCGATCGAGGAGGACAGTTACGTCCCGGCCGACTGCAGCGAGGTCGACCCGGCGCTGCGGGAGCAGCTGCCGGTGCTGACCGATCACCTCAGCAGCGTCTTCGTCTTCGGCCAGGAGGCCCGACCGCTGCTCTACTTCCTCATCGCCTTCCTGCTGCTCTTCGGCTTCCTGGTGGGCGCCTCCTACATCGGCGCGGACCTGAACTCCGGCGGCGTGGTCAACCTGCTGCTGTGGCGTCCGCGCCGGCTCACCGTGCTCGGCGCGAAGCTGGGCACGCTGCTCGGGGCGGTGGCGCTGGTGTCGGCGCTGGCGACCGTGGTCTACCTCGGCACGTTCTGGATGATCGGGCAGACCGCCGGACTGCCCGGCACGTTGGACGGGCAATTCTGGTCGGACCTCGGCGACCTCTACGGCCGCGGCATCGTGCTGGTGCTGCTGGCGACCGCGCTGGGCTTCGCGATCGCCACGCTGGGCCGGCACACCTCGGCGGCACTCGGCGCGGTCGCCGCGTATCTGGTGGTGTGGGAGCTGGGGGCGCTGCTGGTGCTGCAGATCCTCGACGTGGCCCGGCCGGACCAGCTGATGCTCTCCTCGTACGTGACGGCCTGGTTGACCGGGCAGGCGCAGTTCTGGGGCGAGCAGGACTGCGGCGGCAACGGGAACTGCGGCGGCTTGTACACGATCACCTCCGGGCCGGCGCTGGCGGTGCTGCTCGGGCTGACCGGGTTGGTGACCGCGGCGGCGTTCACCGTGTTCCGCCGGCGCGATCTGATCTGACCCGCCCGACCAGCTCCCCGGGTGCGGCAGGAACTTGCCGCACCCGGGACAGTGGTGAAGAATTTCTTCACATGAGGGGCGACGAGCGGCAGTGGGCGTCAGCCGACGGTCGACCCGAAGACCTCGTCCCGCACGGCGTCCAGCGCGGTGCGCAGCGCGCCCCGCAGGATCGGCTCCTCGGTCAGCCCGGTCGGCACCACCCGCGGCCGGACCAGCGTGATCGCGGCCACCTCGTGCTGCACCCGCTCGGCCAGCGCCGCGCCACCGGCCTGCCCGACCTCGCCGGCGAGCACCACCAGCGGCGGGTCGAGCACCACGCAGGTACTGGCCACCCCGAGGGCCAGCCGCCGGGCCAGCTCGTCCAGCATCGGCCCGCCGGTCGTGCCGGCGGTGATCGCGGCGCGCACCGCGTCGGCCGCGCCGTCGGTGTCGAAGCCGTGCTCGCGGGCCACCGCGCGGACCGCGTCCGCCCCGGCGAGCTGCTGGAACGCCGGCTTGGCCCGGCGCGAGACGTCCCGGGGGATCGGCACGCCGGGCACCGGCAGGTAGCCGATCTCGCCGGCCGCGCCGCTGCTGCCGTGGTGCAGCCGGCCGCCCAGCATGATCGCCAGGCCGACGCCGGCGCCCACCCACACCAGCACGAAGTCCGTCATCCCCTGCGCCGCGCCGGACTGCGCCTCGGCGACCGCGGCCAGGTTGACGTCGTTCTCGAAGACGACCGGTGTGTGCAGGTCCTCGCGGAGGGCGGCGAGCAGGCCCCGGTGCCAGCGGGGCAGGTTGAAGGCGAAGGTGATGTCGCCGGTGCCCGGGTCCACCAGGCCCGGGGTGCCCAGCACCACCCGCCGTACGCTGTCCAGCCGCGCGCCGGCGCTGCTGGCGGCCTGCACCACCGCGTTGTGCACCACGCCGACCGGGTCGTCGGTGTCCCGGGTCGACTGCTCGACCCGACCGATGACCGCACCGGTGATGTCGGCGCAGGCGGCCACCACCCGTTCGGCGCCGACGTCGACGCCGACCACGTGCGCGCTGCTCGGCCGGACCGCGTAGAGCTGGGCGTTCGGGCCCCGCCCGCCGGCCTGCTCACCGACCCGGGTGACCAGCCCGCGCTCCTCCAGCCGCTCGACCAGCTGCGAGGCGGTGACCTTGGACAGGCCGGTCAGCTCACCGAGCCGGGCCCGGGTCAGCGGGCCGCGCTCCAGCAGCAGCTCCAGGGCCGCGCGGTCGTTGAGCGCCCGCAACAGGCGGGGGGTGCCGGGCAACCGGGTCGCACTCATGCCACGTCCTTAGTCTTCATCAACTTCGCCAACCGCAATCGACCGGCAGACGGGTGCCCGTAGCGTATCGGCCACCCTGCCCGGCGGAACTCGGACGACCCGGCCGCCGTGGTGCGACACTCGTGCCGTCCGGCACCGAAGGGGGAATCATCGTGGGGCTGGATTCAGGACTACGCCGGCTGGCGCTGGGCACGCTGCTCGCCGCGTACCCGGGGCCGGTGCCGCCGGGCTGGGCCGTCGACCTGGTCGCCGAGGGGCTGGCCGGGCACACCCTGTTCGGCACCAACGTGCACGACCCCGCCCAGGTGGCGGCGAGCACCGCCGCGCTGCGGGCCGGCCGGTCGGACGTGCTGGTCGCCATCGACGAGGAGGGTGGTGACGTCACCCGGCTGGCGCACGCCACCGGCAGCCCGTACCCGGGCAACGCCGCGCTCGGCGCGGTCGACGACCCGTCGCTCACCCGCCGGGTGTACGCGGCCATCGGCGCCGAGCTGGCCGCCCTGGGCGTCAACGTCAACCTGGCCCCGACCGTGGACGTCAACACCGCCGACGAGAACCCGGTGATCGGGACCCGTTCGTTCGGCGCGGACCCCGTCCGGGTGGCCGCGCACTCCGCCGCCGCCGTCGAGGGCCTCCAGGCGGCCGGCGTCGCCGCCTGCGCGAAACACTTCCCCGGCCACGGCGCCACCGTCGCCGACTCGCACCACGAGCTGCCGACCGTGGACGTCTCGCCGGAGCTGCTCCGGGAGCGCGACCTGCCGCCCTTCGCCGCGGTGATCGCCGCGGGCACCCGAGCGATCATGACCGCGCACATCCGGGTCCCCGCGCTCACCGGGGACGGTCCGGCCACCTTCAGCCGGGCCGTCCTGGTCGACCTGCTCCGTCGGGAGTACGGCTTCACCGGCACGGTGATCACCGACGCGCTGGAGATGAAGGGCGCGGCGCTCGCCGCGGGCGGGGTCGGCCCGGCCGCCGTGCGGGCCCTGGCCGCCGGCGCGGACCTGCTCTGCATCGGCGCGAAGGTCGACGCCGGCCTGGTCGAGCACGTGGTCGCCGAGATCGTCGGCGCGATCACCGACGGCCGGCTCGACCGCGCCCGGGTCGAGGAGGCGGCCGCCCGCACCGCCGCGCTGGCCGCCTGGGCCCGACCCGCCGCCTCGCCGTCGGCCACCCTCTCCGACGCCCTCGGGTACGACGCCGCCCGCCTGGCGGTCCGCATCGAGGGCGACGTGGTCGGCCTGGAGCGGCCACTGGTGGTGCAGCTGCACGCCGCCTCCACCATCGCCGAGGGCCGGGTGCCGTGGGGTCTCGGTCCGCACCTCGACGGCCTGGAGGAGGTACGCATCGTCGCCACCGAGACCGATCCGGCGGCGCTGGGCCGGCTCGCCGAGGGCCGGCCGATCGTGGTGGTCGGGCGGCACCTGCACCGGCTGCCCGGCGGCGCGGCGCTGGTCGACGCGCTGGCCGCCGCGTACCCGGTAACCGTGGTGGAGATGGGGTGGCCGGGGCGGTGGCGGCCGGTCGGGGTGCGGGCCTGGGTGACGACCTACGGCGCGAGCCACGCCAACGGCCGCGCGGCGGCGGAGGCGCTCGGCCTGATCCGCTGAGTCGGTGGGCGGGCCGGCTGCGGCGCGTCAGCGCAGCGGTCCGCCCCGCCGGCGGCGGTCCCGTCCGCGTCGTTCTCGGGAGCCCGAGCAGGCGCCGAGGGCGGTGACGTGCAGCACCCGCGCCACCACCGGCTGCGGGTCGGCGACGCGCAGGGTGACACCCCGGCCCACGGCCTCGGCCGCGCCGGGCAGCAGCGCGGCCACGCCGGTCGAGTCGAGAGAGGGCACGCCGGCGAGTCGACCACGATCTCCACCACGTCCGTCCGGGCGAGGACGGCGTCGAGCGCCCGGTCGAGCCGGTCCACGCTGGACCCTGTCTTGAACACGTTCAATTTCTCCCCTACGCTGAGGTCGACTTCGATTTGAACGCGTTCAAGAAAGGTGCCGAGATGGACGTGAAGGTCTGGATGTACGTCGCCTACCTGGTGGTCAGCATCGGGCTGACCATCTGGGTCGCCCGGGCGCTCTCCCGCAACGGACTGGTGTTCCTGGAGGACGTCTTCGCCGACGAGCGGCTCGCCAACGCGGTGAACAGCCTCCTCGTGGTGGGCTTCTACCTGCTCAACCTGGGCTACGTCACGGTGGCCATGAAGCACGACGGCACGGTCTCCACCACCAGCGAGGCGATGGAGGAGCTGTCCCTGAAGATCGGTCTGGTGCTGCTGGTCCTCGGCGCCCTGCACTTCTTCAACGTCTTCGCCCTCAACCGGTACCGCCGCGGCCGGCTACGCCAGTACGCCACCCACCCGCCGCTCGCTCCGGCCGGCCGGCTGCCGATGCCGGTCGGCCCCGCCCCGCAACCGGCCGGCCCCGGCGCGGGACCGACCGGGCCGACCCCGTTGACACCACCGCGATGAGCAACCCGCCGACCGGCGCTGCCGGGGCGGGTGCCGGGGATCCCACCGGGCACGGGGCTGGTGGGATCCCCGGGTTCACCGTCCTCTACGACGCGCACTGTCCGCTCTGCCGCGCCGCGCGGCACTGGCTGGCGACCCGCGCCCAGCTCGTACCCCTGGAGTTCGTCCCGGCCAGGTCGGTCGAGGCCCGGCGGCGCTTCCCCGGCCTCGACCACGCCGCGACGCTGCGGGACCTGACCGTGGTGGCCGGCACCGGCGAGGTGTACGTCGGGGACGGCGCATGGCTCGCCTGCCTCTGGGCGCTGGCCGACTACCGGGCGACCGCCGAGCGACTGGCCCGACCGCACCTGCTCCCATTGGCCCGCCGGATGGTGTCGGCCGCCTCCTCGGTCCGCGAGCTGGTACGGGAACCACGGCTCGACCCGGGATACGGTGACGACGATGACCGAGCAGACTGCGCCGACGACCGCTGCGGGTGGGCCGGCGACGGGCGAGCCGGCGACCCCGCGTGGTGAGCAGACCCGCCAGCTGATCCTGGACACCGCGATGCGGCTCTTCCGCGAGCGGGGGTACGCACGGACCACCATGCGCGCCATCGCTCAGGAGGCGGGAGTGGCGGTGGGCAACGCCTACTACTACTTCAGCTCCAAGGACCACCTGATCCAGGAGTTCTACGCGGACACCCAGGTTGAGCACCGGGCCGCCGCCGCGCGGGTGCTCGCCCGGGAACGCGACTTCGCCACCCGGCTGGCCGGGGTGCTGCACGCCGGGATCGACGTGCTCACCCCGTACCACGCGTTCGCGGGGACCTTCTTCAAGACGGCGGCGGAGCCGACCTCACCGCTGAGCCCGTTCTCGGCCGAGTCGTCGGCGCCCCGGCAGGCCTCCGTCGCGCTGTTCCGGGAGGTCCTGGAGGGCTCCACCGCCAAGGTCGATCCGGAGCTGCGGTCGGAGCTGCCCGAACTGCTCTGGCTGGCCTACCTGGGGGTGGTCCTCTACTGGGTGCACGACCGGTCACCGGAGCAGGCCCGGACGCGGCAGCTGATCGACGGCGCGGTGCCGCTGGTCGACCGGCTGGTGGGGCTGTCGCGGTTGCGGGTGCTGCGACCGGCGACCCGGCAGGCGCTCAGCCTGATCCATACGCTGCGTCACTGAGCGCCGTCAACCGCCGTAGCCGTTCCGTCCCAGCTCAGGTCCACTTCCGGACACTCTCAACCGGACGAATGCCTATTGCCCGTCCGTCAATACGTACGTAGCGTCACCGGTATCGAGGTTCGCCGGCGCAGCGCCGGCCACGGAGGGACCTGGGGGAAGGCTGCGGACCGTGGATCCGGCCCGGGATCCACGGTCCGCGCCCTGCCGCACAGCGGCGGCGGTCAGGGCGGATACACCCCGTACGAGCGCCAGCCGCGGTCCGGGAAGCCGGCCGCCTCCGCGACCCGGGCGGACGCCACGTTCGCCGGATCGTGCCGGTACGTCGGGACCGCGCCCTCGTCGAGCACGCGGCGGGCCGCCCGGGCGACCAGCGCCCGGGCCAGGCCCCGTCCCCGGGCCCGGGGCGCCGTCCCGACGGCCAGCTCGTGCCCGTGGCTGTCGTGCCGCTTGATCCCCACGCCGGCCAGGTAGCCACCGTCGGCGTCCCGGACCACCAGCACGGACCGGTCGAACAGGTGCAGCCAGGAAGGCAGCGCGGGGTCGCTCGGGTCGGTCCACTCCCCCACCTCGGGCAGCGGCGCCGGGGCCAGGCACCAGCGGAAGGTGTCGTCGTGCACGACCCAGTCCGGCTGGCCGACCGCGGCGGGCAGCGCCGCGAGCAGCGCCGCCTCCGGCCCCCGGGCCAACGCCCGGATGGCCTCGACCCGCTCCGGCGGCACCGAGAGCACGGTGCTGCCGCCGGCCCCCACGGCGATCGCCGGCCGCAGCCGCCCGTCCCACGCCGGTCGCCCACGTCGCCGCGAAGCGACCACGTGCAGGCCCGGGCCGGCCGGCCACTGGCCGAGCCAGGTGGCCAGATGCAGGTGGAGCCGGCGGTCGAGCACCGGTCACCTCCCTCACCGCACGGGTACCGTCACCCCGACGTGATCACGGTACGCCGTAGCGGTCGGCGCGGCGCCCGGTTCGGTTCGAACCCGGCGCGGGAGGGTAGACGTACCGAGGAGCGCCGATGTCAGCGGAACCCGGGACATCGACCGTGCGTCATATCTATTTCCATACATGTACAACTTTCTTTGGGACGGTATGGTCATGCCGAATCAGCCGAATGACCGGTACCAGCAGGACACCGAGCGGGCCTGGCAGGCGGCCGCAGCCGCCGAGCGGTTCCCCGCCCAGCCGCCGTACCGGGAGGCACGGACCGGACGCGACACGAACGCCGCGCTCTCCTGGAGCGACCTCAACAGCCTGCCAGCCGGCAGCACCTCCCGGCGCGGCCTCAAGGCCCGCTGACGCCGGGCGCCGACCGGCGCGCAGGGCCGGCACCCCCGTCGACCAGCGCCGGAGAAAGCGGCGACACACCCGGGGCGTCCAGCCGGTGCGTTCGCACACCTGTCGGGTAACTTCTTCTGGTCCTGAAACAGGCCGACGACAGGGGAAGCTCCGCGCATGGGCAAGAAGACGATCCACGTCTCCGACTTCAGCGGCACGATTCTGGGAGCCGACGACGAGGTGGTCAAGGTCGTCGTACTGGAGCACCCGGACCTGGTGGCCGGGCCCGTGCAGCTGGACGCCACCGCGGTCGAGGTGGAGAACATCGACGACGCGGCGCTGGACGTGGCGGTGGTCGAGATCCACGACCGGCACGGCGGCGGCGAGCCGCGCCGGGTGGTGCTGACCGCGAGCGAGTTCGACGAGATGGCCACCGACGTGCCGATGGCGCAGTTGCTGAGGACGGCGGAGCGGGTGCGCCCGCCGAAGGCGCGCAAGAGCGCCGAGAAGATCGACTACGGCACGATCGAGCACGCCGGCAAGCCGCACCGGGGCCGGGTCACCGAGGAGGAGGCCCGGCTGGTGCGCGAGCAGCTCGACGAGGTCAACAAGCGCCTCGCCGACGCGGGCGTACGCCAGGTCGACCCGACCGACCCGGAGCACGCCGCCCGGTACGGCTTCCCCGCCGCGCCCTGACGGCCGGCACTTCCGAGGCCGTCGGCGCGGCACCGTCGCGCCGACGGCCTCAGCCCTTCTCCCCCCGCGCCCGGACGGCGGCCTGGATGGCCGCGGCGATCGCCGCCTCGGCGGCGTCCTTGTCGACACCGAGTCCGGTGAGCACCCCACCGCCGTCCTCGTGCTCCAGCAGGGCCAGCAGGATGTGCTCGGTGCCGATGTAGTTGTGGCCCAGGCGCAACGCCTCCCGGAAGGTCAGCTCCAGCACCTTCTTCGCCGACGCGTCGTACGGGATCAGGGCCGGCACCTCGGCGCCGGACGACGGCGGCAGCGCATCCGTGGCGGCCTCCCGCACCCGCTCCGGCGACACGCCCGCCGCCACGATCACCCGCGCGGCGATCGCCTCCGGTTCGGCGAGCAGGCCCAGCAGGATGTGCTCCGGGCGGATCTCGCTGTGCCCGCCCGCGCGCGCCTCCTCCTGAGAGGCCATCACCACGTTGCGGGCCGGCAGGGTGAACCGGGCGAAGCCCTGCTGCGGGTCCAGCGGCGCGTCGGTGGACCGGGGGACGAAGCGCTTCTGCGCGGCCTGCTTGCTCACCCCCATGCTGCGGCCGATCTCGGTCCAGGAGGCGCCGGAGCGCCGGGCCTGGTCGACGAAGTGACCGATCAGGTGGTCGGCGACGTCGCCGAGGTGCTCGCCGACGACGACCGCGTCGGCGAGTTGGTCCAGGACGTCGGGGCGGGCCTTCTTGATGCCCTGGATCAGGTCGTCGAGGCGTACCGGGTTGCTCATCTGCGTGGGTTCCGTCATGCGTCAACCATAGGTTGACGAAACGCCTCCGTCAACCATCGGTTGACGCGGCGCGGCGGGGTGCGGGACGCGCGTCCGGTACGGTCGACGACCGAGGATGGATCGGGGCTCGCCCGGGGGGAGGATCGGGGCCATGCGCCTGCACGTCGGGTGTGCCATGTGGACCCACAAGTCCTGGCAGGGCCGCCTGCTGGCCCATCCACTCGCGGCCCACGAGCGCCTGCGGCACTACGCCGGCTGGTGCAACGCGGTGGAGGGAAACACCACCTTCTACGCCACCCCGGCCCGCGACACGGTGGCCTCCTGGGCGGAGCAGACCGACCCCGACTTCCGGTTCGTCCTCAAGCTGCCCAAGCTGATCACGCACGAGCACCGTCTCGCCGACACCGGCGAGGCGCTCGGCACGTTCCTGACCGCGATCGAGCCCCTCGGCCCCCGGGTGCACGCCCTCTGGATCCAGCTGCCGGGGTCGTTCGGTCCGGGCGACGTCGGTTCGCTCGCCCGCTTCCTCGGCCGGCTCCCCCGGTCCCACCGGTACGCCGTCGAGGTCCGCCACCCCGCCTTCTTCGACGACGGCCCCTCGGCACGGCTGCTCGAAGCAGCCCTCGCCACCGTGAGCGCCGAATGGGTCCCCTTCGACACCACGGCGTTCTTCGCCAACCCGCCGACCAGCGACGCGGAACGGGAAGCCTGGACCAGGAAGCCACGAATGCCGCTCCGGTCGACCGCGCTGACCGACCGGCCCATCGTCCGCTACCTCGGCCGCGACGACACCGCGCGGACGGTCGAGGGCTGGCGGCACTGGGTCGACGTGGTCGTCGGGTGGCTGCGTGAGGGGCGCTCGCCGACGGTGTTCGTGCACACCCCGGACAACGCCGACGCGCCCGTGCTCGCCCGCCGGTTCCACGACGAGGTACGCACGCGCGTGCCCCAGCTTCAGCCGCTGCCCGAACCGCTACCGGCCGAACCCCTGACCCTGTTCTGAAGCCGACACGCAGTACACGTCGCCGGAGTTGGCCTCGTGCGGCAGCGTACGCAGGTGGGCCGCCACGTCGTCCGCGGACATCCAGCGCTGGAACGTCATCGTCTTGTCGTCGCCCAACGCGACGTCGAAGCCGTCGAAGCCCAGCGCGGTCAGGCGGTCGAGACAGCGCTGGGCGACCGGGCGCGCGATCGTGGTGAACTCGAACGACAAGGCGGGCAGCGGGCGGCTCAGGCCGGCCAGCACCGCGTCCTCGAACCCCTCCACGTCGATCTTGGCGAAGGCCGGCACACCGTACCGCTCCACCAGCGCGTCGAAGGTGACGACCGGGACCTCGATCTCCGAGTCCCACACCTGGCCCTCCCACCCGCCCGCGCCCTGCGCCGCCCGCACGAAGTGCGGGGAGGCGGTCGACACGGTGGGGTTGGTGGAGTTGACGTGGAACCGCACGCTTCCGGCGACCGCGCCGCAGGCCGCCTCGACCAGCGTCACCCGGTCGTCACCGGCGTAGATCGCGCGCAGGGCGCGCAGACAGAGCGGCTGCGGCTCCACGGCGACGACCCGCGCCCCGAGGCGGCGGAAGCTGCCGATGTGGTCACCGACGTGGGAGCCGATGTCGAAGACGAGATCGCCGCTGGAGACGAAACGGGAGTAGAAGGCGTCCATCCGCGCGTCGCGCTCGGGGTCGCCGTAGTAGACGTCCAGCGACCGGCGCAGGAGGGACAGGGCCGGATCGTTCCTGAGCGCCGCGATCCGGGTGCCGACAGTGTCCATGTGATCCAGTTCGTGAGGAGGGTGGTCGGTGGGTCGGGCTCACGGTCCGAAGGCGGTCAGGAACCGGTCCCGGAAGGCGTCCATCCGCCAGACCGGGGCCTGCGGGCCGGGCTTCAGCCCGTCCTGCCAGCCCCACCCGGAGATCCGGTCCAGCACCGCCCGGTCCCGGGTGACGATCGTGACGGGCACGTCGCGGCTGGCGTTGTCGCCGGTGATGACCGGGGCGGGCTGGTGGTCGCCGAGGAAGACGAGGACCAGGTCGTCGTCGCCGTAGTTCTCCACGTAGGAGATCAGCGTGCTCAGCGTGTACTCGATGGACTTCCGGTAGTCCGCCCGGATCCGGCTGGTGTTGCGGCGCTTCTCACCCTTCGAGCGGGCGGCGGAGGCGTCGCCGTGGAAGACCGAGCCGTCACCGACGTCGGCCCAGTCGACCAACCGTGGAACGGGCGTCCAGGGCGAGTGGCTCGACACCAGCGCGATCTCCGACATCACCGCGCCGCCGTCCCGCCGCGCCCGCTCCCAGCGCTGCCAGCTGGACAGGGTGTACTGGTCGGGCGGCGTGCCGAAGCTGAACTTCGGGCCCCGGTACCCGAGCGCGCCGGCGTCGTAGAACCGGTCGTAGCCGTAGAAGGCCCCCTCCGGCCACGCCCTGGTGACGGCGGGCATCACGCCCACGGTCTGCCAGTCCGCCCGCCGGAAGGCGCCGCCCAGCGTCATCCGGTCGCTGGCCAGCAGGCTGCGGTGGCGCTGGTCGTTGTCGATCCAGAGGCCGGAGAGCAGCGTGGCGTGGGCCAGCCAGCTGCCACCGCCGAAGGTCGGCGAGGTGAGGAAGCCGCTGCGCGCGGTGAAGCCAGCGGTGCGCAACCGGTTGGTCCCGTCGTCGAGGACCGCACCGACCTGCGGCGCGAACTCGGGGTCCTCGACCGCGTCCCGGCCGTAGCTCTCCACGAAGGCGATGACCACGTCCTTGCCGCGCAGCGCGGTCAACAGCTGGTCGCCCGGGGTGTCGCGGAACGGGTCGACGCCGATCGCGGCGGCGAACTTCTTCCGGTCGGCGAGGCGCAGGCGCACCTGGAACCCGTGGCCGTTGGCCAGGGTCGTCGCCGAGGTGTCGGCGACCGGTACGCCCGGGACCACCCGCACCCCGAACGCGGCGCAGACCACCCAGACCACCACCAGCGCCGCCACGACCCGGGTGGTGCCGGTGTGGTGCCGCACCACCAGGCGACCCAGCCGCAGCACCGAGAGCGTGACCAGGACGGGCACGGCCACCGCGACCAGCGCCAGGGCGACCGCGGCACCGATCGCGCCGGGTCGGCCGTAAGACTCGGAGACGAAACCGAACGCCTCGTCGAGCAGCGCCCAGTCGAGCACCAGGTCGAACGCCCGGCCGAGCGACGCGGAGAACCCCAGGTCGAGCAGCTTCAGCACGCCCAGCAGGCCGAGGGCCACCCCGGCGAGCGTCGCGACCGGCCGCCGCCCGCGCGGTGGCAGGGCGAGGAGCAGGGCGACCAGCAGCAGCGCCTCCAGCGGGATCCGCACGAACGCCGCCGGCGTGAGCCGGGCGAAATCGTACGGCGCGGTGAGCACGAGCAGCACGAGCAGCGCGGCCAGGACGGTCGTCAGCCGGGCCCAGCCGGAGCGCTTCGTCCGGCCCGCGGCGCCGCTGTCGTCGTCGGGGGCACCGGCCGGGCCCCCGCCCATCGGCAGGTCGTCCCGGACCGCCCGCCGTCCCTGGGTCGGTAGCCGACGTACCCGCGTCAAGAGCGACAACCTGAATTCCTTCCGGGTGATCCTGGGTGGTGCGGGCGGCGGCTCAGCGCCGGGACGCGGTGACCTCCGGGCGTTCCTGCCACGCCCTTGTTCCCGCGGCAGGTCCGCCCCGCGCGGAATCGGCGCCGTGGCCGGCCAGCCTGGCCGGGTGCGTGCGGGGGCGGGAAGTCGTGCCGGGGTGGAGCGGGATGCCCAGCATGGCCGGGATGACCGGGCCGGTCGGGGCGAGGCGGGCTCGGCGGGTCGTCCACAGCCACCTGACGTCACGACCGAACGACTCGACGAGCAGCGCCAGCGCCACCACCAGCACGACGACGGTCAGCGGCCCGCCCAGCACATCCGCCATCGCCACCGTCAGCAGCACACCCTGGATCGCCGCGACGACCTTACGCCAGTAGCGCGGTGGCAACGATCCCCGCATCCACGGCAGCACCCAGCTCGCGGCGACGAAGGCGTACCGCATTCCGCCGATGGCGAGCACCCAGCCGCCCGCCGACGGGGCCACGTGGACGCAGAGCACCAGCACGAGGAAGGAGTCGACCTCCATGTCGAAACGGGCACCCAGCTCGCTGCTGGTTCCGGTACGCCGCGCCGTGTACCCGTCGACGCCGTCGAGCGCCAGCGCCACGGCGGTGAGGGCGACCATCAGCGCGACCGGCGCCGCCCGGTCGAACGACTCCATCACCAGCGCCGTCACGCCGCCGACGAGGATCGCCCGGCCGAGGGTCACCCGGTCGGCGGGGCTGAGACCGCGCGCACCCGAGCGGGACAGGCCCCGGCCGAGCAGGGCGCACAGGACGACCCCGTACCCCAGCCCCGCCAACCACCCCGCCGGGCCGAGGCCGACCGTCGCGGCGAGCACCGCCAACAGGACGGCCTGCGCGAGCAGTCCGACGACCGGACCAGTTCGAACCGTGGGCATCGTGCCTCCGTGACTCTGATTGGCGACCCTGACAGTCAACACGGAAAATACGGCCGAACGGTTCGTCCCGGACGCAGGTGAACCGGAGACGGATGGCTCCGGCAACACTCGGGCGGGCCGGGAAGTCACCCCGATCCGGAGAGCCGACACCCGCCTTCAGAGGTCGTCGGTGATGGTCTCCTCGACCTACTGGTCGGCGCTGCTCAGCTCCGGGCTCACCGGACCGGTGCCGTCGTCGAGGTCACCGACGAGCGAGTCCGGGGCGCGCATGCACCAGGCGTCGGTGACGAGTTCCTTCAGGCGACCGACGTCGACCTGCGCCAGCCGCAACATGACCAGGGGCACCCCGTCGTACGCGGGCGTGGTGAAGAAGACCTCGGGTTCGCCGAGGAGCAACGCCTGCTTCTCCGCTTCGTCGCCGACGTACAGCACCGCGATGTCGGTCCGGATGAGGCGCGACGCGCCGGGCCTGCGCTCGGGGTAGGACCAGACGAATCCCTTGTCGGCGACCCGGAAGTCGAAGCCGTCGCTGTCGACCTCGACCACGTGGGGCAGCGCCAGCGCCAGGCGACGGACATCGTCGGCGTCAGCCATGACGCCTGCTCCAGGACACCGCCACCCGCATACGCACAGGCTAACCGCTACCGATTCACCGTGGTGCGGCGGCGACCGGTGCCGGCTCCGCCGGGCCGGCCGGCAGCGCCACCATCGTTCGCAGCGGCGAGAAGAAGATCGGCACCCACGCCACGGCGACCGTCTTCTCCAGTACGTTGCCACCCTGGCAGCCGACCCTGACCCACCCGGCACGATCGCTCCGCTCCCGAGCACGCGACGGGCGCGCAGCCATCGCCACCGACGAAAAGGGCTCCGGCCAGGTGGAGAACCACCAGACCGGAGCCCTTGTTGCTGGTGCGCCGCCAGGGACTTGAACCCCGAACCCGCGGATTAAGAGTCCGCTGCTCTGCCAATTGAGCTAGCGGCGCTCGCTGACAACGGAGAGCACCATACCGAGCCCGCCACCCGGGCCTGCAACGGGGTCACCACCTGCGCGGGGGCAGCGCTTCCGGCATGGCGACCCCGGCACCGAGCTGCCACGTGACCATGCTCTTGCGCACCGCGACCTGCCAGCTCCCACCAGGAACCAGTTGCTGATCAGCTGTCCGGAAGAGGCGACGGCAGGGCGTTTCGCCGCCCTGCCGTCGCAAACTGATCCGACAATCGAACGCGCGGCCCGCCGGTCGCGGCCGGTTCCCCCGTTACGACTGGGCGGCCTCGCGGATCATCTTGGCCACCTGCTGAGGGTGGGAGATCATCACGACATGCGACGCGCCGTCGACGGAGACGGTCTCCTTGGCGCCGGCGCGTTGTGCCATGAAGGCGTGGGTCTGGGCGGGAATGTTCTTGTCCAGGGTGCCGTAGATGAACCACGACGGCTTCGACTTCCACGCCGGCTCCGCCTGGAGCTTGTCGTTGATCGCCGCCTCGGTGACCGGGCGCTGGGTCGCCGCCGCGATCTTGGCCTCTTCCTCGGAGACGTCAGCGGCGAACTGCTCCCGGAACTTGTCCTGCCTGATGTAGAGGTCCTTACCTCCGCCGGGCAGCGGAGCGGGTGGCGCCAGGGCCTCCAGAAGCGTGCTGCCCGGGAACTTGCCGGACAGGGTCGCCGCGCTGTCGCCCTTCTCCGGCGCGAATCCGGCTACGTAGACCAGCGCTTTGACGTTCTGGTTGCCGGTGGCGGCGGCGGTGATGACCTGGCCGCCGTAGGAGTGTCCGACCAGCACGATCGGACCCGGGATCGTCTTGAGCACGCTGGCGGTGTAGTCCGCGTCGCTCTTCCCACCCCGCAGGGGGTTCGCGACCGCGACCACCGGGTAGCCGTCGTCCTTCAGTTGGTCGATGACCGGACTCCAGCTGGACGAGTCGGCGAAGGCTCCGTGCACCAGCACGACCGTGGGTTTGTCCTGCGGTCCTGCTGGCTGAGCGGCATTCGCCGATGCGGTTTCGATCCCCACGGTGGAGGTCAGTGCCAGTACGGCCAGCGCCGCCCAGAACAGTTGTCGGAAGGCGCGGTTCTGCTGCCTGCTTTTACGCATGCGACCACTCCTGAATTTCGCGCGACGGGCCGCCTCAGCCTTCTGCTCCGCGTGCGGCTGTCGCTCGCACGGTGCTGTGGCCCGGCGGGGCGTCTGCCCCTGATTCACGTTACGCTCGCCAGCCTCGCTACGGGCCGTGACGGCGTACGTCCCCGTCCGGCGCGGCGTAGCGGCCCTCGATCACTTCCACGTGCCGCCGATCTGCGAAGCACGGGGGGCCGGCGCAGGGCCCGGTCGTCAAGGCCACCGACCCGCACCTCGACCGGCGCCGCCGGCTAGGCCCGCGCCGCTTACCAGCGCCATGGCCACGAAAAAAGCTCCGGCCGGTGGAGAACCACCAGGCCGGAGCCTTGATCACCTGTGCGCCGCCAGGGACTCGAACCCCGAACCCGCGGATTAAGAGTCCGCTGCTCTGCCAGTTGAGCTAGCGGCGCTCGTCGGCAACGGAGAGAACATTAGCACGGTCGCCGAGGGGGGTTCCAATCCGATACCCCCTCCCCTCTTCGGCCCCGCTTAAGGGACGAAAGCCCCAAAAACCTACGCCAGCAGCCCGACGGGACCGATGCGGCCGCGGCCATACGGCACGATGTCCGCCAGGCACGCGAGAGCAGAGGTGGGAATGGGCAGGTTCGCGCGGGCCGGGGCGATGGTGGGCGTCCTGGCTCTGGTGGGGTCGCTGGCACTGAGCGGGTGCGGCGAGGGCAGGAAGAAGGCCGAGTTCGTCGGCGGTGGGGCGACCGCGGGCACCAGCGCGCCGCCGGCATCCCCGTCGGGCGAGCCGTCGCAGGCGGCGACCGCCGGGCTGACGGTCAGCCCGGCCGACGGCGCGAAGGGCAGGCCGGTCAGCACCGAAATCAGCGCGAAACTCCCCAACGGCGGGACGGTGTCCTCGGTCACCCTCACGGCCGACGGCGGCGACCGGGTCGAGGGCCGGATGCGGCGGGACGGCTCCTCGTGGGTGCCGTCGGCCCCCCTGAAGTACGGCACCCGCTACACCGCCACGGTGACCGGCACCGGCTCCGGCGGGGAGACCCGCGCGGGCACCAGCACGTTCACCACGATGGCGAAGCCCAAGTCGGTGATCAGCTCTGGGCTCTACCTCTTCGACGACAAGTCGTACGGCGTGGCCATGCCGGTCGTCGTCGAGTTCCACCCCGGCATCCCGAAGAAGGACCGGGCCGCGGTGCAGAAGCGGATGTTCGTCCAGACCGACCCGCCGCAGCCGGGCGCCTGGCACTGGGTCTACAACGGCACCCAGGCCTACTACCGGGCCCCGCAGTACTGGAAGCCGGGCACCACGCTCGACGTCCGGATCGCGCTGGCCGGCATCCCGCTGAGCAACGGCCGCTACGGCAACGTCGACCGCTCCGCGACCGCGAAGATCGGCCGGTCCTTCGAGATGAAGGTCGACAACGCCACCAAGAAGATGGAGGTGCTCCAGGACGGCCGCCTGATCCGCACCCTCCCGGTCAGCCTGGGCAAGAAGAGCACTCCCTCCTCGAGCGGCACCCTGGTCGTGATGGAGAAGAAGGAGAAGACGGTCTTCGACACGATGGACTCGCCGGATCCGGAGAACCGGTACCGCGTGGACATCGACTTCGCCCAGCGGATCACCTGGGGCGGCGAGTACATCCACGCGGCCCCCTGGTCGGAGGGGCAGCAGGGCCGGCGCAACGTCTCGCACGGCTGCGTCAACGTCTCGATGGCGGCCGGCCGGTGGCTCTTCGAGCAGACCCGGGTCGGTGATCCGATCACCATCAAGGGCACCGAACGGAAGATCACGCCGGGCAACGGCTGGACGGCGTGGAGCCTCAGCTGGTCCGAGTTCGTCAAGGGCAGCGCCCTGCCGGTGCCCGAGGGCGGCTCCGGTCCACTGATCTGACGCCCCTCCGGGCCGGCGGTCCACGCCGGCCCGGAGGCCGCCCGGATCTCGACCACCTCAGGCCGAGGCGCGGCACCGGATCCGAGACCACCTCGCAAAAGCCGCATTTTAGCGGCTGTCCCGCCGCACCGGGCGCGTGTCGCGGCTCACCTGTCGCAACCTGCCGGCGTGTTCGTGCGTCAGTGAGAGACGATGGGCCATCGGGGACCACGACTGTGAGGGAATCATGCGAGTTGTCCAGGACCGGTCGGGCCGGCGCATCGGTCGGCGTCGGGCACTCGCGGCGGGCCTGCTCGCCGCGACGCTGGCCCTGACCGCCGCCTGCACCGGCTCCGACGGGGAGAAGCCGTCGGGCCAGCCGGGCGGCGGCGAGAAGGGCCCGAAGGCCGTGGCCAGCATCACCGAGCCCGCCGCGGACGCCACCGACGTCCCGGCGTCCACCGGCATCACCTTCACCACCAAGGACGCCGAGAAGACCACCGTCGAGCTCAAGGACTCCACGGGCGAGCCCGTCGAGGGCGCGCTCGCCGCGGACGGCGTGAGCTGGCTGCCCGCCGGGGCCCTGAAGTACGGCGAGAAGTACACCGCGACCCTGACGGCGACCGGCGACGACGGCAAGGCGGCCACGGCGACCAGCGCCTTCACCGTGATGGCGAAGCCGGGCAAGCAGGTGCGGGTCACCAGCTTCCTCGGCGACGGCCAGGTGGTGGGCGTGGGCATGCCGCTGATCGTGAAGTTCGGCCGGGCCATCCCGAAGGACCACCGCGCCGACCTCCAGCGCCGGATGACGGTCACCTCCACCCCCGCTCAGGAGGGGATCTGGCACTGGGTCAGCCCCACCGAGGTCCGCTACCGGCCGAAGGAGTTCTGGCAGGCCGGCAGCACGGTGTCGTACAAGGTCCAGGCCGGCGGGCTGCCGCTGGGGGACGGCTGGTACGGCCGTTCCGACCTGACCGTGGACGTGAAGATCGGTCCGTCGCTGGTGATGACGGTCGACAACAAGACCAAGCGGATGACCGTGACGAAGGACGGTCGGCCGGTCAAGACGATCCCGGTCAGCCTGGGCAAGAAGAGCACCCCCTCGTCCAGCGGGACCATGGTGGTGATCGAGAAGCTGCGCAAGACGGTCTTCGACACCATGGAGGAGCTGGGCCCCGAGGAGGGGTACCGGACGAAGATCGACTACGCCCAGCGGCTCACCTGGGGCGGCGAGTTCATCCACGCCGCGCCCTGGTCCGAGGGGCAGCAGGGCAGCGTGAACGTCTCGCACGGCTGCGTGAACGTCTCGATGGCCCACGGAAAGTGGCTCTTCGAGAACACCCGGCTGGGCGACCCGGTCACCGTCAAGGGCACCGAGCGCAAGCTCCAGAACGGCAACGGCTGGACCGACTGGAACATGAGCTGGGAGGAGTACGTGAAGGGCAGCGCCCTGCCGTACGAGCCGCCGGCCGAGCCGAGCGCGGAGGCGACTCCCGGCGACACCTCCCCCAGCGTCGAGCCCACCCCCTGACCGAGGCGGTAACGACGGAAGCCCCCTCCGCGAGGAGGGGGCTTCCGTGTGTCTGGGGTGACTGATGGGAATTGAACCCACGACAACCGGGACCACAACCCGGTGCTCTGCCAACTGAGCTACAGCCACCATGCCTTCCGCGCCGGTTACCCGGCCCGGGTGCGGACTAATAATAGCCACATCCCCGCCGGGCCCGTCCAGCGGGTTCCGCACCGCCCCACCGGGCGGGTGGCCGCCGCCGGGCTAGAGCTGCGCGGCGATCGCCTTCGCCGCCTCCACGTCCGGCCCCGGCAGGGGTACGAACAGCGTGCGGCGGTAGTACTCCAACTCCCGGATGCTCTCCCGGATGTCGGCCAGCGCCCGGTGGGCCAGCCCCTTCTGCGGCTGGCCGAAGTACACCCGGGGGTACCAGCGGCGGCAGAGTTCCTTGATCGAGGAGACGTCGATCATGCGGTAGTGCAGGTGCGCGTCGAGCCGCGGCATGTCCCGGGCGAGGAAGCCCCGGTCGGTGGCGATCGAGTTGCCGCACAGCGGCGCCGTCCGGGGGTCCTTGACGTGGCTGGTCACGTACTCCAGCACCAGGTCCTCGGCCTCGGCCAGGGTGACCGTGGAGCGCCGGACCTCCTCGGTCAGCCCGGACTTGCCGTGCATCGTGCGGACGATCTCCGGCATCGCCGCCAGGGCCGCCTCGTCGGCGTGGATGACCACGTCGACCCCCTCGCCGAGCACGTTGAGGTCGGGGTCGGTGACGAGCGCGGCGACCTCTATCAGCGCGTCCCGCCCGAGATCCAAGCCGGTCATCTCACAGTCGATCCAGACGAGAAGGTCAGCCACCGGGACAGACTACGCGCAGCCCCGGTGCTCGCGCCTCGGCACCGACGGCGGAGCGGACCGCTAGGGTTTCCTGCGTGCCAGCCGAATCCGTCGCGCCACCTGCCGTCGCCACCGACGACCAGCGGGGCCGTCTGGTCCGCCGGGTCGTGACGGTGCTGGCGCTGGCCGCCGTGCTGCCGGCGCTCTACCTGCCCGGCCTGAACCACAACTTCCTCGACCTCAAGATCTACATGAGTGCGATGGACTGGTGGCGGGCCGGCCATCCGCTCTACGACTACGTGCAGCCCGACCGGGTGCAGGGCGAGCTCTACTTCACCTACCCGCCCTTCAGCGCGTTGCTGCTCTGGCCGTTCGGGCTGCTGAAGCTCGGCGCCACCGTGGCGATCTTCACCCTGCTGACGGTGCTCGCCCTGGTGGTGACCACCCGCTGGCTGGTCGAGCCGGTGATCGCCCGCCACGGGCTGCCGCGGGTCTTCACGCTCACCGTGGCGGTGCTGCTGGTCTTCGCCGTGGAGAGCACCCGGGAGACCATCACCTTCGGCCAGATCAACATGCTGCTGGTGGTGCTGATCCTGGCTGACCTGCTCTTCGCCGTACCCGGGGGGAAGCGCTGGGCCGGCGTGGGCGTGGGCCTGGCGACGGCGCTCAAGCTCTTTCCCGGCATCTTCATCGTCTACCTGCTGGTGACCCGGCAGTGGCGGGCGGCGGTGGTGGCGAGCGTGACCGCGGCCGCCGCGACGCTGCTCGCGGCGGCGGTCGCCCCGCATGCCTCCTGGCGGTTCTGGACCCATGAGCTGTGGGCCACCGACCGGGTCGGCCGGCCCGACTACACCGGCAACCAGTCGCTGTTCGGGCTGCTCAACCGGCTCACCGTGCCGGAGGAGCCGAGCCGGCTGCTCTGGCTGGCGCTGGTCGCGCTGGTCGCCGGGTACGGCCTCTGGCGGGCCGCCCGCGCCGCGCGGTCCGGCGACGCGCTCACCGGCCTGGCCCTCACCGGCCTGGTCGGCAGCCTGGTCAGCCCGATCACCTGGACCCACCACATCTACTGGTTCATCCCCGCCGCGGTGGTGCTGGTGGACGCGGCCCTGGAGGCCGGCCGGGGCACCGCCGAGGAGCGCCGACGGCGCTGGTGGCTGTTCGCGCTCGCCGCCGTCACCACGGCCGCGGTCAGCTACGGCGTGCTGTCCTTCCAGGACTGGGGCGTGGCGCCGGTGCGTACCGACTCCCCGGCCGAGTTCCTGTTCCGCAACGAGTACGTGCTGCTCGCGCTGCTGCTGGTGGTGACGCTGCCGGTGCGACGGGCACCGCTGCGCGGATAAGTTGCGCCAAATGGACAGATGTTCCCGTCCGCGACGTACCGCGCTAATCTGGTCTCAACTACCTCGGGTGTCTCCTCTGGTAGCAGCACCGATCCCCCGGTGAGGACGGCCCTCCACGTCGGCAGCGTGGAGGGCCGTCCGCCGCGTTCAGCCCCCCGACTCGGGGCGGGGTGTCTCCGACGGATTCCGCGGCGGCCAGGGCGGCAGGTCGGCGAGGGTGGCCGGCCGGGTCGACGGCGCCGCGTCGATCGCGGCCCGGGACGATTCCGCGCCCACCGACACCAGTTGCCGCTGCGGCGGCGGCAAACGGCGCTCCCGCGGGTCGACGCCCAGGCCGCTCAGCGAGCTGACCCCGAGCCGACCGGCGAGCACCGGCACCTGGTCCGGCTCCACCACGAAGACCACCTCCCGCGGGCGCACCGGACGCAGCAGCACCAGCCCCGCCAGGGCGACCAGCAGCAGCCCACCGGCCAGCAGGCCCCAGCCAGCCGCGCGGAAGCCGTCGACGCGCAGCCCGGCACGCAGGTCCACGGCCAGCTCGCCCCGGCCGTCCGGACGCATCACCACCAGGCTCAACCCCCGCCCGGCCAGCTCGTCGGGGCTCCACTCCAGCGCGCCGATCCCCTCCCGTACCCAGAAGGGCTGGTCGACCGGGACGGGGCCGGCGGGCCCGGGGGCGGCGGTGGGCCCGGCGTCGGCCAGGCGGACCGGCAGCGGGCCCCGGGTCAACGCGACCCGGTCGACCGTGGTGTGCGGGACCGACGCGAGCCAGCGGCGCACCTCGTCGGCCGGGGCCAGGCCGACGAAGGCCGGACCGTCCGGGGTACCGGCGGTCAGGCGCAGCCGCGCCGGGCTCACCCGCGCGAAGGGCGCGTCCGCGCGCAACAGCGCGTCGACGTCGGGCACCACGACCGCCCGGCCGGCGGTGCGGACCGGCTCGACGCGGGCGCCGAAGGTGCCGTCGGCGTCCGCGTGCCGGGCGACCATCCAGAGGCCGCCCCCGGCCAGCAACGCCGGAATCCCGACGACCAAGAGCAGCATTCCGGCGAGCGCCCGCACGAACCGCATCCGTTCCGTCTCCTTCGGTGACCGGGTACCCGGCAGACCTTACCGACGGGACCGCCATGATCTGCGGATATCGGCGCGACCGGGGTGAGACGGCCGCCGGCCCGCCGGAGGTGGGTCCGCCGGGCCGGCGGGGCGGCGCGGGCCGGGCGGGCGGGGCCCGCCGGCGTACCGGTCAGGACTTCGCGGCCGGCTCCCGGCGGGTCCGGGCGAAGGCCAGTCCGCCGAGGAGCAGACCGGCCAGCCCGGCCACCAGACCGGCGATCGCCAGCCCGGTGGCGGCGCCGTCGGAGTCGTCGTCCTCGTCGTCGTCGGCCTCGACCTGGGCGCCCGGCGACGCCGCCGGGGTGGCGGAGGCCGGCCCGGCGGTCAGGGTCAGCACCGGGGCCGGGCTCTCCGGCTCCTCGCCACCGGCGGTGGGCTCCTCGATCCAGCGCTGGACGTTGCCGTCGGAGTACGTCTGCAACGTCTTGAAGACCATCGTGTCGACCTTCGGCAGCGGTCCCATCGAGACCGGGAACTCCTGGAACTGGCCCGGCTTGACCCCCGCGTCGCCGGTGGCCGTCCAGGTCAGCTTCGACACCGCCTCGGTGAGCTGGCTGCCGTGCACCTCGATCGGCGGGTCGACCTTGCGCTTCTCCACCGCCACCGTCCACCCGGGCACCGGCATGACGGACACCGAGCCGAGCGGGGCGTTCTCCGGCAGCACCACCTCGACCTTGGTGGTCGACGCGGTGTCGCTCTCGTTCGGCACCCGGAAGGCGATGCGACCGTAGCCGCCCTGCGTCGCGTCCTTCGGATCGACCGTGACGTGCGCCGAGGCGGGCCCGGCGAAGCCGAGCACGGCCGTGCTGACGGCGGTGAGCGCGAGGGCGGCGACGGTTGCGGAGCGCCGGAGACGGATCATGTGCGGGAGAGCCCTTCTTATCGGATCGGCACGGTGGCGGTCACCGTGGCCTGGTCGATGTCGGAGATGCGGACGGTGAAGCGCAGCTGCCACTCCCCCGCCGCCGGGAGGTTGATCTCCCCGGTCGCGTGGTTGTCGGTCAGCGCCAGCAGCGGGATCTCGATCGGTTCGATCCCCGCCGACGGCAGCGCCGCGGTGGCCTTCCACTCGGCCACCGGCTGCGGCCGGTTCTCCGGCGTGTACGCGTACATGTGCAGCGTGTTGTTGCCCCGCTCGGCCGGGTCCAGCTCGACCTGCAGGGAGTAGATCGGGCTGGTCAGCGTCGACGAGTAGTAGCCGCCGGTCGTGTCGGCCGCGGTGGCGGCGGCGGTGCGGGCCGGCGGGGTCTGCACCAGGACCGACGTGACGCCCAGCACGATGGCGGTGACCGCCAGCTCGGCCCAGATGGCCCGGCGCACCGGCACCGGCCGCTGGGCGGCGGTCCGCCGCCGCACCAGCGCCCGGGAGTACGCGGCCACCGCGATCACCAGCGCGAAGAGACCGATCTTGGCGAGCAGCAGCCGGCCGTAGGTGGTCTGCACCAGCGCGGACACGCTGCCCACCTCGACCAGCCCCTGCACGGTGCCGGCGAGCAGCAGCGCCGCCACGGCCAGCGCCGCCCAGCGCGACCAGACCGGCAGGATCGCGCCCAGCTCCCGCTCGTCGGCGCGGCGCAGCAGGAAGACCGCGAGCATCACCAGCCCGCCCAGCCAGACCGCCATGCCGCCCAGGTGCACCGCGTCGACCACCACCGACACCGCCGGGGCGGGCGAGGCGGCCGGGTGGCCGGCCAGCGGCCAGGTGAACAGCGCCGCCCCGCCGAGGAGGGCCAGGATGAGCGCGTCGGTGCGGCCGACCGGCCCGGCGGTCAGCGGGCGGAGCAGGAACGCGACCGCCGCCAGCAGACCCAGCCGGACCAGGTGCGCGGTGCCGTACGAGCTGCCGAACACCTCGCCGAAGCCCTCCCCGGTGACGTCGAACACCCCGCCACCCGCGGTGTACGGCACCTGCAACCACAGCTCGGCGAGGGTGGCGACGGCCAGCAGGCCCACACCGGCCCAGGCCAGCCGCGCCGGACCGCGCCGGGAGAGCCGCCGCGGCCAGAGGGCGGCGAGCACCAGCGCCGGCCCGACCACCAGCAGCAGCCCCACGTAGCCCAGGTACCGGGCCACCTTCATCGCGGTGTCCACCACCGGGTCGGCGCGGCTGTCCGAGCCGGAGTCGGTCGGCGGCGTCGACGGCGCGCCGACGGAGTACGTGAACGCGCCGGAGACCGGGTGACTGTCGGCCGAGATCACCCGGTAGCTGACCAGGTAGGTGCCGCGCGGTCCGGCCGGGTCCACCGCGAGGCTCACCACCCCGCCCTCGAAGGTCGGTTCGCCCCGGTCGGCCCGGGAGCCGTCCGGCGCGATCACCCGGATCTTGTCGGGCACCTTGCGGACCGACTCGCTGAAGGTCAGCACCACCTCGGCCGGCCCGCTCGGCACCACGGCGGAGGCCTGCGGGCTGCTGCTGACCAGCACGGCGTGGGCGCTGGCCGGGGTCGCCGGGGCGAGCAGCAGGGCGACCAGGGTGACCAGCAGGCCGGCCGCGGCGGCCAGCCGCCCGATCCGGCGACGATCGACGACGTTCATGCCGGCCATGCTCGCCGACGCGACGCCCGTTCGGCGAACCGCCCCCGCGCGGATTCCCGACCCGCCACCTCCGCGGACGCCGGCCCGGGGCGGCCTCACCCGCGCCCCGCCGCGACCGCGGTGGACCACCGCCGGTCGGTGTCCCCGCTGACCCGGCCCAGGGCCCACAGCAGCCCCGCCTGCACCACGGCGGCCAGGTGGCCGACCTCGTGCACCAGGGCGGTGGTCGAGTTGGCGATGTCCACCACGCTGGTGCCGGCCAGGCAGACCGCCAGCACCAGCGCGACCGGCAGGAACGCCCGGGCGCGCTCCGGGCGCCAGGCGGCCAGCGCGAACCCGACCGCGAGGGCGACGTCGAAGGAGGCCATCTCCCGGCTGGTGTGCGGGTCGGCCGCCACACCCAGGCCGGCGAGCAGCAGCGGCAACGCCACGGCGAGCTGCGCGACCGCGGCCACCGCGACGGCGATCCGCAGCAGTTGGCGGCGGGCCGCCCGGACGGCCGCCGGCGAACGACCGGCGAGCACCGGGTCGGCGGCCACCGCGGCCAGCACCGAGGCGGTGAGGTCGGGCACCTCGACCGCCCGGACCCGGGTGAGTCGGGTCACCTGCTCGGCCCGGGACAGCCAGGAACGGCAGCCGGGGCAACCCTCCGTGTGGGCGTCCAGCGCCGGCGCCGGCACCTGCGGGTCCTCCCCGTCCAGCCGCGCCGACAGCGCCACGCGTACGTCGTCGCAGTTCATGAGGGGGTAGTCGGGTACGGGCGGGGAAAAGTTCCCGACGTGGGCGAGGCCATAGAAAGGGTCGAAGGACCCTGCCCACCCCCGGCACGGCGCGTAGCCTTCTCTGACGTGATCCCCGTCCCGCGCGACACCACCGCCGCCGGCCGCACCGGCACGCCGGACGGGGCTGCGCGGGAGTCGGCGACCCGCTGGGCGCTGGCCGCCCGGGACGGCGACCCGGTCGCCCAGGCCGCCTTCGTCCGGGCCACCCAGGCCGAGGTGTGGCGCTTCGCCGCCGCGCTGGTCGACCCGGACAGCGCCGACGACCTCACCCAGGAGACCTACCTGCGGGCCTTCCGGGCCCTGCCCGGCTTCGAGGGCCGCTCCAGCGCGCGCACCTGGCTGCTCGGCATCGCCCGCCGGGCCTGCGCCGACCACCTGCGCACCGTGGTCCGCCGCCGCCGGCTGGACGAGCGGCTCGCCGCGAACGCCCACACCGACCGCTCGTACCCGGACCCGGCCGGACAGCTCGGGGCCGCCGACCTGGTCCGGCGCCTGCCCGCCGACCGTCGCGGGGCGTTCGTGCTCACCCAACTGCTCGGCCTGTCGTACGCCGAGGCCGCCGCCGTGGAGGGGGTGCCGGTGGGCACCATCCGCTCCCGGGTGGCCCGGGCCCGCAACGATCTCGTCGACGCCGTCGACGCCGCGCTGGCCGGCTGACCGGTGGAACTTCCGGGCCGGACGGAACGACCAATGACCGTGACCGCAGCGCGCACCCCGGTCGACCGCCGGCCCGCCCTCCGCCCCTGGCTCGGCACCGCCGCCCGGCTCGGCCTGGCCACGGTCTGGCTGGTCGCCGGCGCCACCAAGGTCGGCGACCTGGCCGCATCCGGACGCGCGGTCGTCGCCTACGAGGTCATGCCGTACGACGTGGCCACGGTGATCGGCGCGGCGCTGCCCTTCGTGGAGCTGGCGCTCGGGGTGATCCTGCTGCTGGGGCTGGCCACCCGGCTCGCCGCCGGGGTCTCCGCGGCGCTGCTGGTGGTCTTCGTCGCGGGCATCGCGTCGGCCTGGAGCCGCGGCCTGGCGATCGACTGCGGCTGCTTCGGCAGTGGCGGACAGCTCGCCGCCGGGCAGGCCCCGAGCTACCTCCCGGAGATCCTCCGGGACCTGGGATTCCTGGTGCTGGCCGGATTCCTGCTGAGCTGGCCCCGCACCGCGTTCTCGGTGGACGGCTGGCTGGCGGGAGAACCCGTGGAGGACGACGATGAGTAGTCGCAAGGGGCAGCGGGACGCGGCCCGGGTGGTCCGCCAGCAGCTGGCCCGGGAGAAGCGGCGCAAGCGGACGCTCTGGGGGTCGGTGGCCGCGGTCGCGGTGCTGGTGATCGCCGGCCTGATCGGCTGGAGCGTCTGGTCCGGCCAGCGCGCCGACGAGTTCACCGCGCCGAAGGGTGCCAACGACGCCGGTACCGGCATCGTGCTCGGCTCCGGCCCGGTCACCATCGACCTGTACGAGGACTACCTCTGCCCCGCCTGCAAGCAGTTCCAGCAGGTCAGCGGCGCGACGATCGACCAACTGGTCAGCGAGGGCAAGGCCCGGGTGATCTTCCACCCGGTGGCCTACCTCAACCGCTACTCCACCACCGACTACAGCACCCGCTCGTCGGCCGCCGCCGGCTGCGCCGCCGAGGGCGGCAGGTTCAAGGAGTTCACCGACCGGCTCTTCGAACGGCAGCCCCCCGAGGGCGGGGCCGGGCTGAGCGACGACGAGCTGATCGACATCGGCGCGGGTGTCGGCCTGAACCGGGACGACTTCGGCTCCTGCGTCCGGGACGGGACGTTCGAGCCGTGGACCGAACGGGTGACGGAGGACGCGAGCCGGGCCCGCGTCCGCGGCACGCCCACCGTCAAGGTCGACGGCCAGGACGTCCAGGACCCCTCCCCCGAGGGGATCAAGGCGGCGGTGGAGGCGGCCGGCAGGTGATCCTCCTTCCCCTGCGGCGGGCCGGGCTGGTCCTCACCGCCGCGCTCCTCACCGTCCTCACCCTCGCCGCGCCGGCCGCCGCGCACGGCGCGGACGCCCCCGACGGCACCGACTACCGCACCGCGGTGACCGGGCTCACCCCGGCCCGGCCGGGGCTGACCGTGCGGGCCGTGGAGACGGGCGCCCGGCTGGAACTGGTCAACCACACCGGGCGGACCGTCGAGGTGATCGGCTACTCCGGTGAGCCGTACCTGCGGGTCGGGCCGGACGGGGTCTTCGAGAACACCCGCTCCCCGGCGACGTACCTGAACCGGACCCTCGCCGGGCAGACCACCCTGCCGCCCGAGGCCGACCCGGCCGCCGCGCCGCGGTGGCGCCGGGTCACCGACGACAACCGGGTGCGCTGGCACGACCAGCGCGCCCAGTGGCGGCAGGCGGGGCCGCCGGCCCAGGTCGGCGCCGACCCGACCCGGGAGCACCGGGTCCGCGACTGGGTGGTCCCGCTCCGCGACGGCGCCGAGCCGCTGGAGGTCCGGGGCACCCTCGACTGGGTGCCGCCGCCGGACCCGTACCCGTGGTGGGTCGCCGCCGCGCTGGGCTTCCTGGTCGTCGGGGCGGCGGGCCTGCTGCCGGCCGGCTCGACGGCCGGGGTACGGGCGCTGGGCGCGGTCGGGGCGGTGCTGGCGCTCGGCGGCGTGGCCGCCGTGGCGCTGGTCGTCGGGCGGGAGCTGGACGCGGGCGCCGAGGGGCTCGGCGGGGTGCTCGCCGGGCTGCTGAGCGGGCAGATGTGGGCGCTGCTCACCGGGCTCGGCGCGCTCGCCGCGGGCGGCTACGCGCTGGCTCGCCGGCCGGCGGCGGACTTCGCGCTGGCGCTGGCCGGGGCCTGCCTGGCGCTCTTCGTCGGCGCGGCCAACACCGCCGTCCTCGCCCGCGCGGTGGTGCCCGTGCCGTGGCCGGCCACCGGGGCGCGGCTGCTGGTCACCCTGGTCCTCGCCGCCGGCGCCGGGGCGGTCGGCGCGGGCGTCCTACGCCTGCACGCCGCCAGCCGCACGACCCCCGCCCCCATCCCGCACCCCACCCCGACCCACACCTGACCGCTCAGCCCACGCCCCGCCGGGGGTCACAGGCGGGGGAGGGAGCGGGGGCTGAAGCCGTAGGGGAGTTCGAGGCGGTGGCGGGAGAGCAGGTCCGGATCCGTCAGGACGTCGAGGGTGGGGGCGTCGGCGACGATGCGGCCGGCGTCCAGGATGACCGCCCGGTCGCAGAGCTCGGCCGCGTACGGCAGGTCGTGGGTGACCATCAGCAGCGTCACCGGCAGGCCGCGCAGGATCTCCGCCAGCTCCCGCCGGGCGGCCGGGTCGAGGTTCGACGAGGGCTCGTCGAGCACCAGGATCTCCGGGCGCATGGCGAGCACCGTGGCGACCGCCACCCGGCGGCGCTGCCCGAAGGAGAGGTGGTGCGGCGCCCGGTCCCGGTGCTCGCCCATCCCCACCGCCGCGAGGGCCTCGTCCACCCGCTCGGCCAGCTCCGCGCCGCGCAGCCCCAGGTTGGCCGGGCCGAACGCCACGTCCTCGGCGACGGTGGGCAGGAAGAGCTGGTCGTCGGGGTCCTGGAAGACGATGCCGACCCGGCGCCGGACCTCGGCCAGCTCGGCCCGGTCCCGGCTCACCGTCAACCCGCCGACGCTGACCGTCCCCGCCGTCGGGGTGAGGATGCCGTTGAGGTGCAGCACCAGCGTGGTCTTGCCGGCGCCGTTGGGACCGAGCAGGGCCACCCGCTCACCGCGCGGCACGGTCAGGTCCACCCCGTCGAGGGCGACGTGGCCGTCCGGATAGGCGTACCGGACGCCACGGACGTCCAGCGAGGGAGCGGTCTGCACGTATCCGATCATGTCAGGACGACGGCGGTCGCTGCGATGGTGACCGCGGCCAGCGGCACGGTGGCCGCGGCCAGCCACTGCCCGGCGGTGGCCGCACCCGCGCCCTGCCAGACCGCCGGCATCCGCCCGGAGTATCCGCGCGACAGCATCGCCAGGTAGACCCGCTCCCCGCGCTCGAAGGCGCGCAGGAAGAGCGCGCCCACCCCCGCCGCGAAGCCGCGCAGCTGCCAGAGGAAACGCGGGTCGTCGCCGCGGGAGACCCGGGCCACCCGCATCCGGCGGGCCTCACCGACCAGGACGTCCAGGTAGCGCAGCATGAAGGTGGCGATCTGGGTGAGGATCTGCGGGCAGCGCAGCCGGTCCAGGCCGAGGATCAGGTCCCGGGTCGTCGTGGTCGCGGCCAGCAACAGCGACACGAGTACGCCGAGCGTGCCCTTGGCGACGATGTTCCACGCCCCGTACAGACCGTCGACGGAGAGGCTCAGCCCGGCCAGCTCCGTGCGCTCCCCCGCGCCGAGGAAGGGCAACGCCACCGCGAAGAGCACGAACGGCAGCTCGATCATCGAGCGGAGAAGCAGCCAGCGGGCACCGACCCGGGCCAGCGCGGCGACCCCGGCGACGAGCAGCGCGTACCCGCCGAAGGCCCAGAACGCCTCGCGCGGGGTGGCCACCACGGCGAGCGTGAAGAGCACCATCGCCGCGATCTTCACCTCGGGCGGCAGTCGGTGCACCGGGGAACCGGCATCCCGGTAGAGGACGTGCGCGTGCCCCGCGCCCATCGCCGTACCCCCGGCTCAGCCGACGTGGCCGGCGGGCCGCCGGTCCTCGGCGCCGGCCGGCGCGCGGCGGCGCAGCAGCCAGAAGGCGCCGCCGCCGATGGCGAAGGTGAGCAGCACCCCGACCACACCGGAGAGCCCGGTGGAGAGGAAACCGTTGTCGACCCCACGGACCCCGTAGTCGGCCAGCGGGCTGTCGGCCAGTTCGTGGTCCTTCGCCTGCTGGGCGGGGCAGGAGCCGCCGGTGATGTTGTCCTCGGCGTCGACCGTGCAGCCCTTGAGCAGCGAGGAGTCCAGCCCGTCCGGGTGCGCCGAGGCGTAGTTGCTCACCACCCCGGCCAGCAGGAGCGCGACCAGCAGACCGACCGCGACGAAACCCCAGGAACGCTTCCTCACCGGACACCTCCGACAGCCGGGACGGGCGCCGGCGTGGCCGGCTTCAGGGCGCGCAGCGCGTACACCAGGTCGGGACGCACCTTGGCGACGGTGACCACGGTGGTGGCGGTGATCAGGCCCTCGCCGACGCCGATCAGCAGGTGCGCGACGGCCATCGTGCCGGCCAGGCCGGTGATGTTGCCACCGAGGTCGGTGGTGCCGCCCAGCCAGTACTGGAGGACGAAGCCCTGGGCGGCGACCGCCACGCTCACCAGCGCGGAGACGAAGGCGGTGACGCCCAGCCCGCCCGGGGTGCGCGGCAGCACCCGCAGCAGCAGCGCGATCAGCAGGTACGCCGCCGCGGTGCCGAGCAGGGCCATGTTGGTGACGTTCAGGCCGAGCATCGCCACGCCGCCGTCGCCGAAGACCAGCGCCTGGACGATCAGCACCACCGCCACGCAGAGCGCGCCCACCCACGGGCCGACCAGCAGGGCGGCGAGCGCGCCGCCGAGCAGGTGGCCGCTGACCCCGGCGGTGAAGATCGGGAAGTTGAGCATCTGCACGGCGAAGATGAAGGCGGCGACCAGGCCGGCCATCGGCGCCAGCCGGTCGTCCAGGTCGCGCCGGCCGCGCAGCACGCAGAAGGTCAGCGCGGCGAGCGCGACGGCCGCGAAGATCCCCGCCACGGGACCGTTGATGATCCCGTTCGAGATGTGCATCGCCAGGGTGTCCACACCGCGCAGCCTATTTCCCGAGCCCGGTTGTTGCCAAGGCATGGCAACAAGCATGGTGTTGATCACCGCGTCGCCCGGCGCGGGCGGCCCGGCGCCGGTCGGCCCGGCGGTAGGGTCTCTGCCATGACCGCGCCCGACCGCCTCACCCCCGGTGACCCCGCCCCCGAGTTCAGCCTGCCCACCGACACCGGCGAGACGCTCTCCCTGGCCGACCTGCGCGGCCGCCGGGTCATCCTGTACGCCTACCCGGCGGCGATGACGCCCGGCTGCACCAAGCAGGCCTGCGACTTCCGCGACTCCCTCGCCTCGCTCCAGGCCGCCGGCTACGCGGTGGTCGGCATCTCCCCCGACAAGCCGGAGAAGCTCGCCAAGTTCCGCGACCGCGACGCCATCACCTTCCCGCTCGTCGCCGACACCGACAGGTCGGTCCTCACCGCGTACGGCGCCTACGGCGAGAAGCAGCTGTACGGCAAGACCGTGACGGGAGTGATCCGCTCCACGTTCGTCATCGACGCGGACGGCAAGATCGAGCGGGCGCTCTACAACGTCAAGGCCACCGGCCACGTCGCGAAGCTGCGCCGCGACCTCGGCCTCGACTGAAGGCGTCGCGCCGGGCCGCCTCGGTCGGCCGCCGCCGGGGCGGGACTCCACACCGCCACCGCCGGACGCTCTAGACTCAGCGGACCGGCGGGAGTGGCGGAACGGCAGACGCGGTAGGTTTAGGTCCTATTGTCCGAAAGGACGTGGGGGTTCGAATCCCCTCTCCCGCACCAGGGCAGCGCTGTCGGGCGCGTCACGATCGCGGGCTCACGCCGCGCCGGTTCGCCAGGATGACCGGCGTGAGTCTGCGCTTCGTCCTCGACCCCGACCTCACCGCCGACCTGCGCGAGCGGATCATCTCCCTCTGGGTGGACGTCACCAACGCCGGCGGCGCGGTCGGCTTCGTCGCCCCGGTCACCGCCGACAAGGTCCGCGCCGTCGCCGACCAGACCTTCGCCGACATCACCGACGGACCGGACCGGCTGCTGGTCGGGTACGACGGCGAGCGCCCGATCGGCGTACTGATCCTCGCGGACAACCGGTTCCACCTGAAGTCGCACTGGGGCACCCTGAAGCGGGTGATGGTCCACCCGGACACCCAGGGCCGGGGCCACGGCGTCGCCCTGATGCGCGAGGCCGAGCGGCGCGCCCCCGAACTGGGCTGGCAGGCGCTACACGTCACGGTCCGGGGCGGGCTGGGCGTGGAGGCGTTCTACACCCGGCTCGGCTACCGCGAGGTGGGACGCCTGCCGGGCGCCCTGCGGCTGGCCGACGGCGACGACCGGGACGAGATCCTCATGTGGCGCGACCTCGACTGACCCACCCTTCGCGGCGGACCGCCACCCGGGGCGGCACCGCCGGCAGTGGAGCCGGTCAGCCGCGCCGGCCGGCCAGCAGCCCGGACCCGACCACGGCCAGCGAGCGCAGCGGCTCGGCCGTCTCCGGGCGGGTACGCAGCAGGTCCTCCAACCGGACCCGCCACCGGCCCGCCTCGATCGGGGCCCGGTCGACGCCCCCGGGGGCGCGGAGCCGGTCCCGGGTGTCGTGCAGGGCTCGCGCGCAGTCCGGGCCGAGCAGCCCGCCCAGCTCGGTGCCGAGCCAGCCGAGGAGCGCATCGTCGTCGGCCGCAGCGACGATCAACCGGGCCATGTCCCAGGCCACGCGGGGTTGGTGGACGACCTGCATCTCGACTCCTCCGTCGGAGTGACCGTTGACACCATCATCGATGTCGGCGAGCCGGGTCGGCAAGCCCCGTTCAGCCGTCCACCGTGACCGGATCGCCGACGGCCACCACGCCGGGCGTCTCCGGCACCAGATGCAGTCCGAAGAGGAGCTTCTGCCCGATGTTGCGGTGCCGGGCCAGGGTGCGCAGCGGCTCGCGGCCACGTACCCCGGTCTCCTGGTCGGTGGTGGTCACGACGCACCGGTCACACGGCCCGGCGGCGCGGAACACCGCCGCGCCGACCCGCAGCCGCCGCCCGGCCCAACCGTCCTCGGCCCAGGCGGGCGCGCCCTCGACCACCAGGTTGGGGCGGAACCGGGTGATCGGGACGGGCTCCTCGCCGGCCTCGGCGAGCCAGTCGTTGAGCGCGTCGAGGGAGGCGGTGGCGGCCAGCAGCAGCGGGTACTCGTCGGCGAAGCTGACCTGGCCGCCGGTGTCGTGGGCGCGGTCGCCCGGGGCGAGGTGCCGGGCCGGGTGACGCAGGTGGACCAGGCGGACCGGCCGGCCGAGCAGGGCGGTGAGCCAGTCGTCGGCCGCCGGACCGGCGGGGACCGCGTCGACCGGCAGCCGGTTGCCGAAGACCCGTACCGCGACGGTGGCGTCGCCGACCGGCTCGGCGACGTCGAGGTCGGGACGGCCGGCGGCGGTCAGCACCAGGCCACCGTCGCGCGGCACGGCGCGCAGCCGGACCAGCTCCGTGGTCTCCCGCTGGGTGACGCCGACGCCGTCGGCGTCGACGACCATCCAGCGCCGGTCGCCGGCCAGGCCCCACGGCTCGACCCGGGCGCCGTCGTGGTCGAGGCGGTGACACCCCTTGACCGGGTACGTGTGCACGGAGGCGAGCCTCACCAGGCGGCCCCGATCCCGTCCCCGGGGTACCAGTGCTCGCGTGGGGTCTCCCGGTAGGCGAGGAAGCGCCGCCCGGTGCGCTCGGCGTGCTTGGCCAGCACGTCGGTGTGCGTGACGTTGTCGGTCAGCAGGAGCGCGCCCGGGGCGAGCTTCGGCTCCACCGCCTCGAACTCGCGCTTCTCGTGGGCGCGGCTGTGGTCACTGTCGTGCAGGAACAGGTCGACCGGCCGGTCCAGGGCGGCGATCGAGGCGATGGAGTCCCCGATCACCAGGTCGACCACGTCCGACCAGGGCGCGGTGCGGGCCAGGTAGCCGGCCTCGGGGTTGATGTCCAGGGAGGTGACCCGGCCGGGGTGCCCCTCGGCGGCGTTGCGCAGCAGCGCGGCGGCCAGCACGCAGCTGCCCAGCCCCTTGTCGACGCCCGTCTCGACGACGTGCGCCGGGCGGGTGGCCCGGACGATGGCGTACCAGCCGACCCGGCGGGCGTACCGGACCTTCCGGTCGGCGAGGCCGCGGCGCGCGGCGCCGGCGGTGGCCCGCTCGATGTGGCCGCGCAGCGTGTCGTCGGACTCGATCTCCTCGACGTACGCGCGGACCTGTTTGACCGGCACGTCGCAGACGACGCTGACGAACCAGGCGAGGTGCTGGCGGCTGAGCGCGGTCAGGTCGTAGGTGTAGTTGTGGTGTTCCCGGGAGGTGACCAGCCATCGGGCAGAGGTGCGCAGCACCTTGGCGTCGTACCGGGCGACCCGGGCCAGCCGCTTGGGGAAGGCGGCCACCGGTGCGAGGCGGGTACGGGCGATGGCCCGGCGAAGCGTCGTTGCGTCCACACGAGCGTTCTACCAGGAGAAGCCGATCAGTGGTGAGGAAAGTTTCGATCCACCGCCCCGACGGCCAGGGTTGACCGACCGGACGCGGGGCCCCGCGAAACGTGAATCGTTGACGTTCTCTCCGCCCTCAAGGACGGAGGTTCCCTGCACGCTGCGCTTGGAGGGCGCAGTGTCCGGGTGGATTCCTGCTTCTCGGCGCGGTGCCGGCACGGGTGCCGGTCTTACCTGCGCTCCACAGGCGTTTAGGCTCTCCCAGCGTCCCTGGGCGAGCACGTTGATCGCCGCGTTGACGTCCCGGTCGTGCACCACGCCGCAGGGGCAGGTCCACGACCGGACATCCAGTGGCTTGGGTCCGTCGAGCCGGCCACACGCCGAGCACGTCCGGGACGTGGGCGCGAACCGATCGACCCTGGCGAAGGTACGCCCGTACCGTGCGGCCTTGTACTCCAACATCCCCACGAACCGCGACCAGCCAGCGTCGTACACCGACTTCGCCAGCCAGGTCCGGCCCAGACCGACCACGCACAGGTCCTCGACGTACACCGCTTGGTTGTCGCGGATGATCCGTGTCGAGAGCTTGTGCTGCCAGTCCCGCCGGCTGTCGGCCACCCGGGCATGCGCCCTGGCGACCTTCACGACTGCCTTCTTGCGGTTGTTGCTGCCCCGCTGCTTGCGGGACAGGTCCTGCTGCAACCGGCGCAGTTTGCGGGCCGCCCGGCGCAGAAACTTCGGTGCCGCGATCTTCCTGCCGTTGGAAAGGACCGCGAAGTGGGTCAGCCCCAGGTCGATACCCACCTCGGACTCGACCGGCGGCAAGGGCTCGTCGGCCGCCTGCACGACGAACGAGGCGAAGTACCGGCCCGCCGCGTCCTTGATCACCGTCACCGACGACGGATCCGCCGGAAGACTGCGCGACCAACGCACGTTCAGGTCGCCGACCTTCGGCAGCCGCAACCGTCCGTTGTCCAGCACCTTGAACCGGGAGTTCTTCGTGAACCGGATGGCCTGCCGGTTGTCCTTGCGGGACCGGAACCGCGGCGGTGCCACCCGCCGGCCCTTGCGCTTGCCCGAGATCGAGGCGAAGAAGTTCCGGTATGCGGTGTTCAGGTCCGCGAGGGCCTGCTGGAGAACAACTGCCGATACCTCGCTCAGCCATGCCCGCTCGGGCGTCTTCTTCGCCTCGGTGATCACCCGCTTCGACAGATCGCCATCTGAGAGGTACGGCAGTCCGGCCTGCCGGGCATTGTGGCGTGCGCGCAGCCCGTCGTTGAATACCACCCGCGCGCACCCGAATGCCCGGGCCAACGCTTCCTGCTGGGAGGGCGTCGGGTAGACGCGGTAGTTGTACCGGAGCTGCACATCAGACAAATTACCATCGGTCTATGGCTTGGACTGAGGACATCCGGACCGGCAGGCACTGCAGGCGCCCACCTGGTCTCCGTGACGAAGCTCCGGCACAAGTGATCAGCGACCGGCACCTGACCCGCCTGGCGGAGATCATGCCGGCGGTGTGAGCCGACTTCGAGTGCGAACTGGTGGAGTTCAACAGCGCAGGCGAGCACGAGCACTGCTGCTCAACTTCCCATCGAAGGTTGCCCTGTCGAAGCTGGTCAACAGGCTCAAGGGCTTGCAACCCTGAGCGTCTGCGCCAGTACATCGAGCAGCAGAACCGCCCCGGGTTACACCACGCCCGGACCTAGCCGACCCCTTCCGCGCGGGCCCTCCATCTCCGCTCAGAGGGGCAGAGCACTGGCCCGCCTATGGGTAGCATCGCGGCCATGTCCGATCGCCAGCCGCTCGTCGACCCCGAACCGCGCTCGCCAGCGTCCGAAGGGGACGGTGGGGCCGTGGACGGGTCGCCAGCTCCGGCTCCGCGCCGCCGCCGCGGCCGACGGATCGCCCTGATCGTGCTGCTGGTGCTGGCGCTGCTGGCCGGCGGGGGTGTCCTCGCGGGCGGCCTGTACTACCGCTCGGTCAACTCCTCGATCGACCGGGTCGACGCGTTCACCGGGGTGCCCGAGGAGTCCCGTCCGCAGGTGGTCGCCAAGGGCGCGATGAACATCATGATCCTGGGCAGCGACTCCCGCGACCCGGGGAACGCCGGGGGTTCCCGCAGCGACACCATCATCCTCGCCCACCTGCCGAAGGACCGGTCGAGCGCCCAGCTCATCTCGATCCCGCGCGACACCTGGACGCACGTCCCGCGCTCCGAGGAGGGCCGGGGCGGCCGTGACGCCAAGATCAACGCGGCCTACGCGTGGGGCGGCGTGCCGCTGATGGTGCAGACGGTGGAGAAGTTCACCGGGGTCCGCGTCGACCACGTGGCGATGGTCGACTTCGCCGGCTTCAAGGAGATCGTCGACGCGCTGGGCGGCATCGAGGTCGAGGTGGAGCGGAGCTTCACCTCCACCCACTCGCTCAACCCGGACGGCCGGCGCGAGTTCACCAAGGGCCGGCAGACCATGGACGGGGCCGCCGCGCTGGACTACGCCCGCGAGCGCTACGCCTTCGCCGACGGCGACTTCGCCCGGATCCGGCACCAGCAGCAGGTCATCAAGGCGATCCTCGACAAGGCGGCCTCGGGCGGCACGCTGGGCAGCCCCACCAGGCTGAACTCGTTCGTCAAGGCCACGGCCGACGCGGTCGCGGTCGACAGGTCGATGTCGCTGGTGGACCTGGCGACGGAGCTGCGTCACCTGCGCGGCGGCAACCTCGGCTTCTACACCTGCCCGGTGAAGGGCACCGGCCGGGTGGGCAGCGAGAGCGTGGTGTTCCCGGACAACGCCCGGGCCAGGGAGTTGTTCGACGCGGTCCGCAGCGATTCGGTCGATCGGATCGCATCGGCCGGAAAGTAGGACTTTCCTCTGCCGTGCCGGCTATGGCGATCTGACCGGGACGCTAATATCCTTCGATCGCTCGGCGTCTGCCCAAACGGGCCCGGGACGTCACGGGGGAGATTCCACAATGTCCGGCCACCCGGCGACCAGAGATCCGGCCGCGGTCACGACGCGGCCCCAGGAGGCAGCGCCCCGCACGCCGACGCGGGCGCACGCCGGTCTCGACACCACCGCGGTGCTGCCGTACGCGAGTTCCCGCGCCTCGAAGCGGACCCGCGGGTTGCGGGCCTGGATGCTGACCCTCCCGGTCGACGTCGGCGCGCTGCTCGCTCCGCTGCTGCTGCTGAGCCAGGACTACTGGCGCGGGACGCTGGCCAACGCCGCCCTCGCGGTGGCCGTCTTCACCACCGGCGGGCTCTACCGGGCCCGGCGTCACCTCAGCATCCTCGACGAGCTGCCCGCCCTCTGCGGACGCCTGCTGGCCTGCGGCGCGGCAGTGGCCATCATCGCGGCCTACCGCCACGACTCGGTGCCGTACGTCAGCGGGTTCATGCACGGTGTGGCGCTCTCCGCGGGGCTGGTGATCGTCGGCCGCGCCGGCACGAGGACGCTCACCATCGTGGCGCGCAAGCGCCGCTGGATGGAGCACAACGCCATCATCGTCGGCGGCGGCCCGATCGGCGCGGAGCTGGCCCGGCTGCTCCGCCGCTACCCCCAGTACGGCCTGCGCTTCGTCGGCTGCGTGGACGCGCCGTCGCGGCGGAACAACGGGCTGCCGCTGATCGGCACCCTCGACGAGCTGGAGCAGCTGGTCCGGCTGGTGGAGTGCGAGGTCCTGGTCATCGCCGACCCGGACTGCCCGGATGCGACCGTGATGGAGTACCTCCTCCGTCCGGCGAGCGCCCGCTGTGCCCTCTGGGCCGTCCCCCGCCTCTGGGGGTCCGGGTCCCAGGCCGGATATCCCGACCACGTCGGCGCCTTCCCCATCGTGCGGATCGGCGACCTCACGCTCTCCGGTCCACGATGGGCGATCAAACGGGCCTCGGACGTGGTGCTGGCCTCGCTCGCGCTGCTCGTGCTGAGCCCACTGCTGCTGCTCTGCGCGGTGGCGACGTTCCTGGACGGCGGTCGTGGGATCTTCTTCCGTCAGGAGCGGATCGGCCGGTACGGCAAGCCGTTCCAGGTCATCAAGTTCCGGTCGATGCGCCCGGCCGACGAGCACGAGTCGCAGACCACCTGGTCGATCGCGCACGACCGGCGGATCGGGCCGATCGGACGGTTCATGCGCCGTACGTCGCTGGACGAACTGCCGCAGCTGTGGAACATCCTGCGCGGGGAGATGAGCGTGGTGGGGCCGCGACCGGAGCGGCCGTACTTCGTGGAGAAGTTCTCGGCCGCGTACCCGGACTACCCGACGCGCCACCGGGTGCCGGTCGGGCTGACCGGGCTGGCGCAGGTCAGCGGCCTGCGCGGGGACACGCCCATCTCCGACCGGTCCCGGTTCGACAACTACTACGTCGAGAACTGGTCGCTCTGGCTGGACACCAGGATCGTGCTGCGTACGGTGGCGGAGGTCTTCCGGGGTGGCGGTCGTTGACCGGACCCGACCGGAATCGCGCCAACGCCACACCAGGTTCACACGACAAGGAGTTCAAGGTGGTGAGCACGACCACCGGGCCCACCCCGCAGGCCGGTCAGCACGGGCTCGGCGCGCTGTCCGGCTCGTCCGTGGCGCTCGTCCACGAATGGTTCGGCGCCACCGGCGGCTCGGAGCAGGTCTTCCGGAACATCGCCGGTCTGGTCCCGCACGCGGAGCGGTTCGTGCTGTGGAAGGACCGTGACGTCGAGGAGCCGGGCCTGCGGGAGTCGTGGCTCGCCCGGACCCCGGTCCGGCACAGCAAGGCGATGGCGCTTCCCCTGATGCCGATGACCTGGCGGACCCTCACCCGCCAGCGGTTCGACGTGGTCATCTCGTCCAGCCACGCCTTCGCGCACACGGTCAAACTGGGCCCGTCCGGGACGACCCGGTATCTGAGCTACGTCCACACGCCGGCCCGCTACCTCTGGAGCCCCGCCTTCGACGGCCGGGGCTCCAGCCCCCTGCTCGCCCTGCCACGACGCGCCCTCCAGGCCGTCGACGTCCGGTTCAGCCGGCACGTCCACAGCTACGCGGCCAATTCGCGCGAGGTGCGGGGGCGGATCCGCCACTACTGGCGACGCGACGCGGTCGTGATCAACCCGCCGGTGGACGTCGCCTTCTTCTCCTCCGCGCCGGCCGCCGACCGGGTCCAGCCGAGGGACCACCTGCTCGGCGTGGGCCGGTGGATCCCCTACAAGAAGTTCGACCTGATCATCGCGATCGCCGAGGCCGCCGGGCTGCCGGCGGTCATCGCCGGCTCCGGGCCGGAGGAGGTCAACCTGCGACGTCTCGCGGAGCGCGCCGACGTGCCCGTCACCATCGAGGTCAGGCCGAGCAGGGAACGGCTCCGCCAGCTCTACTGGGGCGCCCGGGCCCTGCTCTTCCCGGTCCACGAGGACTTCGGCATCATCCCGGTCGAGGCGCAGGCGTGCGGCACGCCGGTCATCGGCATCAGTCGCGGCGGGCTGCTGGAGACGGTGGTCGACGGCGAGACGGGCTTCCTCGCCGACGCCACCGACCCGCGTGACTTCGCGGCGCTGGCCGCGCGGGTCGGCGACCTGCACCAGGACCGGATCGGCGCCAACGCCGCGAGGTTCTCCGAATCGGCCTTCGCCGCGGCGTTCTCGGAGTGGGTGGCGGATGTCGTCGGGTAACGGCGGCGGGGACGCCGCGGTGGGCATGCTCGGGATCGCCATCGTCAACTACCGGTCCGCCGACGACTGCGCGGGGCTCGTCCGCTCGCTCGTCGCCCACCACACCGGCGCCCGGCCACGGGTCGCCGTCGCGATCGTCGACAACAGCGACCAGCGGCGGGAACTCGAACCGGTGGCCGAGTTCGCGCGCCGGCACGGCCTGCTGGTCCACGTGATCCACGGGCACGGCAACGTCGGCTACGCCGCGGGCAACAACCGGGCCGCGCGCTGGCTCCTCGAAGCGGGCGCCGACGTCGTCTGGGTCCTCAACCCGGACACCAGGATCACCGGCGGGGCCCTCGCGTCGGCACTGGAGGTGCGCCGCTCCGGCGACTGCGCGATCGGCGCGACGACGAGCGTCGACGCCGACGGCGGCACCCGTCCCGATCTGGGCACGCTCGACCTGTGGACCGGCCGCAGCGGGCAGCCGCCGGCCGGACCGTCGCGCACCCTGACCTACGTCGCCGGCCATTCCGTCCTGCTCACCCGCGCGGCGTTCGAGAAGCTGAACGGCTTCACCGAGGACTTCTTCCTCTTCTACGAGGAGGCGGACGTCGCGGTCCGGGCCGCCCGCCTCGGCATCCCGGTCACCGTGGTCGCCGATCTCCAGGTCGACCACGCCGGCGGCGGCGCCACCGGCGCGAGCCGGGACATGCGGGCCAAGTCGCTCACCACGTACTTCCACGCCAGCCGCAGTTGCATGATCTTCTTCCGGAAGCACCACCGCCGGCGGCTTCCCCTGGCGGCGCTGGCCCGGCTCCTCCACGCGGGCCGGGCGCTGGTGGTGGCCGGCCCGAAGGCGGCGACCGCGGTCGTCCGGGGCACGGTCGCGGGGCTGCTCGCATGACCCGGTCGGTGCGCGGTTCGGTCCGGCGGGTGACGGGCAGCGCCACCCTGATGTACGTGGCGGCGTTGGCGATGTCCGGCGTCGCCATCCTGCTCAGCGTCGCCCTTCCGCCGGCCGAACGCGGCCTGCTGGTGGCGACCACGACCAGCGCCGCCACCGGCGTGGCGGTCGGCGGGTTGTCGTTGGAGACGTTCCTGCTGGCGCAGGGCCGGCAGTGGCTGGACGAGCGGGCCGGGCGGCGCAGCCTGGTCCTCTACCTCGCCACCGTGCCCCTGACGGCGGTGCTGGCCTGGACCTTCGCGCGCTACGCGGAGGAGGCCGACCCGAGCATCGCCGCCGTCGGCGCGGCGTGCATCGCGGCGAGCAACGTCCCCGCCGCGGCCGGGCTCACCCTCGGTGAGTTCCTGAGTGTCTACCGGTATCGCGCGGCCTTCGCCGCCATCGCGCCGGTGCTGTACGTGCTGCTGATCCTCGCCTCCGTGCAGGAGGCGGAGCTGTGGTTGCTCGCCTGGCTGGGGTGCCAGGCGCTGATGGCGTTGGCGCTGTGGACGACGCACGGGCCGTCGCTGGCACCCCTGGCCCGACGGGCGTCACCGCCGCGGGAACGGGTCGCCCGGCTGGGGCTGACCCACGCGGGGGCGGTGGCCCAGGTCTTCACCTACCGCTTCGACCAGCTGGCACTGGCCCGTCACCAGGGACCGGACGTGCTCGCCGTGTACTCGCTGGCGGTGGCGGCGATCGAGTTCACCCAGGCCGGCGCGGTCGTCGCCGCGCAGCGGACCCTCGGCGACCATGCGGACGGCTCGACCGACCGGCTGCGCGCGGTGCTGCGCCGGGCGTTGTACCTCGCCGCCGGCATGGGGGTGCTGGTCCTGGTCGGGCTGGCGGCGATCGGCGTGCTCACCAGCGGGTACGAGGCCGCCCTCCTGCTCGGCCTCGTGCTGGTGGCGCGCAGCATCGCGGTGACCTTCGGCAAGATCCTGAGCGCCCGGCTGGTCAACCTCGGCGGCGAACGCGCGACCGCGGTGATCGCCGCGGTCACCGCCGTGGTGGCGATCGGCGGATACTCGCTCACCGCCGCCGAGTTCGGGGCCGTGGGCGTCGCCCTCGTCTCCGTCGTGCTGTTCGCGCTGCACAGCACGGCCACCGCCGTCGTCCTCGGGAAGCGCTCCGCGGCGCGGCTCGCGCCGGACACCCCGACCGGGTCCCTGAAGAGTGAGGTTGGCACCAGTGCCTGAAACAGTCGTCGCCGTCATCCTCAACTGGAACTGCGCGGACGACACCCTGCGCTGCCTCCGGGCGGTCCTCGACGGCAGCACCACCCCCGAGGTCGTCATCGTCGACAACGGTTCGAGCGACGACTCGGTCGAGAAGCTGGCGGGGGCGGCCGGGTCCGCCACCCTGCTGCGGCTCGACCGCAACCTGGGCTACGCGGGTGGCATGAACGCGGGCATCCGGGAGGCTCAGGCCCGGGGCGCCGACTGGGTCTGGCTGTTGAACGCGGACTGCGTGCCCCGGCCGGATGCGCTCGCCACCCTGCTCCGCCAGGCGGACCGGTTCGTGGTGTCGACGTCGTTGCAGACGACCTCCGCCGAGCCGGACGATCCGAGCGCCGAGCCCTACGTCGTCGCCGCCATGCTGCCGAAGGGCAAGGTCCGCCCGTTCCGCTGCGCCGGCTGCGCCGAGGGCGCCCACGAGGTGGACATGGTCACCGGCGCCGCGCTGCTGATGCGCCTGTCCTGGGTGGTCCGGGTCGGCCTGTTCGACGAACGGTTCTTCCACTACAAGGAGGAGTTCGACCTGGTCCGGCGGATCGGCGCGGCGGGCGGCCGCATCGGGTTCGTCTGCGGTTCCGAGGTCTGGCACAAGCGGGGCGGCAGCCTCAGCGGATCCAGCCCTCGAGCCCGGTACTACCACCACCGCAACGAGCTCCTCTACGTGCGCAAGCACTATCCGCGTCCGCTGCGCAGGCTGCTGCTCGGTGAGCCGATCCACTACCGGAACCTGGCCCGGTCGCTGTGGCGGATCGCCGTCGGCGGCCGGGAGGGCAGACGCGCCTCGCTGGCCGTCCTGGCCGGGTACTGGGACGGCCTGCGGGGCGTGCACGGCCCCACCGAGAGGTTCTAGGGTGCACATCCTGTTCGTGAGCCATTCGGCGGACCTGATGGGCGCGGAGCGTTCACTGATCGCGCTGGTGCGGGAGGCGGTCGAGGTCCGGGGCCACCGGGCCACCGTCTCGATGCCGGCCGACGGCCCGCTGCGCGCCGAACTCGTGCGGGTGGGCGCCGACGTGGTGGTCCTGCCGACCCGGCTGTGGATGGGCCGGCGGCACACGCCGGTGGTCGGCCTGGTCCGGTCGGGACAGGCGGCGGTCTCCGTTCCCCGGTACCTGCGCTACCTGCGGCGGGTGCGACCGGACCTGGTCGTCACCAACTCGGCCGTCGTCCCGGCCGGCGCGATCGCCGCCCGGATGGCCGGGATCCCCCACGTCTGGACGATCAGGGAGAGCCTGCTCACCAACCCGAGCCTGCGCTCCGCCGTACCGAGGGCGACGATCGCCCGGACGATCGCCGGGCTGGCGGACGGCATCGTCGCGATCTCCCAGTACGTCGCCGGTCAACTGCTGGCCGCGGCCCCCGCCGCCCGGGAGCGGCTGCGGGTGATCCCCCCGTCGGTCGCGCCCCTCGCTCGGGACCGGGTGGCCGAGGATCGTCGTGGCCGGGCAAGACTGGAGAGGCTCGTCCTGCTCGGGCGCTACACCCCCGAGAAGGGGCAGGCGGACGCCATCGAGGCGCTGGGGCGCTGCGCCCGGGCGGGACGACCCCTGGCGCTGAAGCTGGCCGGGGTCGGGGACCCGGCCGCGCAGCGCGCACTCCGGGCGCTCGCCGAGGAGCACGGCGTCGGCCACCTCGTCGAGGTCACCGAGTGGACGGACGATCCGTACGCCCGCTACGCCGAGGCGGATGCGACCCTGATGCTGTCCCGCAACGAAGCGTACGGACGGGTGACGCTGGAATCGCTCATGTCGGCGACGCCGGTGATCGGGTTCCGGGCGGGGGCCACCACCGAGATCCTCGCCGAAGGGGGCGGTGTGCTGGTGGAACCCGACGCCGAGGCGTTGGCACGGACCCTGCTCTCCCTGGCCGGGGACGACGACGCCGTCGACCGGCTCACGTCCGCGGCGGTACGCCGGGCGCACGAGTTGAACGCGGCCCCCTCGTCGGCGCCGACGTTCGTCGCCCACCTCGAACAACTGCGGGCGAAGCTGTCGTGACCGGATCCGTGAGAACGTTCGGCCCGCCCGCCGTGCTGGCGGTGACGGTGGGTCTCCTGGCCGGCTGGCGGCCCGTCCTGCTGGGCGTGCTGGGGTTGGCCGCGCTGCTGCTCTGGGGGCTCGGGACCCCGTCCCGGTTGAACCACGCGCTCTTCGCGGTGCTGCTCCTCGTGCCGGTCACCGCCGATCCGGGCTACCCCACCAAACCCGTCTGGGTCGTCCTGCTGGCGGCGACGGCCATCGCGCTGTACGGGCGCCTCCAGCGGTTCCACCCGGACGTCCCGCTGGCCTCCGTCGGGATGGCCGCCTTCGCCCTGCCGGCGGCGGGCCTGCTCGCCGCCCTGGCGCACTGGCGGGGACCGAAGGACCTGGTCTTCGCGCTCGCGCCGTTCGTCTGCTACGCCGTCATCGCCTGGCACGTGGTCGAGGAGGCACGGCAGGACCCCCCGGCGCTCAGGCGCCTGGCGAGGGCGTTCGCGTGGGCGGGGGTGCCGGTGGCGCTCCTCGCCGTCCACCAGCGCGTGACCGGGACCTGGTTGGTCCTCGACGACCTGGCGATCAGCAACGCGTTCACCTCGTCCGCGGGCGAGGGCAGGTCGGTGGGCACGGTCGGCCACCCGATCGTCTACGGCACCTGGTGCATGACGTCGATGTGCGTCGCGCTCGCCCTGCGCGGGCGGCTGTGGCAGGTGCCGTTCGCCGCCGGCGCGGTCGGCCTGCTGCTCTCCGGCTCCCGTAGCGCCTGGTTCGGTCTCGCCGGCGCGGTCGTCGTCTGGTACCTCGCCCAGGATCGGAAGGTGACCCGCCGTGGTGTGGCTGTCGTGGCGGCCGGTGCCCTGGTCGGCGCGGGCCTGCTGGTGGTCCGCCCCGCCCCGGTCCGGAACGCGCTCGACATGGTCGAGTCGCGGCTGTCCAACATGACCGGGTCGAGTTCGGCCACCGCCCGGTACAGCCGGTTCGACGCGGCGTGGTCCGGCCTGCGGGAGGGCTACGACACGGTGCTGTTCGGCCTGGGACCGGAGGCGCACGTCCGGTTCTTCCAGGAGGTCGGGATCGGCGACCACCTGGCGCAGACCTTCGACAACAGCTACCTCACCCTCTGGTACGACTTCGGGCTGCTCACCCTCCTGCCCTTCCTCGCAATACTGGTGGCCCTGCTGCTCCGGTCGAGGTCGACGGCGGCTCGCATGCTGGTCGTGGGGATCGCGGTGCAGATCTCCTTCTTCGACTTCTACCTGTGGCCGTGCGCCGTCGCCGTGCTGATCCTGGCGGCCGGCCTGGCGGTCGGCGGGGATCCGGGCGCGGCGGGGACGGCAGAACGGGAGCCGCCGGCGTCGGCCGAGGGGCTGCTCGCCGGGGCGCGATGAGCAGCACCGTCGCGGGAAGCCCGGGATCGTCGGTGCGACCGGGCGCACGAATGTACGAGTCGGGCGCGGCCTCCGGTGGGCGGCCGGCCGAAGCGAGTGAGGATCAACAGTGAGGCTTTCGGACGGACTCCGGCCCGCCGACGCGGTCATCCCGCCGACGGACACCCCGCCGCACCGGACGGGTCTGCGTGGCGTCGTCGACAGATCGCGCTCGGCGGTCGGTCAGTGGACCCGGCTGACGCCCCGTCACCAGCTGCGGGCACTGCGCCGGTACCGCTGGGCGGTGCTCACCCTCGTCCTCCTCGGCGGCCTGGGCGGCGGCCTGGCCTCCGTGCTCCAGACCCCGGTCTACAAGGCGGACGTGCAGCTGTTCTTCTCGCCGAACTTCCCGACGAAGGACATCCGCCAGCTCGACACCGGCGGCAACTACATCCTGCAACGCGTCCGGTCGTACGCCGAGATCGGCAACAGTCCCGAGGTCGCCGCGACGGTGATCGACCGGCTGGACCTGCCGTACTCCCCGGAGGAGCTGACGGCACAGGTCGAGGTGACGGGGAAGGCCAGCACGGCGGTCCTGACCGTCGAGGTCGGCGATGCGGATCCCGATCGGGCCCGGGACATCGCCAACGCGATCGCGGACGAATTCCCCGGCTACATCGGCCGGCTGGAGCGGCCGACCGGCGTCGACGCGCCGCCGGTCAAGGTGTCCGTCGTACGGCGGGCGATCACGCCACCGGCCCCGGACTCGCCGCGGCCGCTGACCAACGTCGGCCTCGGCCTCGCCGGTGGTCTGCTCGTGGCGGCGGCGTCGGCGCTCACGGCGTACGCCCGGGAGCGCGCCGTCCGGGACGCGGACCACGCCGCCGAGGTCGCGGGGCTGGCCCTGGTCGGTGTGGTCGACGCCGACCCGAAGGCGGCGCCCGTCATGGCGTGGAACGAGAACTCCGACCGGGCGGAGGCCTTCCGGCGGCTGCGGACGACGCTCCGGCTACAGGCGATCGGCGAACCGTCGACCAGCATCACGCTGCTCGGTGGCGCCGCCGGTGACGGTGGGGCCGGCACCGCCGCCGACCTGGCCATCGCGTGCGCCCGGGCCGGCGAGACCGTGGTGCTGGTGGACGCGAACCTGAGGAACCCCGAGGTCCACGAACTGTTCGCCGTCCCCAACGACACCGGCCTGGCCGACGTCCTGCGGGGCGGGGCGTCGGTCGGCGACGTGGCGGTCCACTGGCACCCGGATCTTCCGCTCTTCGTCCTGCCCACCGGCCGGGTCGCACCGGAACCGCCCGAGCTGCTGCTTCGGCCCGACCGGCTGGCCAACCTGCTGGAGTCGTGTCGGCGGGACCAGGTCCTGGTCGTCGTCAGCGGTCCGCCGCTGCTGTTGGACGCCGAAGCGGAGACCCTGGTTACCGCCACGGACGCCACCGCGGTGCTGGCGCGGGTCGGCTCCACCCAGGTCGACCAGCTCGCCGCCACGGCGGGCGTGCTGCGCAGGTCCCGCGCGAACCTGCTCGGCCTGATCGTGGTCCGGCCGGCCGGGTAGTGGGCGTCCGGGTTTCGGCGCCGTCGGGGGCGTCCGGGCACCCGCGGAGGACGGTCCGACCGGTTTCGGGGGGCCACCGTGAGCAGGAGGACCGGCTAGAATGGGCGCGCCTGGTCCGGCAGCGCACAGTGGACGGCAGAGACCGGTCCTCGAGATCCCGCGACCTCCACGTAGGTTGACAACGATGAGCGATGACGTCGCGATGCTGTTGCGGCGGGCGGGCTTCGGTCCGACGGCGTCCGAGCTGGCGGCAGCGAAGAAGGCCGGTTACGCGGCGACCGTGTCGAGGTTGCTGGCACCGGCCGGGCCGGACCGGGGCGCCGCCACCGCACCGATGCCGGAGCTCGGCCGCGACCCCTTCGACGACCTGCCGAACCCGACGGCCGAGCAGCGGGCCGCGGCGGAGGCGACCCGGCGGGTGCACACCAGCGCGCTCATGCGGTGGTGGCTGGACCGGCTGACGGCCGCCGACCACCAGGCCCACGAAAAACTGATCTTCTTCTGGCACGGGCACTGGGCCACGTCGATCCGGAAGGTCGGCAGCCCCCAGTTCATGCTCGCGCAGCACCGGAAGATCCGCAGCTCGCCGACGATCGGGGTGATGGCGAGGAAGCTGGTCTCCGATCCCGCACTGGTCTACTGGCTCGACGGTCAACTCAACACCAGGGACGCACCCAACGAGAACCTCGCCCGCGAGCTGATGGAGCTGTTCCTGCTGGGCATCGGCAACTACACCGAGCGGGACGTGAAGGAGGCCGGCCGCGCGCTGACCGGCTGGAGGACCGATCTGGGTGTCCCGGAGACGGCCATCTTCTTCCCCGGCGTCCACGACGCCGGACCGAAGACGATCCTCGGCAGCACCGCCGACTTCGACGCCCACACGCTGGTCGACCTCCTGGCCCGGCAGCCGGCCTGCGCCCGTTTCATCGCGTCGCGCCTGTGGTTCCGGTACGGCTCCTCCACCGAGCCGATGGCCGGTTCGACGGAGCAGCGGATGAGGGCGGCGTTCCCCGTCGGCATGCGCATGCTGCGGGCCCTCTTCGAGGACGAGGAGTTCCGCTCCGGTCGCCACCGGCTGGTGAAGCAGCCGGTGGAGTGGCTCGTCGGCGCGATGCGGCAGTTGGCCATCCGGCCCGCCCGCCTCCCGGAGGACACGTTGAACCGGATCCTGGCCGGGTTGGGCGGCCTGGGTCAGGTCCCGTTCGCCCCACCGAGCGTGGGCGGCTGGCCGAGCGGGGCGGCGTGGCTGAATTCGGCCGCGGCGCAGGTCCGCCTGGGCCTGGCCGATCTGCTCGCCGGTCTCGCCGAGATCGACCGCCTGACCGCCGAGGAGCTGGCGACCCTCCTCGCGGTCGAGACGTGGACGCCCCGGACCTACCTGGCCCTCAAGCAGGCGAGGCATCCGCGGCAGCTGCTGACCCTCGGGCTGGCGAGCCCGGAGTACCTGGTGATCTGATGGACTCGTTGACCCGACGCAGGTTCCTGCTCGCCTCGGCCGGCGCCGGCGGCGCCGCCGCGCTCGCCGCCGCAGGCATGGGCCTGGCCGAGCTGCTCTCCACCGCCGGCGACCCCGGGTCGGGAGCCGACGACGGCCTCGACAAGCTGGTCCTGGTCACCCTGTACGGGGGCAACGACGGCCTCAACACCGTCGTCCCGTACGCGGACGCGGCGTACCATTCCGCCCGCCCCGAGCTGGCGTACCCCCCCGAGCGGGTGCTGCGTCTCGACGACGCGCTCGGGCTGAATCCGGTGCTGACCGGGCTGAAACGACTCTGGGACGACCGGCAGCTGGCCGTGGTGCTCGGGGTCGGCTATCCCCGGCCCGACCGGAGCCACTTCCGGTCCATGGACATCTGGCAGACGGGGTCGCCGAAGCTGCCCCTGCCCACCGGTTGGGTGGGCCGCTGGCTCGACGGGACCGACGCCTCCGCCGAGGCGGCGGTCAGCTTCGAGCCGGTACTCCCACCGCTGCTGGTGGGCGAGACGCGGGTGGGCGCGTGTGTGGCGGTCGGCGGGCTGGAACTCCCGGGCGGCATCGACGCCGAGATGGTCGCCGCGCTGGGGCGGCCCCAGGACGGCGAGTCGGCGCTCCAGGCGCGCGCGGCCCAGGCGCACCAGGAGTTCCTCCAGGTCAACCGGCTCGTCCACCAGGCGGAGCGGGGCGCCCCGTCCGCGACGGGCGAGCCGCCACCCCTGCCGTCGACCGCGACCGGTGGCGGTAGCGCCCTGGCCGCGCAGCTCGCCCTGGTCGGCCGGTGCGTCGAGGCGGGTGTGCCCACCCGGGTCTACTCGGTGAGCCTGGGCGGATTCGACACGCACGCCAATGAGCGGGTCGGACAGGAGTGGTTGCTGAAGCAGCTCGACGAGGCGCTCTCCGCGTTCCTGGACCGGATGGCGAGGACGCCGGCGGGCCAGCGGGTGACCGTGGCGGTGTACAGCGAGTTCGGCCGCCGGGTCCGGGCGAACTCGTCGGACGGCACCGACCACGGCACGGCCGGTCCGCTCCTCGTGCTCGGTTCCGGGGTCGCCGGTGGCCTGTACGGCGAACAGCCGAGCCTGGTCGACCTGGACGACGGGGACCTCCGGGCGACGGTGGACTTCCGCGACGTCTTCGGCACGCTGCTCGACTCCGTACTCAAGGCCGACCCGGCCCGGTACCTCAACGGCTACCAGCCGCGGTCGCTCCCGCTCCTGCGCGACGGCCGGTAGCGGCGACAAACCGACCCGGGGTCGGGCGGTTCAGTCGCTCCCCTCGATCTTCTGGCGGTCGGCCGCGTTCTGCCGGTAGGTCCGCGCGACGAGATTGGCGGGTGACCGGGCCGCGACGGTGTCGAGCCGGCTGATGGCCTCGGCGTACCGGCCGGCGAAGTAGTCGTCGAGCCCGCTGCGGTAGAGCTTGTCGGTATCGCCGAGACCGTCGGTGACCCCGGCTTCGCCGAGCATCGCGTCCAGCGTGGACGCCGGAACGACCAGACGGTTGGCCTTGTCGGGCAGCGCCTCGTCGTTGTCCAGGATGCCGACGACCCGGCCGTTGGTGTCGATCACCGGTCCACCGCGGGAGTGGATCCCCACGTCGTCGTTGACCCGGGTCACGGCGACCGGCCCCAGGCTGCCCGATCCGGTCACGGTCACCCGCTTCGACGCGACGGTGTAGGCGGCGGTGAGGGGGTCCTTCTCGGCCGTGGCGTACCCGACCGAGAGCAGTGCCGTCCCTTCCGACAGCTCGGCCGACGTGTTCAGCTCGGCCACGGGCAGCCCCTCCTGAGCGAGCTTGACCAGCGCGACGTTGCCCGCCAGCGGATCCCACGTCCGGACGATCTCACCGGGGATCGCCGGGCCGTCGGTGAGGTTGCCCCTGGCCACGTTGAGCTGTCCGAAGACCCGGACGGCCGGTTCCTTCGCCGAGTCGATGCCGGTGAGGACGGTGGTCCTGAGCTGCCGCGCGACGTACTCGTCGAGTTTGCCGGGCTCGAGCTTCTTCTCCTTGATCAGGATCCGGCCCAGCGCGTAGAGGGCGTTCTGCCGCGGGGTGTCGCCGGTGGGCCGCACGCAGAAGCCGTTGGTGAGCACGTGGCCGGCGGGACTCACCACGAAACCGCTGCAGCGACGGTTGAAGGTGATCGGCGCCGCCCGCAGCGGCGTCCCGGTCTGCTTGTCCCGGAGGTACCCGGTGAAGACGACCTCCACGTAGACCAGGGACGGCGAGGCCACCGCGACGGCCCGCTCTTCCAGGGTGTACGGCGGCGGGGCGCCCTCGCCGTCGTCGGAGCCGACCCAGACGGCCACGCCACCGGCGGCGGCAAGCACCACCAGCACCAGCGCGACGATCCCGAGCCAGAGCCCGGTGCGGCGCCGGGGCGGCGCGGAGGGCTGGATCCGGCGGGCGGTGGAGGTCAGCGGGTCGTCCGGCGGGACGCTCACCGGCTGCGGGTAGGCCGGCGACACCGGCGGGCCCGACACCTGGTGCGGGGGTGTGGAGACCGGGTGGGGTGGGGCCGACACCGGCGGCGTGGAGACCGGGTGCGGGGGCGACGAGACCGGGGGCGTGGAGACCGGCTGCGGCGGGGCGGAGACCTGCGTCGGGTCGCCCTGCACCGCCCACGGCGCCGGCTGCGACTGCGGGGTCGTGGGCACCTGGAGCATCGCCACGGTGCTCTCCTCGGCCGGCTGGTCACTGTGGATCTCGTGGCCCAGGGCGAGGAACAGCCGGTCGGCGCCGGGCCCGTCGGCGGGGTACGCCACCCAGGGCGCGGGCGCGGTGAAGTCGGCGGCCAGGTACGGCCCGCCGGCGCCGCCCGGCGCGGCCAGCGCGTCGGCCATCCCGGAGAAGGCCCGCCGCCAGGCCGGGTCCTCGGCCACCACGGGTTCGAGCACCGCGACGGTCACCAGCCGGTCCTGCCCGTCGACGGCCCACCAGGCCCTGCCGACCTGGCAGACGCCCATCACCTCGGTGAACCTGTACGGACCGTCCGGCTGCATGCCCACTCCTCTGCTCGCCCGCCGAGCGGATACTACAGAGAGGACGCTCGTGCCTCCGTCCACCGACCGGGTGTGACCTGCCGACGAAACTGATCCTGCGTCGGCCGATGTCAGCGCGTCCAATTGTCTCCGCGATCCGCATGCGCCGATGAGGTCGCTCGCCGCACCCCGGTCGTAAGCCGAGCAGGGGTGCGGCGAGCAGTGTGTGGCGTCACCGGTGGTCAGCCGCCCCGGTGCCGCGGCAGCAGCAGGCTGACCACCGCGATGGCCAGGCCGAGCCCGGCCGCCGTGAGGAAGACCAGGTCGTAACCGGCGGCCGTCGCGAGCACCGCCAGGCCCACCGACCCGCCCACCTGGCTGGCGGTGTTGGCCAGGCCGCCGACGGTTCCCGCGTCGCCGTCGGGGACGTCGGCGGTCGCCGCGGCCATGAGGGTGGGGAAGGTCAGTCCGATGCCGACCGCGATGATCAGCGTGGGCCCGAGCACGCCGGTGACGTAGCCGCTGTCGGCGTCGGCCAGGGAGAGCCAGCCGAAACCGGCCAGGAAACAGACGCTGCCGGCCAGCACCAGCCGGCGCACACCGGTTCGCGGCAGCAGGGCGGAGGCCCAGCGCGCGACCAGCATGAACATCACCGCCGCGGGTGTCTGCCCGAGCCCTGCCTGAAGCGCGCTGAAGCCGAGTGCGTTCTGCAGGAAGAGCGAGGTGAAGTACCACATCGCGATGGCGATCCCGCCGAACAGCAGCAGCATCCCGTTGCCGACGGCGACTCCCCGGATCCTGAACAGGCGCAGGGGCACCATCGGCTGGGCGGCGAAACGCGCCTCCACCACGGTGAAGACGGCGAGCAGGAGCAGACCCGCCAGGGCTGGCCCGACGACTCGCACGGACATCCAACCGTGATCGGCGCTGTGCATCACCCCGTAGACCAGCGCGGCCAGACCGGCCGTCCCCGTGATCGCGCCGACGAGGTCGAGCGGTTCCTGCCGGCCGGTTCGCGTGCCGGCCAGCGACATCATGGCCACCAGGATCAGCACCGCGCCGATCGGCACGTTGATGAGGAAGACCCACCGCCACGACAGGCCAGTGGTGAGGGCGCCGCCCGCGAGCGCACCGGCCATCCCGCCCACACCGCCCGCGGCGGACCAGGCACCGAACGCCCGGGCGCGCGCGTGCGCCTCGGTGAAGCTGGTGTTGATCACGGCCAGCGTCGCCGGGGCCAGCACCGCGGCTCCCACGCCCTGCACGACCCGGGCCCCCACCAGGACCTCAGGAGCGGTCGCCAGGCCGGCGACCAGGCTTGCGGCGGAGAACAACGACAGCCCGGCGACCAGCAACCGTCGGTGGCCGAACAGGTCGGCGGCGCGACCACCCAGCAGCATGAAGCCGGCGAAGGTGAGCAGGTAGCCGTTGACCACCCAGGCCAGGCCGGTGGGGGTGAAGCCGAGGTCCCGGCGGACCGAGGGCAGGGCGACGTTGACGATGGACGCGTCCAGGATCACCATGAACTGGCAGGCACACGCCAGCGACAGGATCATCCAGGCCGAGCCCGCGTGCGACCTGGCCCGCTGAGTTGCGGTGCTGGTGCTTGTCATGACCTCCTCCGCCGACCCGCCGCTCACGCGGTCTGCAACGTCGTCTCGGCGACGGCCCCGGGGGCGTCGCCGTCGCCCGTGGCGCCGTCGGTGAGGCGGTCGCTCCCCAGTAGCCGGATCGTGGTCCGGGCCAGCCGCCGTCCCTGGTAGCGGGCCGCATCCAGCGCTGCGGCGTCGGGGCCCTCTCCGGTCGGGCCGGTCACGGCCGACGTGCCGTAGGGGTTGCCGCCGGCGGCGTACACGGCCGGATCGGTGAACCCGGGCGGGACGATCAGCGCGCCCCAGTGGTAGAAGACGTTGCCCAGCGACAGGATCGTGGCCTCGCTGCCGCCGTGTCGGTTGAAGGCCGAGGTGAAGGCCGTCACCGGCTTGTCGGCCAGTTTCCCTTCCCGCCACAGCCCGCCCGCCTGGTCGATGAACTGCTTGAGCTGCGCGGCCGGCGCGCCGAACCGGGTCGGCGTGCCGAACGCGAACGCGTCGGCCCATGCCAGATCCTCGACCGAGGCTTGGACGATCGAGGCAGCGGCGTCGGCGTGCCGCCGCCACCGCGGGTTCTCGTCGATCGCGCTGTCGGGTGCCAGCTCGGCGACCCGCCGCAGCCGCACGACGGCCCCGGCCGAGGCGGCACCCTCGGCGACGGCCTGCGCGAGCGCGTGCACGGTTCCTGTCGCGCTGTAGTAGATGACGGCGACCTTCACGGTCATGCTCGGCTCCTCGTGTTGCTAGAATTAGTTATCCGCATAATGTTATGCGGATAACTAACCTGTCAAGGAGAGCCCGTGGACTTCGCGTACGCCGACGCCCTCAACCAGGCCATCCGCCTGCTGAGCCTGCGCCACCGGGCCAGGGCCGCGGCGCTGCTGGCCCCGCTCGGCCTGCACCCCGGCCAGGAGGCACTCCTGCTCGAACTCGCCCGGACCGGCCCGAGAATCCAGGCCCAGCTCAGCGAGGCCCTCGGCTGCGAGCCGCCCAGCGTCACGGTCATGACCCGCAAGCTCGAAGCCGCCGGTCACATCCGCCGCGGACCCGCCCCCTCGGACAAGCGCGCCAGCGTCGTCGAACTCACCGACAGCGGCAAGGCTCTGGCCGACCAGGTCAAGCAGCTGTGGCGCGCTCTGGCAGAGGAAACCGTGGCCGGCCTGCCCGCCGAAACGGCGGCGGCACTACCCGGCATCCTCCACACCATGACGAGCAACGTGGACACCCGGCGCCCGGCCACCCACCCGGCCGCCGGCACGGCCTAGCTGTCCGATCCGGCAGGGTGGGCGACGCCGCTGCGGCGTTGACGGACGATCAATCGAAGTCGTTGCCGGTGACGACCCAGGCGATACCCTGCTCAGGGTCTTCCATCGCGAGGTGCAGGTACCAGATCTCGTCGTCGGGCTCCTGCCAGGCGACGCAGCGCAGGCGTTCGACGAACGCGGTGACGGTTTGCGGATCTGCGGGAGGCGTCGACCCCGCCATAGGGGCGAGCGCTTCCCAGAGCGCTGTCCGTCCCAGCGCCTGTCCGGTTCGACGCCCGTAAGCCAGTTCACCGGCGGCCAGGTGCACCAGGCCGCAGTACGCGTCGGCGAGAAGAACCTGTGATCCCTCGCGCCCCCGCCGGCCCTGCCACTGCTGTCCCCTGGGCATCCTGGCCCGGTCGGTGGCGACCATCGAGGCCGCCTCCCAGGCGGTGCCGTGGAACGCGTAGCCCCGCGCGGCCGATGACAGCCCGTCCAGGAGCGGCACCGCGTCATGCTGTGCCGGACGTACGGTGGTCGTGGGCAGCGGCATCGGGTCGACCAGGTGGCTCGGATAGGCCCAGATGGTGCAGCCCGACGTGCCGGTCCGGTCGTACTCCGAGATGTCCAACGTGCTGTACCAGTTGGCTGCTTCCCACGGCTGAAGGCTCAGCGGGGCACCGAGCAGGTGTGAGTCAGCGTCGGTGGCACGGAGGTCCTCCCCGTGCAGCACGCGAGTCTGGGCCACCAGATGCCGCACGCGCGGGTTGGTCAGATGCGGGGACAGTTCCCGCCACGTACGGTTTTGCGCCACCACCTCCCACAGCGGCCCCGTGTACCCCCTGTCGTCGTCGGGAAAGAGTTCGGCAGCGGCGGCGGCGATCCCCACCGGGGCCTCCAGTGCCACGACGTGCGCCACCTCCCGCCGCTCGTCCAACGGCGCCGCATCGGCTGCGGCAGCGAAGTCCAGCAGGTCGTGCCAGCGTCCGGCGTCTGCCAACAGGTCAAGGTTGCGGTAGGCGACAGCAGGTGAGGTCACCTCGTCATCGTGCTCCCTGGCAAAGGGTGACGGCACGTCAGGGGCGTCTGGGGGCTACAGATCCGCGACCACGACCATCCGATGGTGATCGATACCGAGCGGCCGGCCATCCTCGCCGTATCCGGTCACCTCGGTGAATCCCGCCGCGGTGCACCAGTCGCGCAGTTCAGGAAAGGCGAACAACCGTTTGACGAAAGCGAGCCGGCGGGCGCGGCCGTCACGGATCACGGTGCGTTCCACTTCGAAGCGCCCGGTCAGCGGATCGAGGTGGTGGCGGTCGACGAGCATGTCGCCGTTGTCGCGGGTCGCGGTGATCCTCGACGGGGTGTACGACCTGAGGAACTTCGTCAGGTTGTCCAGGTCCATGGCCAACCGCCCACCGGGCCGTAGGACTCGGGCGATCTCGGCCAGTACGGCGCGGTTGGTGGGATCCTCGAAGTATCCGAACGCGGTCGTCCAGTTGACCACCCGGTCGAACCGGCCTGACCACGGCAGGTCCCGCATGTCGCCGGAGACGTATTCGACGTCGACGGCCATGGCAGCGGCGTCGGCGCGAGCGCGCTCCAGGAACACCGCCGACGAGTCCAGGCCGGTGACCCGGCAACCCCGCGCGGCCAGGGCGTTCGCCAGCACACCGTGGCCACAGGCCAGATCGAGCACCGTCATGCCAGGTTCCAGGTCCAGCAGCCGCCAGACGAGATCGGCGGCGGCCGACCGACCAGGGTACGCCGTACCCACGACGGGGCCGTGTGTCGGCGCGTCGGCCCCCGACGCGGCGAAGAAGTGCAGGTAGTCCTCGTCGTACATCGCTGTCGCATCGAACAGGTCCGCCGTCACGGCGCCAACCGTACGGAGCGGCATTCGTGCCGGGCAAGGGGATCGCAGACGCTGTGCCTGGGTTCGGCCGAACACACCACGCATGGCGAGGGGCGTGTTGATAGGGTCCGTGAATCGGATCCGCAACGTTGATCCGGGCGGTCGTGGCGCGAGGCTGAGCCCCGCCACCGCTGTCCGATCACGCGCAAGATTCCCGCCACCAGCTTGGAGGGTCTTGCCATGGACGAATCTCGGTTGCTCGCGAAGGCGCCGGACGCCAGGGGCGTCTCGCTACTGACCGTTGTCAAACCTCGCAAGGACGAAGGTTGCAGCCCCACGGGGGTCGTCGGACGGTGCCTGGCGCGGCAGTTGCTCGCCGCCGGCGGGCGGGTTCGTGTGCTTGCCGAGCCGGAGGAGTCCGCCAACTGGCCGGGCGGCGTCGAGGTCGTCGAAGGCTCCATCGTCCGGCCACTGGAGTGCGCCGAGGTCTTCAACGACGTCGACGGCGTGTTCCTCGCCGGCGCTCACCCTTCGACGGTCCAGGAGGCGTTGGCTTCCGCCCGCGACGCGGGCGTCGGAAGGATCGTCCTCCTCTCGTCTCACGGGCCGGAGTACGAGCAGGCGAATCCGCCGGAGACCTGGTTCTGGCTGGCGATCGAGAAAGCCGTGGAAGCTTCCGGAATCGCTTGGACCCACATCCGGCCCTCGGCCGTGATGGGAGCCGTCATCGACGGTACGTATCCCGCAACGGGATCGGACTGGCCGGACACCATCCGCGCCGAGGGAGTGGTGCGCGAGGCCATTCTGGAGAACGGTCATTATCCGTTCATCCATGAGGACGATCTCGCTGCCGTCGCGGCGGCGGCGCTGCTGAGCGACCGTTACTCCGGAACCGTCCTCGAGGCAGTCGGCCTGCCGGTGAGCACCCGCTCCCGGGTATCGAGCATCGCCAACGCCATCGGTCGCGACATCGGTACCGTCGACCTCACGGCCGCCGAGAGCCGGGCGATCTGGCGACGCCGCGGCTGGCCCGACGGCGCTGTCGACGTGACGCTGTACGCCCTGGAGGAGTACGGCGCCCGCCTCGCCGAACTCACCCGGTGGACCCTGGATCAACGACCCTCCGTGCAGGAGATCATCGGCCGTCCACCGCGCACCTACGACGACTGGGCGGTCGAGAACGCCGACCTGTTCCGCTGATTCCCCGCCGAGGTGCGCTCGACCCGGCCGCGTCCGCGCAACCGCACACCCACCTGCCGCCGGCGATGCGCGCGTCGGCGCCGGTCGCCGCTGGGTGAGCAGCCCCGCCGACTACGTTCCTCCGGCAACGGGTTGCCTTGTGAAAGTTTTCATGCATAGAGTCACGGCATGAATGACGGAACTGTCGCCGCGCCCCCTGACCGGGTGCTCGACCTGTTCCACGGCGTCCGGCTCACCCCCACTCAACGCCGCATCGCGCACTGCCTGGTGCAGCACGCCGCCGCGGCGGCGTACCTGTCCGCCGCCGAGGTGGCCGAGCTCGCCGGGGTCAGCCAGCCCTCGGTGACCCGGTTCGCCATCGCGCTCGGGCACGACGGCTACCCGGCGCTGCGCCGCCGCCTGCGCGAGGTGACCGCCGGCGCGGACGGCGCCGCCGGCGAGGGCAACGAACTGCAACGGGCGGTCCGGGCCGAGATGGCCAACCTGGACCGGCTCGCCGGGCAGCTCGCCGACCGGGACCGGATCGCCGCCGCCGGTCACCTGCTGGCGGCGAGCCGCCCCCTGCCGGTGCTGGGGCTGCGCGCCGCCGCGCCGCTGGCCGCCTACTTCGCCTACTTCGCCGCGAAGGTGCACCCGGACGTCCGGGTGCTCGACGACGGCGGCAGCCTGCTCACCGATCGGCTCGAACAGGCCGCCGCCGCCGGGGCGAGCGCCCTGCTCGCCTTCGTGCTCCCCCGCTACCCCCGGGAGACCTTCGAGGCGCTGCGCGAGGCCCGCGACGCCGGGCTGACCGTCGTGGCGATCACCGACTCCCCGGTGAGCCCGGCCACCGACTACGCCGAGGTGGTACTCCCCGCCGCCGTCGGCACCGACCTTGTCTTCGACCTGCACACCGCCCCGATGACCCTGGCCATGGTCGTGCTCCAGGCGATCTGCGACGCCTCCCCGGGCGACACGCAGGCCCGCCTGGAGGCGTTCGAGTCGTCCGCCGCCCGTCGCCAGTTGTTCCTCGGCTGAGAGGAGAACGAGATGCACCAGCCCGTCCGCGCCGCCCGCGGCACCGCACGCACCGCGAAGGGGTGGCCGCAGGAGGCCGCCCTGCGGATGCTGATGAACAACCTCGACCCGGAGGTGGCCGAGCGCCCCGACGACCTGGTCGTCTACGGCGGCACCGGCAAGGCGGCCCGGGACTGGCCGTCGTACCACGCGCTGGTCCGGACGCTGACCGAGCTGCGCGAGGACGAGACGATGCTGGTGCAGTCCGGCCGTCCCGTCGGCGTCATGCGCACCCACGAGTGGGCGCCCCGGGTGCTGCTGGCCAACTCCAACCTGGTCGGCGACTGGGCGACCTGGCCGGAGTTCCGCCGCCTGGAGCAGCTCGGCCTGACCATGTACGGGCAGATGACCGCCGGGTCGTGGATCTACATCGGCACCCAGGGCATCCTCCAGGGCACGTACGAGACGTTCGCGGCGGTCGCCGCGAAGCGCTTCGGCGGCACCCTGGCCGGGACCCTGACGCTGACCGCCGGCTGCGGCGGGATGGGCGGGGCGCAGCCCCTCGCGGTCACCATGAACGGCGGCGCCTGCCTGATCGTGGACGTGGACCGGACCCGGCTGGACCGCCGGGTGCACGACCGCTACCTGGACGAGGTGGCCGACTCCCTCGACGACGCGATCGAGCGGGTGCTCGCCGCCAAGCGGGACCGGCGGGCGCTCAGCGTCGGCGTGGTCGGCAACGCCGCCGTCGTCTTCCCCGAGCTGCTGGTGCGCGGCGTCGAGATCGACATCGTCACCGACCAGACCAGCGCGCACGACCCGCTGTCGTACCTGCCCGTCGGGGTGGAGCTGGACGACGCCGCCGACTACGCGGCGGCGAAGCCGGCCGAGTTCACCGACCGGTCCCGGGCGTCGATGGCCCGGCACGTGGCCGCGATGGTCGGTTTCCTCGACGCCGGGGCGGAGGTCTTCGACTACGGCAACTCCATCCGCGGCGAGGCCCAGCTCGCCGGGTACGAGCGGGCCTTCGACTTCCCCGGCTTCGTGCCGGCGTACATCCGGCCGCTGTTCTGCGAGGGCAAGGGCCCGTTCCGCTGGGCGGCGCTCTCCGGCGACCCGAAGGACATCGCCGCCACCGACCGGGCCATCCTGGAGCTGTTCCCGGAGAACGAGTCCCTGGCCCGGTGGATGCGGATGGCCGGCGAGCGGGTCGCCTTCCAGGGCCTCCCGGCGCGGATCTGCTGGCTCGGCTACGGCGAGCGGGACAAGGCCGGGGTGCGGTTCAACGAGATGGTCGCCTCCGGCGAGCTCTCCGCGCCGTTGGTGATCGGCCGGGACCACCTGGACTGCGGTAGCGTCGCCAGCCCGTACCGGGAGACCGAGGCGATGGCCGACGGCTCCGACGCGATCGCCGACTGGCCGCTGCTCAACGCCCTGGTCAACACCGCCAGCGGGGCGTCCTGGGTCTCCATCCACCACGGCGGCGGGGTGGGCATCGGCCGGTCGCTGCACGCCGGGCAGGTCTGTGTCGCCGACGGCACCGCGCTGGCCGGGCAGAAGATCGAGCGGGTGCTCACCAACGACCCGGCGATGGGCGTCATCCGGCACGTCGACGCCGGCTACGACGGCGCCCGCGAGGTCGCCGAGCGCACCGGCGTCCGGGTGCCCATGGCCGAGGGCCCCGCATGAGTGATCTCGCGAGCCGGTTCCGGAAGCTGTGGGACGAGATCGCGCCGGTGGGGCGGGACGCCGGCAGCGGCGGCTACCTGCGCTACGCCCTGACCGAGCCGGAGCTGCGCCTGCGGGCCTGGTTCCGGGCGCAGGCCGACGAGCGCGGCATGCCGGTCACCGAGGACGGCAACGGCAACCTCTTCGCCTGGTGGGGTGACCCGCGGGCCGGGGACGCGGTGCTCACCGGCAGCCACTTCGACTCGGTGCCGCACGGCGGGGCGTACGACGGGCCGCTCGGCATCGTCAGCGCGTTCCTCGCCGTCGACGAGCTGCGCGGCGCGGGCGTCGCGCCGGCCCGGCCGGTGGCGGTGGCCGCGTTCGTGGAGGAGGAGGGGGCCCGCTTCGGCGTCCCCTGCCTGGGCTCGCGGCTGCTCGCCGGGGAGATCGCGGTCGACCGCGCGGCCGGGCTGCGCGACGCGGCCGGAGTGAGCTTCGCCGAGGCGCTGGGCGACCGGCCGGCGGGCGCCGACCCGGCGCTGCTGGGCCGGTTCGCGGCCTTCGTGGAGCTGCACGTGGAGCAGGGCCGCGCGCTGGTCGAGCAGGACGCGCCGGTCGCGGTCGCCAGCGCGATCTGGCCGCACGGCCGGTGGCGCTTCGACGTCCACGGCGAGGGCAACCACGCGGGTACGACCCGGATGGCCGACCGTCGCGATCCGATGCTGACGTACGCCTTCACGGTGCTGGCGGCGAACAAGGAGGCCCGGCTGCGGGGGGCGCACGCCACCGTCGGCCGGGTGTCGGTGGAGCCGAACGCCACCAACGCGATCCCGTCCCGGGTGACCGGCTGGCTGGACGCCCGGGCGGCCGAGCCGGAGACGCTGCACGAGCTGGTCGAGGCGGTGCACGCCAAGGCGGCCGAGCGGGCCCGCCGCGACGGCACCGAGCTGACCCTCACCGAGGAGTCGGCGACCCCGCTGGTCGCCTTCGACGGCGGGCTGGCCGACCGGCTGGCCGCGCTGTTGGCGGCGCCGGTGCTGCCCACCGGGGCGGGGCACGACGCCGGGGTGCTCGCCGCGCACCTGCCCACCGCGATGCTCTTCGTGCGCAACCCGACCGGGGTGTCGCACTCCCCCGCCGAGTCCGCCTCCGACGACGACTGCGCCGCCGGAGTGACCGCCCTGGCCCGCGTGCTGGAGGAGCTGACATGCCGGTGAACCGTTGGCTGGCCGAGTACGCCTGGCTGCCCGAGCACGCCGAACCCACCCCCGACGTGCTGATCGAGACCGACGGCGGCCGGATCACCACGATCGCCCCGCTGACCGCCGGGGGCCGGCCGGCCGCCGGCGTGGAGGTGCTGACCGACGCCGTACGACTGCCGGGGCTCACCCTGCCCGGCCTGGCCAACGCCCACTCGCACGCCTTCCACCGGGCGCTGCGCGGCCGGACGCACGGCGGCCGGGGCGACTTCTGGAGCTGGCGCGACGGCATGTACGGGGTCGCCGCCCGGCTCGACCCGGACTCGTACCTGGCCCTGGCCCGGGCCGCCTACGCCGAGATGGCGCTGGCCGGGATCACCTGCGTCGGCGAGTTCCACTACCTGCACCACGGCCCCGACGGCCGCCCGTACGACGACCCGAACGCGATGTCCGCCGCGCTGGTCGAGGCGGCGGCGCACGCCGGCATCCGGCTCACCCTGCTCGACGCCGCCTACCTGACCGCCACCGTGGACGGCGAGCCGCTGGCGGGGCCGCAGCGACGCTTCGGTGACGGGGACGCGCTGCGCTGGGCGGAGCGGGTCGGCGCCTTCCGGCCGGAGAACGACCACGCGCGGGTCGGTGCGGCGATCCACTCGGTCCGCGCGGTGCCGGCCGAGCAGCTCGCCACCGTCGCCAACCTGGCCGAACGCGCGGGCGTGCCGCTGCACGTGCACCTCTCCGAGCAGCCCGCCGAGAACGACGCCTGCCGGGCGGTGCACGGCTGCACCCCGACCCGGCTGCTGGCCGACCACGGGGCGCTCGGCCGGCACACCACCGCCGTGCACGCCACCCACCCCACCAGCGCCGACCTGGCGCTGCTCGGGGAGAGCCGGACCGGCGTCTGCCTCTGCCCGACCACCGAACGGGACCTCGCCGACGGCATCGGCCCGGCCCGGCGGATGGCCGAGGCGGGCAGCCCGCTCAGCCTGGGCAGCGACAGCCACGCCGTGGTCGACCTCTTCGAGGAGGCCCGGGCGGTGGAGCTGGACGAGCGGCTGCGCACCCGCAGGCGGGGGCACTTCAGCCCGGTCGAGCTGCTCACCGCCGCCACCGTCGCCGGGCACGCCGCGCTGGGTTGGGCCGACGCCGGGCGGCTCGCCGTCGGCGACCGCGCCGACCTGGTCACCGTACGGCTGGACAGCGCCCGCACCGCCGGGGTGCCGCCGGTCGGGGCGTTCTTCGCCGCCACCGCCGCCGACGTGAGCCACGTGGTGGTCGACGGCCGGGCGGTCGTCGCCGAGGGTCGGCACCTGACCGTCGACGTGCCGGCCGAGCTGCACACCTCCATCGCGCAGGTGACGGCATGACCCCGGGCGACCCGATGCCGCACCGCGCCGGCAGCCTGCTGGTGGAGAACATCGGCGAGCTGGTCACCAACACCGGCTACGGCGAGGGCGGACCGCTGGGCATCCGGCGCGACGTCGCGCTGCTGGTCGAGGACGGCCTGGTGGCCTGGATCGGGCCGGGCCGGGACGCGCCGGCCGCCGACCGGCGGATCGACGCCGAGGGGGCGGCCGTGCTGCCCGGCTTCGTGGACAGCCACGCGCACCTGGTCTTCGCCGGGGACCGGGCCGCCGAGTTCGCCGCCCGGATGGCCGGCGAGCCGTACACCGGGGGCGGCATCCGCACCACGGTCGGCGCCACCCGGGCCGCCTCCGACGACGAGCTGCGGGCCACCGTGCGCCGGCTGCACGCCGAGGCGCTGCGGCAGGGCACCACCACCATCGAGATCAAGAGCGGGTACGGCCTCACCGTCGCCGACGAGGCCCGCTCGCTGCGGATCGCCGCCGAGGTCACCGGGGAGACCACCTTCCTCGGCGCGCACGTCGTGCCCGCCGAGTACGCCGACCGCCCCGACGACTACGTGGGACTGGTCTGCGGGCCGATGCTGGCCGCCGCCGCACCGTACGCCCGCTGGATCGACGTGTTCTGCGAGCGCGGCGCCTTCGACGCCGACCACGCCCGGGCCATCCTCACCTGCGGGCAGGCGGCCGGGCTGGACGTGCGACTGCACGCCAACCAGCTCGGCCCCGGGCCGGGCGTGCAGCTCGGGGTGGAACTCGGCGCGGCCAGCGTGGACCACTGCACCCACCTGTCCGACGCCGACGTCGACGCGCTCGCCAGCTCGGCGACGGTCGCCACCCTGCTGCCCGGAGCGGAGTTCTCCACCCGGTCGCCGTATCCGGACGCCCGTCGGCTGCTCGACGCCGGGGTCACCGTCGCGCTGGCCACCGACTGCAACCCCGGGTCGTCGTACACGTCGTCCATGCCGTTCTGCATCGCGCTCGCCGTACGGGAGATGCGGATGACCCCGGCGGAGGCGGTCTGGGCTGCCACCGCCGGCGGGGCACGGGCGCTGCGCCGCGACGACGTCGGCGTGCTCGCCCCCGGCGCCCGGGCCGACCTGGTCGTCCTGGACGCCCCGTCCCACCTGCACCTGGCCTACCGGCCCGGTGTGCCACTGATCCGCCAGGTCCTGCACAACGGAGCGCCGCAATGTCGATCGTGACCATCCAGCCCACCGGGATCACCCCCGCCGACGTGCTCGCGGTCGCCCGCGGCACCGCCAAGGTCGTCCTCGCCCCGGCCACCGTGGACGCGATGACCACCAGCCGGTCCATCGTGGACGGCATCGAGGCCGCCGGTCGGCCCGTGTACGGCGTCTCCACCGGCTTCGGGGCGCTGGCGAACACCTTCGTCGCCCCGGAGCGCCGGGCCGAGCTCCAGCACGCGCTGATCCGCTCGCACGCCGCCGGGGTGGGCGCGCCCATGCCCCGCGAGGTGGTCCGGGCGATGATGCTGCTGCGGGTCCGCTCGCTCGCGCTGGGCCACTCCGGGGTCCGCCCGCTGGTCGCCGAGGCGCTGGTGGACCTGCTCAACCACGACATCACCCCGTGGGTGCCGGAGCACGGCTCGCTCGGCGCCTCCGGCGACCTGGCCCCGCTGGCGCACTGCGCACTGGCGCTGCTCGGCGAGGGCTGGGTGCTCGGCCCGGCCGGCGAGCGGACCGACGCCGCCGACGCGCTGCGCGAGGCCGGGCTGGCCCCGGTCGAGCTGGCCGCCAAGGAGGGGCTGGCCCTGATCAACGGCACCGACGGCATGCTCGGCATGCTGCTGCTCGCGATCCACGACGCGCGGCACCTCTTCACCATGGCCGACGTGACGGCCGCCCTCGCCATCGAGGCGATGCTCGGCTCCGAGCGGCCGTTCCTGCCCGAGCTGCACGCCATCCGGCCGCACCCCGGCCAGGCCACCTCGGCGGCGAACATCCACCGGCTGCTCCAGGACTCCCGGGTGATGGACTCGCACCGCGACGACCTGGCCCACGCGGTGCAGGACGCGTACTCGATGCGCTGCGCGCCGCAGGTGGCCGGCGCGGCCCGGGACACCCTCGACTTCGTCGAGACGGTCGCCGGGCGGGAGCTGCGGTCCGTGGTGGACAACCCGGTGGTGCTGCCGGACGGGCGGGTCGAGTCGACCGGTAACTTCCACGGCGCGCCGCTCGGCTTCGCCGCCGACTACCTGGCCATCGCCGCCGCCGAGGTGGGCGCGATCGCCGAACGCCGGGTCGACCGGCTGCTCGACGTGGCCCGCAACCGGGAGCTGCCGGCGTTCCTCTCCCCCGACGCCGGGGTCAACTCCGGCCTGATGATCGCCCAGTACACCGCGGCGGGCATCGTCGCCGAGAACCGTCGGCTCGCCGCCCCCGCGTCGGTGGACTCGCTGCCCACCAGCGGCATGCAGGAGGACCACGTCTCGATGGGCTGGGCGGCGGCCAAGAAGCTGCGCACCGTGCTGGACAACCTGACCAGCCTGCTCGCGGTGGAGCTGCTGGCGGGCGTACGCGGGCTCCAGCTGCGGGCGCCGCTTCAGCCGTCCCCGGCCGGGCGCGCGGCGGTCGCGGCGCTCGGCGGGGCCGCCGGCGAGCCCGGGCCGGACGTCTTCCTCGCCCCGGTGATGGAGGCGGCCCGCGCCGTGCTGGCCGGACCGGACCTGCGCGCGGCCATCGAACGCGAGGTCGGCCCGCTCGGCTGAGCAACGGATTCGCCCTCCCGACCCCGGGCCGACCGGACGGTTCGGGAGGGCGCGTCCACTGTCGGCCGGTGCTGTTAGCGTTCGCCGCCGTGGACACCGAGGAGCAGAAGCTCGACGAGCAGATCCGGGACTTCGTCGGGCGGCAGGTGGCGCTGGCCGAGCTGCCGGCCGCCGCGATCGTCACCGAGACGGTGGAGTACCTGAACCGCACCGACGAGCCGGCGCGGGTCGCGGAGCTGGTGTGGCCGGTGGTGACCGAGGAGCTGACCCGGCACCTCGCGGCGCAGGCGCACTGGCCGGAGGTGACCGACAGCGACCGGCTCACCGCGGCGTTCCGGGCGCTCACCGCCGCCGGCCTGGTCGCGCGGGAGAACTTCACCTGCTGCCAGACCTGCGGCCTGGACGAGATCGGGGCGGACGTGCCCCGCCCGACCGAACCGCGCGGCTACGCCTTCTACCACCGGCAGGACGCCGAGCGCGGCGTGGCCGGGTCGCCCGTCTCCGTCGCCTACGGGCTGTTCGGGGGCTCGCCCTCGGCGGAGATCGGCGAGGAGGTGGCGGCGGCGCTGCGCGCCGAGGGGCTGACCGTCCACTGGAACGGCGACCCCGGCAGCCGGATCCAGGTGCCGATGGTGTGGCGCCGACGCCGGGTGGGTCGGCTCGCCGCCGTACCACCCACACCGGACGACGACGTCGAGGTCGACGTGGAGCTGCTCGGCGGCTGGACCGGGCCGCACGCCCCGGGGGACGGGCCGATGCCCGCCGGCCGGCTCACCGCGCTGCACCTGCCCTGGCTGCCGGCCGCCGTCCGGGTTCGGCTGACCTGGTCGGGCCGGTCGGTGGAGGTCCGGCGGGAGGGCGACGCGCTGGTCGGCGCGTACGCCGACCCGGGCGGACCCGAGCTGACCGTGGGCCGGTACGACGGCACGGAACTGGTCCGGCGGCTGCGCGGCCTGCCGCCGGGCACCGCGCCGGCGCCCGCGCCGGTGGGGTTCGTGGAGGTGACCGCTCAGCACGTCGACGGTCTCGACCAGGACGTGCCGATGGACCTGGCGGAGCTGCTGGTCCTGGTACGGCGGATGCGCCCGCTCAGCCACGACTTCCTGACCTGCGTGGGCCGGTCCGGCGGGTGCGTGCAGACCACCTGGGAGCCGAAGGGGCTGTGGGTGGAGGAGCTGGACACCAGCACCGCCACCTCGCGGGGCCGGTTCGCCACCCTCGCCGAGGTGGAGCGGGTACTCACCGTCCTGGCCACCGAGGACCGGGTCGCCGTCGGCGAACTGGGCGACCTGGTGACCAAGCAGTGGTGAGGTGCGGTTCAGGGCGTCCGGGATGCCACGCGGAGCTCCGCCGCGCCCCGCTCCGAGAACCACCGCTCGAGGTCGGCGCCGTCGAGTGACCGGCTGCCCTGCTCATCCACCAGGACCGGGCCGACGACCGTCCCCCTCGCGCCGTCGAGCCGGCAGCCGACCATCCTCGCGCCGCTCAGGATCGCGGGCATGCTCCCGCCCCCCACGGTGCACCAGCGCAGGCTCGCGCCTTCGAGGTCGGCGCCCCGCAGATCGGTCCGGTAGAGCCGGGCCGAGTTGAGGATGGCGTGGCGGAGGTCGGCTCCCGCGAGGACGGCGTCGTCGAGCTCCGCCGCGAACAGCCTCGCCCGGCGGAAGCGGGCGTTCGTGGCGGTGCAGCCGACCAGGTTGGCCCTGGCCAGGTCCGAGCGGGTGAAGTCGGCGTCCTGGAGCGCGGCGTTGTGCAGGTACGCGCCGCCCAGATCGGCGCCCTCGAATCGCACCCCGACCAGGCACGAACCGGCCAGGTAGGCGCCCGCCAGGTCGAGGTGACCGAGGTCCGCGCCGCGAAAGTCGAGAAAGTCACCCGACAGGTACGACCCCGGTGGGGCGGCATCGGACCCGACGGCGGCGAGCCACTTCTCGAGCGCCGCGGCGGCCTCGGGACTGTCCGGCCAACGGAGCACGTCGGCGCGGCTCACTCCACCCACCGCGAGCCCGCCGACAACGTCGTCAGCCGGCGCTCGGCGGCAGCACCTTGGCGACCAGCTTCGCCAGTTCGCGCAGCGCCTTGCCCCGGTGGCTGATCGCGTCCTTCTCCGCCGGGGTCAGCTCGGCGTTGGTCCGGTCCTGACCGTCACCGAGGAAGATCGGGTCGTACCCGAAGCCGCCCTCGCCGCGCGGCGCGCGCAGCAGCCGGCCGGCCTGGCGGCCGTCGACCAGGTGCTCCATGCCGCCGGGCAGCACCAGCGCGACGGTGCAGACGAACGAGGCGGTGCGGTGCTCGTCGGGCAGGTCGGCGATCTGGTCCAGCAGCAGCTGGAGGTTGGCCCGGTCGTCGCCGTGCCGGCCGGCCCAGCGGGCGCTGAACACGCCGGGCATGCCGTTGAGGGCGTCGACCGCGATGCCGGAGTCGTCGCCGATGGTGGGCAGGCCGGTGCGGCGGCACCCCTCCCGGGCCTTGATCAGCGCGTTCTCGCCGAAGGTGAGGCCGGTCTCGGGCAGCTCCGGATATTCCTCGACGTCGTCGAGCCCGACCAGGGCGATCCGGTGCGCGCCCAGCGCGCCGTCGAGGATCCGCTGCAACTCGATGAGCTTCTTGCGGTTACGGGTGGCGAGCAGGATCTTGTTCATGAGGTGAGTGCCTTCCGCTGTGCGTCGGCCAGCTCCAGACAGCCCAGCACGCCCAGGTCGAGCAGGGCGTCGAGCTGCTGGCGGGAGAAGACGCCGTCCTCCCCCGTTCCCTGCACCTCGACGAAGTCGCCGGAGCCGGTGCAGATCACGTTCATGTCGACCTCGGCGGCCACGTCCTCGGTGTAGCAGAGGTCCAGCCGCGGCTCGCCGTCGATGATCCCGACGCTGACCGCCGCCACCGACCGGTGCATCACCTTCTCCGGCTTGCCGGCCAGCGACTTGCGGGCCGCCAGCCAGTTCACCGCGTCGTACAGCGCGACGTACGCGCCGGTGATCGCCGCCGTGCGGGTGCCGCCGTCGGCCTGGAGGACGTCGCAGTCGAGCACGATCGAGTTCTCGCCGAGCGCCTTCAGGTCGACGCTGGCCCGCAGGCTCCGGCCGATCAGCCGGGAGATCTCGTGGGTACGCCCACCGACCCGGCCCTTCACACTCTCCCGGTCGGAGCGGGTGTTGGTGGCCCGGGGCAGCATCGCGTACTCGGCGGTCACCCAGCCGAGCCCGGAGCCCTTGCGCCAGCGGGGCACCCCCTCGGTCACGCTGGCGGTGCAGAGCACCCGGGTGCCGCCGAACTCGACGAGCACCGAGCCCTCGGGGTGGGTGCTCCAGCCGCGGGTCAGGGTCACCGGTCGGAGTTGGTCGGGCAGCCGCCCGTCAGGTCGCGCCATGCCTGCACCCTATGCGGTGCCCCGAGCCAACCGCCCCGGGGTGTCGGCACGCCGGCGCGCGACGTGGGGTGACCCCGGGTTCCGCGCCGGTCAGTCGTCTGCCGGCCGGACCTCGACGTCGAGGGCGAAGGTGCCGTCGTAGGCGCGCGGGCCGGGACGGGGCAGCAGGCTGAAGGTGGACACCTTCACCACGTGGTCGCCGACCCGCCAGGCCCACACGCAGTTGGGGCCGGACGAGCCACCGCTGCCGAGGCAGTCGGCCACGTCCTGGATCGTGGCGGTCCGCTGGCCGCTGTCAGCCATCCAGTGGTGGATGCTCTCCGCCAGGTTGACCGGGCAGATCCCCTTCTCGCAGAGGATCGCCACCCGCCCGGTCACGCTCTTGGTCGCCTCGACCTCCCTCGGCTCGGAGCCGTTGAACCCCGACGGCACGCCCAGGTCGGCGTAGATCTCCTTGCGTTCCTGGAGTTGCAGCCAGGGGCGCAGCCAACCGGCGTAGCCGAGCCCGCCGCAGCAGAGGAAGACCACCAGGACGAGGGAGAGCACCAGCCAGCGCGCGCCGCCGGAGCGGCGCGGCGGCGCCGGGTACGGGCCGGCCGGGTACCCCGGGTGAGGCGGCCCGGGCCGGAAACCGGGCGGCCCGGGTCGGAAGCTGGGCGGCGGGGCGGGAATCCCGGGAGCGGGCGGGAAGCCGGGCGGCGGCGCGGAGGCGAGGTTGGCCGGCGGCGCGGACGCGGGGGCGCCAGGAGCGGGCGGGAAGCCGGGCGGGGGCGCGGGGAAACCGGGCGCGGGCGGGAAGCCGGGCGGCGGGAGAGGCGCTGCGGGGGCCGACCCGGCCGGGGGCGCCGACATCGGCGGCGAGGGCCAGCCCGGCGCGGGCGGAACCGCGGGAGAGCCGGGCGGGTACCGGGGATCGGGGACGTCGTGGGAGGGGTCGGTCACCCGGGAGATCCTAGGGCGGCGGCACCGGCCGTGGGTGCCCGCTCAGATCTCGTACGCGGCCCCGGCCCGGACCACTTCCAACGGCCCGGCGTACGCGCCCGCGGCGGCCTCGACGGTGTGCGCCTCGCTGCCCCAGGCGGCCACGAGGTGGGTCAGCAGCAACCGGCCGACCCCCGCCTTGGTGGCCGCCTCCCCGGCCTCCCGGCCGGTCAGGTGCAGGTCGGGCGGGTTCTCCGTGTCGTCCATGTAGCTGGCCTCGCAGAGGAAGACGTCGGCGTCCTGGGCCAGCCGCAGCAGCGCGTCGCAGGGCGCCGTGTCGGAGGAGTAGCAGAGCGACCGCCCGCCGTGCTCCAGCCGGACCCCGTACGTCTCGACGGGGTGGTTCATCCGGTCGACGGTGACGGTGAACGGGCCGATCGGGAAGGTGCCGGGTTGCAGGCCGTAGAACTGGTAGACGTCGTCGACCGTGCTGTCCTCCTGCCCGTACGCCGTGGCGAGCCGGTCCGGCGCGCCGGACGGGGCGTACACCGGCAGGGGCGGGTACGGGCCGTCCGGGGCGTACCGACGGACCACCACGTACGAGACGGCGTCGAGCATGTGGTCGCAGTGCAGGTGGGTCAGGAGGATCGCGTCCGGGGCGTGCAGTCCGGCGTACCGCTGGAGGGTGGAGAGCGACCCGGGACCGAAGTCGACCAGGAGCCGGAAGCCGTCCGCCTCGATGAGGTAGGCGGAGCAGGGAGACTCGGGGCCGGGGAAGCTGCCGGCGCAGCCGAGAACCGTCAACTTCATCCAGTCGCCCCGCAGTGACTCACCGTAGTCGACACGCCGGTGTCGGCATCGCCGATGATCTCTACCGACGTGTACGCCACGCTGCGCAGCCTACGCTCAGCGACGGGGGGGCAAGAATCATCTGATGGAAGTTGTCACCAACGTGACACCCACCGGGCCGGCCGGCGTGCTCCGCCGGCCGGCCCGGGCCGGGCGTCAGGCCCAGAGCTGACCCTCGAGGGCGTCCTCGGCGTCGGCGAGGGTGCCGCCGTAGGCGCCGGTGGAGAGGTACTTCCAGCCGCCGTCGCAGACCACGAACGCCACGTCGGCACGGCGACCGTCGCGGACCGCCTCGTGCGCCACCGCCAGCGCGGCGTGCAGGATCGCCCCGGTGGAGAAGCCGGCGAAGATGCCCTCCACCTCCACCAGCTGCCGGGTACGCAGCACCGCGTCCCGGGTGCCGACGGAGAACCGCCGGGACAGCACGGTGGCGTCGTAGAGCTCCGGGACGTACCCCTCGTCGATGTTGCGCAGGCCGTAGACCAGCTCGCCGTAGCGGGGCTCGGCCGCGACGACCTGGATCCCGTCGACCTTCTCCCGCAGGTACCGGCCGGTGCCCATCAGGGTGCCGGTGGTGCCCAGGCCCGCCACGAAGTGGGTGATCGTGGGCAGGTCGTGCAACAGCTCCGGCCCGGTCGTCTCGTAGTGCGCCCGGGCGTTCGCCTCGTTGCCGTACTGGTAGAGCATCACCCAGTCGGGGTGCTCGGCCGAGATCTGCTTCGCGGTGGCGACGGCCTGGTTGGAACCGCCGGCCGCCGGCGAGAAAATGATCTCCGCGCCGTACATCCGGAGCAGCTGCACCCGCTCGGTGGAAACGTTCTCCGGCATCACGCAGACCAGCCGGTAGCCCCGCAGCTTGGCCACCATGGCGAGCGAGATGCCGGTGTTGCCGCTGGTCGGCTCCAGGATGGTGTCACCGGGACGGAGCCGGCCGGCCTCCTCGGCGGCGCGGACCATGAACAGGGCCGCCCGGTCCTTGATGCTGCCGGTGGGGTTCCGGTCCTCCAGCTTCGCCCAGAGCCGCACCGGCGGCGCCCCGTCGGGCACCGTCGGCGAGAGTCGGGGCAGCCCGACCAGGGGCGTGCCACCGCAGGCGTCGAGCAGGCTGTCGTACCGCGCCATGACGACCGCCGGTCAGCGGGCGGCGTGCGACGCGATGGCGGCCGCGGCGGCGCGGTGCTGGCTGATCGCGGCTGCCGCCGCGAAGCCGAACGCGCCGCCGGCCACGGCCGGCAGGATGGTCACGCTGTCGCCGTCGTTGAGCTTGGCGTCGAGCGCGCCGAGGAAGCGGACGTCCTCGTCGTTGACGTAGACGTTGACGAAGCGGTGCAGCGCGCCGGCCTCGGTGACCAGCCTGGCCTTCAGGCCGGTGTGCCGGGAGTCCAGGTCGGTGAGCAGGTCGCCCAGGGTGTCCCCGGCGCCCTCGACGACCTTCGCGCCGCCGGTGTGACTGCGCAGGATGGTGGGGATGCGAACTTCGATGGCCATGGTGTCGTACTCCTTGATCGGGTGTGCCTCGGTGACGGGAGATGAAGTGTGCGGCGCTGAAGGGTCAGCGACCGGAACACTCGTAGTCGACCGTCGCCGGGCTCTGCCCGAACATGTAGGACTGGACGGCGTGCGGGTCCACGGCCGCGTCCACGATCCGCACCGGCTCCTCGGTCACCACGCCGTCGACGATCCGGAAGGAGCGGATCTCCTCGGTGTCGGGCTCACGGGTGGAGACCAGCAGGTAGTGGGCCCCGGGCTCACCGGCGAAGGAGATGTCCGTGCGGGACGGGTACGCCTCCGTGGCGGTGTGCGAGTGGTAGATGACGACCGGTTCCTCGTCGCGGTCGTCCATCTCCCGCCAGACCCGCAGCTGCTCCATCGAGTCGAACTCGTAGAACGTCATCGAGCGGGCGGCGTTGTCCATCGGGATGTGCCGGGTGGGGGTGTCGCTGCCGGCGGGCCCGGCGACCACGCCGCACGCCTCGTCGGGGTGGTCCCGGCGCGCGTGGGCCACGATCGCGTCGACGATCGACCGGTCGATGCTCAGCACGCCGCCCAGCCTAACGCCTGCCGGCACCCCGAAGCGAAGTGGCGGGGGTCACCAATCAGTCGATCAGGGCGTTGAGCAGGGACTCCTGGAGATAACCCAGGTACGCGTAGACCGACAGTTGGAACACCCGGGACGAGCTCGGGTCCTCGGCGACCGCGTCGTCGAGCTCCTCGCCGATGTCCGTGCCGTCCTTGATCTCCAGTCGGACGCCCATCGCCAGCCGGGCGTCGTTGAGCGCCCGCAGCCACGCCTCGGCCGCCTCCGCGTCGAGGCGTACCTCGCCACCGTCGGAGTCCGGGAGCGCGGCGAGGATGGCGCCGGCCTGGTCGATCTTGGCGGTCTTGAGGTCGCCCTCGGTGTACCGGCGGAACTCGGCCGCGCCGGCCGGATCCTCCGGGTACGCGTCGGGGAAGAGCCGACCGACCACCGGATCGGTGTGGTCGAAGCCGTCGGTCAGCAGGCCGACCACCTCGGAGGCGACCTTGCGCAGCACCCGCACCTCGTCGGCGGCGAAGGTGGCGACGTAACGCCCGGCCTGCCGGCGGAACATGCTCACGGCGCCAACCCCGTTCGCGACTGCGGGGCTCGCAACCCCGGCTCACTCCTCGCGCTCACGAGCGGTCCACCGTCGCCCACAGCCCGTACGCGTGCAGCTGCGACGCGTCGTGCTCCATCCGCTCCCGGGCGCCGCTCGACACGACGGCCCGACCCTTGTGGTGCACGTCCAGCATCAACTGCTCGGCCTTCTCCCGGCTGTATCCGAAGAGCTTCTGGAAAACCCAGGTCACGTACGTCATGAGGTTGACCGGGTCGTCCCAGACGATCGTCACCCACGGCCGGTCCGAGACCGGCACCTCGTCGGTGTCCGGCGTCTCGACCGGTGCAACCTGTGGAGCCGCCATGCCCCCCATCGTGCCACCGGATCCGGCGAACCGATGAACCGGAACGCCGGGGCGGCCGGGATCACCCTCCCGGGCCCAGCAGACCGGACGGCGCGACGACGAGACCATGCCGCCGTCAGGCAAGCAGGATGCCGTGGTCGAGCGCATCGGAGAGCACCGTGCCGAGCGAGAGACGGATCACCTCGAACCGCCGGGACACCTCCCGGGCCAGCTCCAGCTCGACCTCCCGCAGGGCCCGCTGCGCCCAGGAGCGGGCGGCGTTCGGGTCGTCGTTGCCCGGGCTGCGCCAGTGCTGCCAGCACCCACCGGAGAGGGCGACGGCGACCGGCGGCAGCACCTCGGAGCGCTCCGCACCGGGATGGCCGGCGAGGGCGTCGATCGCGCCGGGGCCGATCAGCTCGCCCACCCCGGCGGTGCTGGTGACCAGGAGCACCCGTTCGAGGTCGCTCCCGGCCGGGTGGTCGCTCAGGCCCCACCGGACCGCCGCGGCGAGGCGGCGGCGGACGCCCTCGGCCAGCGGTGCGCCGAAGATCCACGCCGCGGCGTCGTCGATGACCGCCCGGACCGCCTGGTCGAACTGCGCGGTGGCGAGCAGGGAGAGCGCCTCCATCTCCCGGTCGAGCAGCTGCGGCAGGCCGGCGCAGCCGACCCCGAAGACGATCTCCTGGACCACCCGCAGGTGGGTGTTGGCCAGCTCCAGGGCGAGGTGCTGGCGGATGGTGCGGGCGCAGGAGCGGGTCTGCCGCTCCAGCCGCTCCGACCAGTCCCCCGGGTCGAGGTCGGTCGCCACGGTCACCCGGCCGTGGGCGCCGGGCAGCACGGGCGGTTGCAGGCTGGCCCGGCGCAACCCCTCGTCGGCCGCCCAGCCGACCAGCGCCCGGCGCAGGCCGGGGTGCTCCGCGCGGTGGACCGGGAACCAGCGGGCGCCGGCCAGGTCCGGCACGGCGGCGAGCAGTGCCGCCCGGTGCGCCTCGACGGTGACCGCCACCGGGTCCACGGCGGCGGCGGACGGCGACCCCTCCCGGGGCGGCGCGACGGACGCCTCCGTGTCCTCCGTCGTCGCCGCGCCGTCCGGGGTCGCCGCCCAGCCGCTCGCGCCGGGGGTGACCACGAAGAAGACCTCGACCGCCGCCCGGGCCACCTCGGCCAGCAGGTGCAGCTCGGCGGCGGTGAACGCCTGGTCGGCGCCGATCACGAAGAGCAGGGCGCCACCGCGGCCGACCGCGTCCAGCAGCACCCGGCCGCCGGCGACGCCGAGGCCGTCGGTGTCCGGCGTGTCGAGCACCGCGAAGTGGCGCAGCAGGGGTTCGGGCAGGCTCAGCTCGACCCGGCGCGGCGGGCGGGCCAGCGCAGGTCCGGCCGCCGCCTGGTCGGCGCCGTAGGAGTGCGGTTGGCGGTAGCCGGGCACGTACGCGGCCCGGGTCGCCACTTGGGCGTGCCGGACCAGCAGGCAGCTGCCGGTCGGCACGGCGAGCATGCCCGAAGAGGTGTTGAGCAGCGCGGCGAGCACCTCGCGCCGGGCCGCGCCGGCGGGCCCGGCGGCGACCACCGCGAGCGGCTCGTCCGGGGCGGGCTCGGTCACCCCGAGGCGGGTGGGCAGCGGCCCGCAGCGGGGCAGCGCGGCCGGGCCGGCGGCATCGTCGGGCACGTCGACCCCAGGGAGTGGACCGGGCTTCATCGGCACCTCCCGGTAGGGCGGGCGGCACGAGGCCGGCCGCGTGGTTTGTCCGGTGCTGGTCATCAGATGTCGGAAGGGTACGGTCGGTTCCCCCTCGGGACGGAACATTTCAAGTACTCACCGGTAACTGCGACATTACTCAACTTCAGAGCGTGACGCTGCCCCTGCGGACGGAATTCCGTCGATATGCTGCTGCGATGAGTCGGTGGGGCTTCGTCGGCCGAACGGAAGAGCTCAACCGTCTGCTGTCGGCAGTCAACGGGCCCGAGGGGCGCGGGCTCTTCCTCAGCGGCAGCGCCGGGGTCGGCAAGAGCCGCCTGCTCCGCGAGGGGGTGGCCGCCCTGCCCACCGAGCGGTACGCCATCTGGTCCGTCGCCGCCAGCGCCACCACCGCCGGCCTGCCCTTCGGCGGGCTGGCCCAGGTGCTCCCCGCCGAACAGCCCCAGGGCCTCACCCCCGCCGGCGTCCTGCGCTGGGCGGTGGAGGTGCTCCGCGAGCAGGCCGCCGGCCGGCGGATGGTGCTGGCCATCGACGACGCGCACCTGCTCGACTCGTCCTCGGCCGCGCTGGTCCACCTGCTCGCCCAGGCGGAGAACACCACCGTGCTGGGCACCCTGCGCAACGGCGAACAGATCCCGCTGCCCATCCGGGCCCTGTGGACCAACGACCTCGTCGAGCACGTCGAGCTGGCCCCGATGGGGCAGGCCGAGACCACCGGACTGCTCGCCGCCATCCTGGACGGCCCGGTCGACGCCGGCTCCGCCGAGCGGCTGTTCCGGCTCTCCGCCGGAAACCCGCTGCTCCTGCGGGAGCTGGTGCTCGCCGCGGCCGGCAGCGGCGAGCTGGTCAGCACGTACGGGGTCTGGCGCTGGACCGGCCGGCTGGAGCTGGCCCCCAGCCTCACCGACCTGATCGACACCCGGGTGGGCGGGCTCGACGCCGGCGTCCGGGCCGTGGTGGAGCTGGTGGCGTTCGGCGAACCGCTCGGCCTGCACCTGGTCCAGCAGGCCGCCGACCCGGCGGACGTGGAGACGGCCGAGGAGCGGGGGCTGATCACCCTGGTCCACGACGACCGGCGACTCGACGTCCGGCTGGCGCACCCGCTCTACGGCGAGGTGCTGCGGCGCCGCTGCCCGGTCAGCCGGACCCGACGCCTCCAGGCCCGCCTCGCCGAGCTGCTCGAGGGGGTCGGCGCCCGCCGCCGGGACGACCTGCTGCGGTTGGCCGTCTGGCGACTCGACTCCGGCACCGCACAGGACGCCACGCTGCTGCTCGGCGCGGCCGTGCAGGCGTTCACCCGGTACGACGTACCCCTGGCGACCCGGCTGGCCCGGGCGGCGCTGCACGCCGACGGCGGCTTCGACGCCGCGGAGCTGCTGGCCACCATCCTGATGTTCGCCGACCGGCCGGAGGAGGCGCTGCGGGTGCTCGACGCGGTGGCCGACGAGATCGACTGCGACCGGCGGCGGGCCCGCTGGCTGACCGTGCGCGGCATGGTCAGCTACTGGGGGCTCAGCCGGCAGTCCACGGTGGACGAGATCGCCCGCGGCGGCGACGAGCTGGCCGACCCGGGCGACCGGGCCCGGGTCCGGTCGTTCGAGGCGATCATGCGGCTGCACGGGTTGGACACCGCGACCGCGCTGCGGCTCGGCCGGTCGGTGCTGGACCGCCCGGCGGCCTGCGTGGCCGCTCGCGAGCTGGCCCGCTGCACCGTCGCCCATCTCGACGCGGCCCGGGGACGGTTCACCCGCAGCGCGTCGGCGATCGCCCGGGTCGAGGCGGAGGCGCCGCACTGGCGGGCCGACATGCCCTACCTGCAACTCGCCATGGAGCTGGCCCGGGGCACCCGGCTGGCGCTCGCCGGGGACCTGGCCGGCATCGACGCGATCGTGGCCGACGAGTTCGCCGACCAGGCCGGCGCGGGTGACTTCCGGCTCGGCACCGGCTACCTGGCGATCCTCCAGTCGTACGCGGCGCGGCTGCGCGGCCGCAGCGGTGAGGCGCTGCGGCTCAGCCTCGGCGCCTGCGCGGTGCTGGCCACCAGCCGGGTCTACGCCGGCCTGGCCCAGGCCGAGCGGGCCCAGGCGGCGGCGCTGCGCGGCGAGGCGGGCCACGCGGCGGAGGCGATGGCCGAGGCGGACAGCACCCACGCCCCCGGCATGGCGGTGCTCTACCCCTGGCTGGAGCAGGCCCGCGGCGCGGTGCTGGCGGCCTGCGGCGACCTGCCCGGCGCGGCGAAGCACCTGGCCGAGCTGGCCGACCGGCTGCGCGTCGACGGCTTCGCCGGGCACGAGGTGCTGATCCTGCACGACCTCGTACGCCTCGGCCAGGCGACCGCACCGGTCGGCCCGACCTGCACCGACGGCAGCCGGCGCACGGTGGCGCAGCGGCTGACCGAGCTCAGCGAGCGGGTCGACGGGGTGCTGCCACCGCTGCTCGCCCGGCACGCCCGCGCCACCGTCGCCGGGGACGGGCCCGGCCTGCTGGCGGTGGCCGACGAGTTCGCCGCGCTGGACCTGCCGGTCTGGGCGGCGGAGGCGGCCGCGACGGCCCTGACCGAGCTGCGCCGGGGGCGTTCCGTCCCGGCCGCCGCCGCGCACGAACGGCTCGGCGCGCTGCTGGGCAGCTGCGACCAGATCCGCACCCCGGCGCTGGCGGCGCTACGACCGGCGCTGAGCGACCGGGAACTCCAGATCGCCGGACTGGCCGCCGAGGGGGTGACCAGCCGGGCCATCGCCGAGCGGCTCTTCCTGTCCGCGCGCACCGTCGACAACCACCTCCAGCGGGTCTACAGCAAGCTCGGCATCACCGGGCGGGCGGAGCTGCGGGCGGCGCTGCGGGCGATCCCGGGCCACGACGGCGGGGAGCCGGCGTGAACTCTAGGCTGGACCGGTGAGCACCCTTCGCCCCGCGTTGCTGACCGACCACTACGAGCTGACGATGGTCAGCGCCGCCCTGCGGGACGGCACCGCCGACCGGCACTGCGCCTTCGAGGTGTTCAGCCGGCGGCTGCCGGCCGGTCGCCGCTACGGGGTGGTCGCCGGCACCGGACGGCTGGTGGAGCTGATCCGCGACTTCCGGTTCGCCCCGGACGAGGTGGACTTCCTGCGCCGCACCGGCGTGGTCGACGACCGGGCCGCCGAGTGGCTGGCCGACTACCGCTTCACCGGCGACGTCGACGGGTACGCCGAGGGGGAGCTGTTCTTCCCCGGCTCGCCGATCCTCACCGTCAGCGGCGGCTTCGCCGAGTGCGTGGTGCTGGAGACCCTGGTGCTGTCGGTGCTCAACCACGACTCGGCGGTGGCGGCCGCCGCCGCCCGCATGGTCACCGCCGCCCGCGGCCGTACGTTGATCGAGATGGGCTCCCGGCGGGCGCACGAGGAGGCGGCGGTCGCCGCGGCCCGCGCCGCCTACCTGGCCGGGTTCCGGTTCACCTCGAACCTCGCCGCCGGGCAGCGCTACGGCATCCCGACCGCCGGCACCGCCGCGCACGCGTTCACCCTGCTGCACGACGACGAGAAGGCCGCGTTCGCCTCGCAGGTCGCCACGCTGGGCAAGGAGACCACGCTGCTGGTCGACACGTACGACATCAGCCAGGGCATCCGCAACGCGATCGAGGTGGCCGGCCCGGAGCTGCGGGCCGTCCGGATCGACTCCGGCGACCTGGCGGTGATCGCCCAGCAGTCCCGGGAGCTGCTCGACTCCCTCGGCGCCACCGAAACCAAGATCATCGTCTCGGGCGACCTCGACGAGTACGCCATCGCCGCGCTCGCCGCCGAGCCCGTCGACATGTACGGCGCCGGGACGGCCGTGGTGACCGGCTCCGGCGCTCCCACCGCCGGGCTGGTCTACAAGCTGGTCGAGGTCAGCGGCCGGGCGGTGGTCAAGCGCTCGGAGCAGAAGGCCACCATCGGCGGCCGCAAGGTCGCCGTCCGCCGGCACAAGCCGACCGGCACCGCCACCGAGGAGATCGTGGTGCCCCAGGGCGTGCCGGACCGGCGGCCGAACGACCGGCTGCTCCAGCGCTCCTTCATGGTCGACGGCGAGCCGGTGGCGCTGCCCTCCCTCGACGAGTCCCGGGAACACCTGCGGCAGTGCCTGATCTCGATCCCGTGGGAGGGTCTGAAGCTCTCCGACGGGGATCCGGCCATCCCGGTGACCGTCGTCCCCGCCGCATGATCGTCTGAGAGGAGCCACGCCGATGGGCAACGCCTTGATCATCGTGGATGTGCAGAACGACTTCTGCGAGGGCGGATCCCTCGCCGTCGCCGGTGGCGCCGCCGTCGCCGCCAACATCTCCCGGCTGCTCGCCGCCGAGCCGGACCGCTGGGACCACGTGGTGGCGACCAAGGACTACCACATCGACCCGGGAGCGCACTTCGGCGATCCGCCGGACTACGTCGAATCCTGGCCGGCGCACTGCGTCGTCGGCACCGCCGGCTCCGAGTTCCACCCCGACCTGGACACCAGACGGGTGGAGGCGATCTTCCACAAGGGCGAACACGCGGCCGCGTACTCCGGCTTCGAGGGGCACGCCGACGACGGCGAGTGCCTCGCCGACTGGCTGCGCCGGCACGACGTGGACCGGGTGGAGCTGGTCGGCATCGCCACGGACCACTGCGTACGGGCCACCGCGCTGGACGCCGCCCGGGAGGGTTTCGCCACCACCGTGCTGCTCGACCACACCGCCGCCGTGGCGCCGAGCACCCTGGACGTGGCGTTGCGGGCCATGGCGGGAGCCGGGGTGACCATGCGGGGGAAGCTGTGATCAGGGACGCTTGAGCCGTTATTCGCTTGCCGATGTCGTACCCCGGGTCGAAGATGGCCGCCGGAGGTACGGACCATCGTGAACTTGACGCCTTACCGGCAGGCGCTCGCCCTGCCTGGGCTCCGGCCGTTGCTGCTGGTGTCCGTGCTGGCCCGCATCCCGCTGACCGCGACCGGGGTGACGCTCACCTTCTACGTCGTGCAGGATCTCGGCCGCGGCTACGGCGCCGCCGGGCTGGTGGGTGCGGCGATCACGGTGGGCGCCGCGATCGGCGGCCCGCTGCTCGGCCGACTGGTGGACCGGCGCGGACTGCGCCCGGTGCTGGTGCTGACCGGCGTCGCCGAGGCGATCTTCTGGTCGACCGCGCCGGCCCTGTCCTACCCGCTGCTGCTGCCGGCGGCGTTCCTGGCCGGCAGCCTCGCCCTGCCGATCTTCTCGGTGATCCGCCAGTCGATCGCCGCGCTCGTCCCGGCGGAACGCCGCCGGCCGGCGTACGCGCTGGACTCGATGACGGTCGAGCTGTCGTTCATGGTCGGCCCGGCCCTCGCCACGGTGGCCGTCACCGCGATCTCCGCCCGCACCACGCTCTACCTGGTCGGCGCCGGGATCGTCGCGGCCGGTGTGGGGCTGTGGCTGCTCAACCCGCCGGTCCGGGGGGCCGAGGAGGCGGCGGCGCCGCAGCGCCGGGTGCCCCGCCGGGAGTGGCTCACCCCGCGCCTGCTCGCGGTGCTGGCCGTCAGCACCGCCGCGACCCTCGTCCTGGGCGGCACCGACGTCGCCGTGATCGCGGTGCTGCGGGAGAGCGGTGAGGTCGGCTGGACCGGCGTCGTACTCGCCATGTGGGCGGTCGCCTCGCTGGTCGGCGGCTTCGCCTACGGCGCGGTCAGCCGCTCCTTCTCCCCGCTGGCGCTGATGGCCGCGCTCGCGCTCTGCACGATCCCGGTCGGGCTGGGCGGCGAGCACTGGTGGCTGCTCTGCCTGGCCCTGGTCCCGGCCGGCGCGCTCTGCGCTCCCACCCTCGCGGCCACCTCCGACGCGGTCAGCCGCCTCGCCCCGGCCGGCGCGCGCGGCGAGGCGATGGGCCTGCACGGGTCGGCCATCACGGTCGGCATCGCGGTGGGCGCCCCGCTGGCCGGCGCGGTGATCGACGCCTCGGTCCCGCTCTGGGGGTTCGCGGTCACCGGCGCGATCGGGCTGCTGGTCGCGCTCGCGGTGCTCCCGGTCGAACTGCGTCACCGCCGCGAACGCGCCGCCGACGCCGCGTCGGCCACGCCCCCCACCACCCCGGCCGAGCCCGCCACCACAGACCTGGCCCCTGTCACCACCTGAGCCGGTCCGGACGGCCCGCCAGCGCCGCCGCCCCCTGCCACCTGATCTCACGCCCGGCAGACGCTGCCCTCCGGAGGCCGAGACTTCGGGAAAGTCGCTACCCGGCCTTGGGGTGCCCCTCAGCAAGTGCCGGTCTGTCCGGTGCGTGTCGCGGAGGCGGCGGGCCGGGGGGGAGCGACCGGTTCCGGGGACTCGGCCCGGCGAGCGAGCGGGAGCCACAGGGGTGTCGCAGAGGCTTTAGAGCTGATGTCGTAGACGAATATCCGGTCGGGGCCGGTGGCCGGTGGCGTCGGTCCCACCCGTGATCCGTTGACGCCATCAGCTCTAAAGCGAGCGCCCGGCAGCGCCTTCCTGACATCGTCACTCCCCTCCGCGAGAGGGCGGCGGCAGTCACGGGAGTATGTCCTGTGAGCGTGATACCTCAGAGGCATATTGATACCTCTCCGGCATCAGGCTCATCTCGATGTCAGGTTCCCGAGAGGTTGCTCCGCACCGACAGGCGCTGACACGCGGCCGTCCGCAACGGCGGTGGGCACCGCACGCCGGTGGGCACGGAACGGCGACGGGCGCCGTACCCCGGTGGGGTGCGGCGCCCGTCGGTCGGACGTCAGCGTCAGCGCTGGTCGAGATTCCCCGCGGTGTCCTCCTGGTAGCTGGCGCCACCGGTGGACTCGCTGGTGAGCGGCTTGGCGCCACCCTCCGGCGGGCCGGCGACGCTCTGGCCGGCCGCCAGCTCGGGGAACTTGTGGTCGAAGGCCGGCCGCTCGGAGCGGATCCGCGGCATCCGGTCGAAGTTGCGCAGCGGAGGCGGCGAGGTGGTCGCCCACTCCAGCGAGTTGCCGTGGCCCCACGGGTCGTCGACCTCGACCACCGGGCCGGTCTTGTACGACTTCCAGCAGTTGTAGATGAACGGCAGGGTCGAGATACCGGTGATGAACGCGCCGATCGTGGAGATCGTGTTCAGCGTGGTGAAGCCGTCGCTGGGCAGGTAGTCGGCGTAGCGCCGCGGGAAGCCCTCGGCGCCGAGCCAGTGCTGCACCAGGAACGTGGTGTGGAAGCCGATCATGGTGAGCCAGAAGTGGATCTTGCCCAGCCGCTCGTCCAGCATCCGGCCGAACATCTTCGGGAACCAGAAGTAGATGCCGGCGAAGACGGCGAACACGATCGTGCCGAAGAGCACGTAGTGGAAGTGCGCCACCACGAAGTAGTTGTCGTGCAGGTGGAAGTCGAGCGGCGGGCTGGCCAGCAGCACCCCGGTCAGACCACCGAAGAGGAAGGTCACCAGGAAGCCCACCGCCCAGAGCATGGGCGTCTCGAAGGTGATCTGGCCCCGCCACATGGTGCCGATCCAGTTGAAGAACTTCATACCGGTGGGCACGGCGATCAGGTAGCTCAGGAAGCTGAAGAACGGCAGCAGCACCTGGCCGGTGGAGAACATGTGGTGCGCCCAGACGCTCATCGACAGGGCGGCGATGGCGATGGTCGCGGCCACCAGGCCCTTGTAACCGAAGATCGGCTTCCGGGAGAAGACCGGGATGATCTCGGTGATGATGCCGAAGAACGGCAGCGCGATGATGTAGACCTCGGGGTGCCCGAAGAACCAGAACAGGTGCTGCCAGAGCATCGGGCCGCCGGTGGCGGGGTCGTACACGTGGGCGCCCATCAGCCGGTCCGCGGCGAGCGCGAAGAGCGCGGCGGCCAGCAGCGGGAAGACCAGGATCGCCAGCAGGCTGGTGACCAGCATGTTCCACGTGAAGATCGGCATCCGGAACATGGTCATGCCGGGCGCGCGCAGGGTCAGGATCGTGGTGATCAGGTTGACCGCGCCGAGGATGGTGCCCAGACCGGAGATGGCCAGACCCACCACCCACATGTTGGCGCCGACGCCCGGGGAGTGCTCGACCGTGCTCAGCGGGGTGTAGGCGGTCCAGCCGAAGTCGGCCGCGCCACCCGGGCTGATGAAGCCGGCCGTCGCCATCGTGCCGCCGAACAGGTACAGCCAGTAGGCGAAGGCGTTCAGCCGCGGGAAGGAGACGTCCGGGGCACCGATCTGCAGCGGCACCACGTAGTTCGCGAAGGCGAACACGATCGGCGTCGCGAAGAAGAGCAGCATGATCGTGCCGTGCATGGTGAACAGCTGGTTGTACTGCTCGGGCGACAGGAACTGCAGGCCCGGCCGCGCCAGCTCGGCACGCATGATCAGGGCCATCAGGCCACCGACCATGAAGAACACGAACGCGGTGACCATGTACATGATCCCGATCTGCTTCGCGTCCGTGGTGCGCAGCAGCCGCGCGATGGCCGACCCCTTGACCGGCTCTCGGACCGGCCATGGCCGGGTCACGACCGGCTTGGGTGCGACGGTGGTCACGAATGGCCTCCGGTTCTCGGTTGTCCCGCTCGGCACGCGCTTCTATCTGCGAGCCGTCATCCGCAAGGAGGATAGTCCCCGGCAGGTGGGTGCGCCGCTCGGGGTGGTGGGGCAGGATGGAGGGCCGCTCTACAGCGGGTCGACCAGCAGCCGGTAGTGCTCCCGGAAGATCCGGTCGCCGCGCCCGCGCAGCAGCGGGTCGCGCAGCGCCGGCGGCACGTCCCGGGTCCGGTCGCGGTCCCGGGTCCGGTCCCGCACCCATCGGGTACGCGGGCGACGGCGACTCTCGTACGCCACCAGCGCCGCTTCGACGCTGCCGGCCGCCCGGAGCGACTCGGCGAGCACCACCGCGTCCTCCAGCGCCATCGCGGCGCCCTGGGACAGGGTGGGCGCGGTGGCGTGCGCGGCGTCGCCGACCAGCAGCACCCGGCCGCGGTACCAGCGTCCCAGCTCCACCTCGTCGGTGAGCCCCACCTGCACGTCGTGCAGCGCGTCCAGCACCGCCGGCACCGGGCCGCCGTAGTCGCCGAAGAGCTCGACCAGACGGGCGCGCGGGTCGGCGGGGGCGACGGTGCCCGCCTCGTCGGCGTAGCAGTAGAGCCGCCCGGCGCCGATCGGCACCACGAGGAAGCCGGCGCGCCGGCCGAGCAGGGCCGTCCAGTCGGCGAGGTCCGGGCCGTCGCGGACCACGCCCCGGTAGACGACCTGACCGGCGGGGCGGGCGGGACCGCCGAGCGCGGCCAGCGCGCGGACCGCCGAGCGGGGACCGTCGGCCCCGATGAGCAGGTCGTACTCCCCGCCGGTGCCGTCGGTGAAGGTGACGCCGACCGTGTTGGGCAGCAGCTCCACCGCGCTCACCTCGGCACCGTGCCGGACGGCTCCACCGGCGCCGCTGAGCAGCACCTGGTAGAGGTCGCGGTGGGGCAGCGCGCGGCACTGGCCCACCCCGCCCCAGAGCGCGTCGAGATCCACCTCACAGAGCGGCTCGCCGGCCGCGTCGAGGAAGCGCTGGCGGTGGATCACCTGGCCGAACCGGCGGAGCGGGCCGTCCAGGTCGAGCCGGCGCATCGCCCGGTCGGCGTTGCCGGGCAGGTAGAGGCCGGTGTCGACCAGCTCGTTCGGGGGCAGCTTCTCGGTGACGTCCGGCCGGAGGCCCACCAACCGCAGCGCCCGGGCCACGGCCAGGCCGGCGATGCCCGCGCCGACGACGAGGATGCGCAGGGGGGAGCCACCCATGGTGGTGTACGCCTCCGGAGGGGGGTTCGGCACGCGTTGGAGGCAAGACACTACTCGCCGCGATCGACGCGTGGTAGGGCTGATCGGCCCGGGGCGAACGCTCCTCGGACCCGGGCCGACCATCGCGTACGGCATTCACGTCTCCAGCCGGTCGACCACCCCTCGGCCGAGCCGTCGACCCCGCGCGCCTCCCGGCTGAGCTGGGGCTTCGCCTCGGCGCGAGAGGCCCGCCGACTCGCCGCGTGGACGTCGCCGGAGGCCGGCCACGACGGGGTGGTGGCTGCTCCATCGAACCGCACCGATTGCGCTCGTGTTGCGGACATGTAAATGTGTCGAATGAATGGGAGCGCTCCCGCCGCCATCTCCGGCACGTCCGGCGCCCCCCACGCCGAAGTCGAAGGAGCATGATGAGACGTCCACTCCGGGCCATCGTCGCGGCCGGCCTGCTGGCCGCCGGGTCGCTGGTCGCCGTCGCGCTCGGCGGCACCGCCTCCGCCGACACGCAGATCTGCGAGCAGTTCGGCTCCACGGTGATCCAGAACCGGTACGTGGTGCAGAACAACCGCTGGGGCACCACCGCCCAGCAGTGCATCAACGTCACCAGCACCGGCTTCGAGATCACCACCCAGAACGGCAGCAACCCGACCAACGGCGCCCCCACCGCGTACCCGTCGGTCTTCCTCGGCTGCCACTACACCAACTGCTCCCCCGGCACCAACCTGCCGATCCAGGTCAGCCAGATCAGCAGCGCCGAGAGCAGCATCTCCTACCGGTACGTCAGCGGGGCCGTCTACAACGCCTCGTACGACATCTGGCTCGACCCGACCCCGAAGAAGGACGGGGTCAACCAGATGGAGATCATGATCTGGCTCAACCGGCAGGGCCCGATCCAGCCCATCGGCTCCCCGGTCGGAACGACCACCCTGGCCGGCCGGACCTGGGAGGTCTGGCGGGGCAGCAACGGCTCCAACAACGTCATCTCGTACGTCGCGCCGTCGCCGATCGCGAGCCTGAACTTCAGCGTGCTCGACTTCATCACCGACGTACGCAACCGCGGCGCGATCACCAACAGCTGGTACCTGACCAGCATCCAGGCCGGCTTCGAGCCGTGGCAGGGCGGCGCCGGTCTCGGGGTGACCTCCTTCTCCGCCAGCGTCAACGGCGGCGGCACCCCGCCCCCGACCACCCCGCCGACCACCCCGCCGCCGTCCGGCACCGCCTGCTCGGTGAGGTACTCGCCGGCCAGCGTCTGGAACACCGGCTTCACGGCCGACGTGGTGGTCACCAACACCGGCTCCGGCACGGTCAACGGTTGGGCGCTGACCTACCAGCTTCCCGCCGGCCAGCGGGTGACCAACGCCTGGAACGCCACGGTGACCCAGAGCGGGACCGCGGTGACGGCGCGGAACGTCAGCTACAACGGCACCCTCGCACCGGGCGCCTCGACCAGCTTCGGCTACCAGGGGACGCTGAGCGGCGCGTACTCCTCGCCGACCACCTTCTCGCTCAACGGCGTCGCCTGCTCGCGCGCCTGAACCTCGACGGCGAGCGGGGCGCGGCCCGCAAGGCCGCGCCCCGCTCCCGTCCGGTCAGATCCGGGTGAGCCGGACGGCGTCGGCGATGACCAGGCCGGCGGCGGAGCTCCACCGGCTGACCGCCACCCGGTTGGCGTCCCCCGCCGGCAGCGTGAAGGTGCCCAGGGTGCGCCACTGCGCGCCGGTGGCCCGCTGGTCGACGTAGACCGTCCGGTGCCCGGTGGTGGTGGCGACGATGTACGGGGTCGCGCTGTTGTAGCCGGAGTTCGCCGGCCACCACGCCTCCACCCGGTAGTCCGCGGTCGCCGGGACGTTGAACCGGTACCAGGCGGCGTCGCTGGCCGCCACCGGGTCCGCGTAGCGGTAGTCGGCGCCGTAACGCTGCCCGGAGAACGAGGAGACGCCCCAGTTGGCGCTGGCGGTGAAGCGGCCGGCGGTGGCGTTGTCCACCACCGCGCTCCACGTCGTCCCGCCGGCCATCTTCGCGGCGACGTCGGCGCGCATCACGTTCAGGTCGATGAAGGACGGGTCGATCTTGCCGCTGGTGCTGGTCTCCCGGTGCCCCCGGGCGTGGCTGGCGTCCCGGCCCAGTCGCGTGAGCACGGCGGCGGTGGCGGCGATCGACGCGTTGTACTGCGCCGTGGTCATCTCCTGGTTGACCCCGTTGTAGTCGATCTCCCACCCGATCATCAGGGTGTTGCCGTCGCCGGTCGGGATCGGTCCGCTGCCGCCGCTGACGCCCGCGTGGTTGCACCGGCCGGCGGAGATGACGTGGAAGACGCCGTGGTAGTCGACGAGGGCCTGGCAGAGCGGGCCGGGCAGGTCGGACCGGCCGTTGATGCAGATGTTCAACGCCGGGTGCGGGTTGGTGGCGCTGGAGGTGGCCGCCGTGTGGTGCCAGAGCACACCGATGGGGTTGAAGTCGCCGGGGCGCATCCGGTTGAGCCAGTCACCCTCGACGACGACCTGCACGCCCGCGGCCCGGAGCACGTCGACCAGCCAGGGAATGGTCGCCATCAGGAGCTCTTGAGCAGGTCGGCGAGGCACTCGACGCGGGGCGCGGCGGCCGCGGGGGCGGGCCGGGCGGCGACGGTGGTCAGCGCGGCGGCCAGCAGGGCCGGGATGCCGAGGACGCCTCGGCGCCGCAGACGGGTGGTGCGGGACGTGGCCATGGCGCTCCTTCGGTGCGGCGGGTCCACCAGGGATCGACGACGATGGGTGACGGCACGTTACATCGTCACGAGCGTCTATGTCGATACCCTTCAATCCCGATATCGCGACTGAAGGAAACCTGCGGTCAGGTGTTGCCGAGGGCGTCGATGTCGCGCATCTCCTCCATGGTCAGCGAGAAGTGCCAGATGTCGAAGTTGGCGCGGATCCGGTCCGGGGTGACCGACTTGGGGATCACCACGGTCTCGTGGTCGATGTGCCAGCGGAGCACCACCTGGGCCGGGGAGACGTCGTGCGCGGCGGCGACCCGGCCCAGCACCGGGTCGGTCAGGTCGCTGGTCTTGAAGGGGCTGTACCCCTCCAGCACGACACCCCGGTCCCGGTGTTCGACGTGCCGCCGCCGGTCGTACAGCGAGGGGCTCCACCGGATCTGGTTGACCGCCGGGCTCTCCTCGGTGGCCTGGATCAGCTCGTCGATCAGCGCGGTGCCGTAGTTGCTCACCCCGACCGCCCGGGTGAGGCCCGCGTCGCGGGCGGCGAGCAGCTCCCGCCACATCGGGATGCTGTCCGACGGCGAGGAGGGCGGCCAGTGGATCAGCCAGAGGTCGACGTGGTCGGTGCCGAGGGCCCGCAGGCTCGCCTCGATCGTCTCCCGCTCCCGCCCCACCCGGTCCGGCGGCAGCTTGGTGGTGATGAAGACGTCCTCCCGACGCAGGCCGCTCTCCGCGACCGCCCGGCCCACCTCCTCCTCGTTGCCGTACATCGTGGCGGTGTCGATGTGCCGGTAGCCGGCGTCGAGGGCGGCCAGCACGGCGTCGTACCCGGCCTGGCCGCTGGCCTGCCAGGTGCCGAAGCCGAGCAGCGGCATCCGCACGTCCCCGGGAAGCAGTGCGGCGGGGTGGTCAGCGTTCTCCATACCGCCGGTTCTACCCGTGATCCCCGGCGACATGCCCCAGAACCGGGCAACCGGCGGGTCGGGGCGGATTGCCGGAGAATGCGGGTGTGGCGGACCCGTTGGAGGAGTACCGGCGCAAGCGGGATGCGGCCCGCACCCCGGAGCCGGTGCCGCCGCGGCCCCCGCGCCGGCCGAGGAAGGCCGGGCAGGCCCGGTTCGTCATCCAGCAGCACCACGCCCGGAGCCTGCACTGGGACCTGCGGCTGGAGCACGAGGGGGTGCTGGCCTCCTGGGCGGTGCCGCGTGGACTGCCCCGGGACAGCGGACGCAACCACCTCGCCGTGCACACCGAGGACCATCCAATGGAGTACCTCGACTTCCACGGCGAGATCCCCGCCGGCGAGTACGGCGGCGGCCGGATGACCATCCACGACCGGGGCACCTACCAGTGCGAGAAGTGGCAGGACGACGAGGTGGTCGTGGTGCTGGCCGGGGAGCGGACCCGGGGCCGGTACGTGCTCTTCGCCACCGGTGGCAAGGACTGGATGGTCCGCCGCACCGACCCGCCGCCGCCCGGCTGGACCCCCATGCCGGAGCTGGTCGCGCCGATGCGCCCCACCCCCGCCGCGAAGCTGCCCCGGGACCAGGCCGCCTGGGGATACGAGCTGCGCTGGGACGGGGTCCGGGCGATGGCGTACGTCTCCGGCGGCCGGCTGCGGCTGCTGGACGCCGACGGCGGGGAAATCACCGGGGCGTACCCGTGGCTGCGGGAGCTGGCCGAGACCCTCGCGCCCGTCGAGGCGGTGCTCGACGGGGTGCTGGTCCGGATCGACCGGGCCGGGCGGGTGCGTCCGGCGCGCGGCGGCCGGGCCGCCCCGGACTCCCAGTTCCTCCTCGTCGACCTGCTCTGGCTGGAGGGCGTGAGCAGCGTCGACGTGCCGTACGCGCAGCGCCGGGAGCTGCTCGACGGTCTGGCGCCGACCGGTCCGCACTGGCAGACTCCGCCGTGGTTCCCCGGCACCGGAGCCGAGGCGCTGGAAGCCGCCCGGGGGCAGGGGCTGCCCGGGGTGGTAGCGAAGCGGCTGGACTCGGTCTACGAGCCGGGTCGACGCAGCCGGCGCTGGCTGAGCATCGACGCGACCTGACGGCGAGGAGCATCGTGTACCTGACCCACCTCCAGTGCCCACGCTGCGGACGGGAACACGACGCCGGCCAGCCGGCCAACCTCTGCGGGTGCGGGTCGCCGCTGCTGGCCCGCTACGACCTGGCGGCGGTGGCGAAGGCGGTGACCCCGGAGCGGTTCGGCCTGCGCCCGGCCGACCTGTGGCGCTACCGGGAGGTGCTGCCGGTGGCCGACGAGCGGCACGTCACCACGTTGGGCGAGGGCTGGACGCCGCTGCTGCGCGCCCCGGCGTACGGCCACGAGATCGGCATCCCGGACCTGCTGGTCAAGGACGAGGGGCTGACCCCGACCGGGTCGTTCAAGGCGCGCGGCGCGGCGGTCGGCGTGAGCCGGGCCCGGGAGCTGGGCGTCGAGCGGATCGCCATGCCGACCAACGGCAACGCGGGCGCGGCCTGGGCGACGTACGCGGCCCGGGCCGGCCTGGACGCGACCATCGTCATGCCGCTGGACGCGCCGACCATCTGCCGCCGGGAGTGCCTCGCCGCCGGGGCGGACCTGCGCATGGTGGACGGGTTGATCAGCGACGCCGGCAAGTGGGTGGCGGAGCTGGTCGCCGGCTCCGGCGGCGCGGTCTTCGACGCCGGCACGCTGCGCGAGCCGTACCGGCTGGAGGGCAAGAAGACCATGGGGTACGAGATCGCCGAGCAGCTCGGCTGGCTGGTGCCCGATGTGGTCATCTACCCGACCGGTGGCGGGGTGGGGCTGATCGGCATCCACAAGGCGATGCACGAGCTGCGGGAGTTGGGCTGGATCGGGGACAAGCTGCCCCGGCTGGTGGCGGTGCAGTCCACCGGCTGCGCCCCGATCGTGCGGGCGTTCGCCGCCGGCGAGGAGCGGGCGCGGCCGTGGGCGGACGCGCACACCATCGCCTTCGGCATCACCGTGCCGGCCCCGCTCGGCGACGAGCTGATCCTGTCGGCGCTGCGGGAGAGCAGCGGGACGGCGCTGGCCGTGGACGACGCGGAGATCCTGACCGACCTGCGGGACTTCGCCGCCCGGGAAGGACTGCTGCTCTGCCCGGAGGGGGCGGCCTGCCTGACCGCCGCCCGGCACCTGCGCGCCGGCGGTTGGATCCGGGCCGGCGAGCGGGTGGTGGTGTTGAACACCGGAGCGGGGCTGAAGTACCCGGAGACCGTGGACGTCTCCGGCGTACCCGTGCTCTGACCCGGCGGCGGCGCGGCGCTCAGTCGTGCCCCGGCTCGGTGAGCCGCCACGCCGCGTTGATCAGCCCGATGTGGGAGAGCGCCTGCGGGGTGTTGCCCAGCTGCCGGCCGGTGACCAGGTCCACCTGCTCGGCGAGGAGGCCGACGTCGTTGGCGTACCCCAGCACCTGCTCGAAGAGCCGAACGGCCCGCTCCGGCTCTCCCGCCAGCACCAGGCACTCCACCAGCCAGAACGAGCACAGCAGGAAGCCGGCCGGGTCGGTGCTCCAGCGCCGCACCAACCCGTGGTCGGTGCAGAGCTCCCGCTCCACCGCCTCGATGGTGGCGCGCATCCGCGGGTCGGTGGCCGGCAGGAAGCCCAACAACGGCAGGAAGAGCGCCGAGGCGTCCAGCTCGGCCGACCCGAACGCACCGGTGTACGCGCCGATCCGCTCGTTCCAGCCCTCCCGCAGCACGGTCGCCCGGATCTCGTCGCGGATCGCCGCCCACCGGCGCGGGTCGGCCCGGCCGCCCAGCCGGGGCGCCAGCTCCACCGCCCGGTCCATCGCCAACCAGCAGAGCACCTTGGACGACAGGTAGTGCCGCTCGGCCTCGCGGGTCTCCCACATTCCCTGGTCCGGCAGCCGCCAGGTCGCGGCGACCTGCTCGGCCAGCCCGACGACCATCTCCCGCAGCTCCTCCTCGAAGGTGTCGCCCAGGTAGTCGTGCAGCCGCCAGACCGCCGAGAGCACCTCGCCGGGCACGTCGAGCTGGCGCTGCCGCCACGCGTCGTTGCCGAGCCGCACCGGCCGGCTGCCCGCGTAGCCGCCCAGGTGGTCCAGCTCGTGCTCGGAGATGTCCCGCTCCCCCTCCAAGCCGAAGAGCACCGGGACCGGGGCGTCGCCGATCCGGCCGATCGACCGGGCCGCCCAGGCGAAGAGCCGGTCGGCCTCGGCCGGGCAGGCGGCCACCCAGAACGCGCGCATCGTCATCGCGAAGTCGCGCAGCCAGGAGTAGCGGTAGTCGTAGTTGCGGTCGCCGCCGCACCGCTCCGGCAGCGAGGTGGTCAGCGCGGCGGCGACCGCGCCGCTGCGGGCGTACGTCAGGCCGGTGAGCACGGTGGCGCTGTGCCGGACCTGCTCGGGGTACCGGCCGTCGTAGTGGTGGGTCTCCCGGTACGCCTCCCAGGCCCGCGTCGTCTCGTCGAGCGCGATCACCGGGTCCAGCCGCGCCGGCGGCGCCCCGTGCACCGCCCCGTACGCCAGGTCGAAGCCGATGGTCTGGCCGGCGCTCACCTCGAAGTCGTGCCGGACCCGGCTCCCGCCGTCGGGCCGCAGGGTCAGCCCGGTGCCGCGCAGGGTCAGCGCGACCGGCCCGGCGGCGGCCAGCACCGCGCCGCCGGACTGCTCGTGCAGGTACGGGGTGAGCAGGCCGTACTCGGGTCGGGGCGCGAAGTCCAGCCGCATCCGGACCCGGCCGCTGAGCCCCTCGACCACCCGCAGCAGCACCGCCGGGGAGTTCATGCCCAGCTGGTGGCCGCGGGCGCCCAGCTCGGCGGCGAGCGCGTCGGTGACGGCGACGCTCCCCTCCGGCGTGTGGTGCACGCTGCGCAGCACCAGGGTGTCCCGCCGGTACGCCCGCTCCACCCGGGCCGGGGCCAGCGGCGCCAGGCGCCAGTGCCCGGCGGCCGGGTCGACCACCCGGCCGAAGACCGAGGGCGAGTCGAAGCGGTCCGGGCACCACCAGTCGACCGAGCCGTCCCTGCCGACCAGCGCGCCGGAGCGGCAGTCGGAGAGGAACCCGTAGTCGGAGATCGCCGGCTGTTCCACCCGCTCCGGGTACCCGGAGCGGGTGGATTCAGGCCGGGATTCGCCGGCGACCGGAGCGTCAGGAGGTGGGCGGCTCGTCCTCGCCGGCCGCCTCCGCGGCGTCGGCCTCCTCCTTGGTCCGGTGCACCACCTGGTCGGCGTGCTCGGGCGGGCCGTAGACGGTGTAGAGGACCAGCGGGTTCGGCCCGGTGTTGACGAAGTTGTGCTTCGTCCCGGCCGGTACGACCACCAGGTCGCCCTGGACGACCTCCTTCGTCTCCCCCGCGACCCGGGCCTCGCCGGTGCCGCTGACGAAGGTCAGGATCTGGTCGATCCCCTCGTGGACCTCCTCACCGATCTCGCCGCCCGGCGGGATAGTCATGATCACCAGCTGGGTCTTCTCGCCGGTCCACAGCACCCGGCGGAAGTCCGGGCTCTTCTGGGCGACGGTCGCGATCGTGAAATGCTCCATGGCGCGCTCATACCCGGCGCGGGCCCGGCTCACGCCGAGACTCGCAGATGGTGGAATTCCCCACGCGCGCCAGGTTTGGCCCCCATCGGAACGGGCATCGACCCAACGACCGGCGAGGACGCCGGTCGAGCCAGGTCCCCGCTGGCGTACTGCCCGATGGCTGCGGTGGTGGGAGACGGCCGGAGCGCGGCGACGGACGACCCGAGGGTCGTGCGGCGCCGTGCGCCCGTATGGGCACCGGCCGGCGGTCAGGCCAGCACCGCCAGGTGGAAGGGCCGGTCGGCGGCGCTGCCGTCGGCGGCGTACGTCTTCACGAAGACCCCGTTCGGGATGCCGGTGCGCCCCACCACGGCGAGCCAGCCGTTCGGCGCGACCCCGGCGCTGCCGGCCAGGCCGATGGTGCCGACGTAGCCGCCGACGGTGACGTCCTGGTCGAAGATCACCTGGTACATCCCGGTGGCGAGCCAGGTGGCAGAGGTCGCCCCGAGCCCGCGGGCCAGGGTCCCGTCGGCGTCGACCACGGCGTAGAGCGCCCGGGCGGAGCTGGGCAGACCGGCGGGCCGGCAGGTGGAGAGCTGAGCGTCGGCCAGGGTGAGGTCGTCCCTGCCGGGGGCGGGCTGGGTGCCCGGCCGCCGGCGCGAGCTGGTGCTGGACATGGTGCTCCTCCGATGCTGGCCGGCGGGACCGGCAGCGATGAGGCGGTGCGGACGATCGACGGTCGTCGACCGTCACCTGCTGTCGAAACTATGCCGTCCACCGGGCCGGCAACCACTCGGCAGGCTGTCCACTAGCCGACACACCATGCGCCTGACCTGGGCAAACACCTGGACCCGGCACCGGCGCGGCCAGTGGTGGGGCTCCGGGTACGCAACGGGTTTCGCGTTTCGGCCGTTCGTCCCTGTGGCGGTGACCGATGCCCCGCTAGATTGAAGTATGGTGCCCGCCCACGGGGGCCGAACGGCGGAACCGGTCTACCGCCCCATCCTCGTCGCCCGGCGGGGCGAGCTGGAGGCGTTGGGCCACCTCGACAGCACCGCCGCTGGGCTGCTCGCTCCGGTCCTCGAATGTGCCACGGTCGACGCCTGCCTGCTCGACCTCCTCGGCCGGCTGCCCGCCGGGATGGTGCCGGCCGTCGACGTCTCCGCCCTGCCGGACGCGCCGGAGACCGAACTGGTCCGCTGGGGCGTACCGGTGGTGCCGGTGATCGGCCTCGCCGAGAGCGACCGGCGGCTGGTCGCGCACGGGGTCGCGGCGCAGGCGTACGCCCGGCGCGCGGTGGTGCGGTTGCGGGCCGGGCAGGACCGCGCGGGCCCGGATGCCACCACCGCCGCCGTCGAACGGATCTGGCGCCACGCCCGGCTGGTGCCGGAGCAGTGCGACCTGCTCATCGACGCGGGGGACGTGTGCTGCCCGGCCGACCTGCGGGTGGCCGGGCCACGGGTGCGGCGGCTGGTGGACTGGGGCCGCCGGCACTCCTGGCGGTCGGTGACCGTGGCGTCCGGCGGGATGCCCCCGACGCTGTCCCGGCTCCCCGTCGACGAGCCGGTGCGCCTGGACCGGTGGGACTGGCTGCTCTGGCAGCGCCTCGCCGAGCTCGGCGTCGGGTACGGCGACTACGGCGTCGCCCCCGCGCTGTCCGCCGGCGACGGGCCGGCCGACCGGCTGCCCACCGTCCGCTACACCACCGACGGCGCCTGGTGGGTCTACCGCTGGTCGCGGCGGGGCGGGCGGGGCGACGAGCGGGTCGCCGACCTGTGCCGGACGCTGGTGGCCGCCCCGCACTGGCCGACGGCCGGGGCGGGCTTCTCCTGGGGCGACCACGAGCTGTTGCGCCGGGCCCGTCGCGGGGCCGGCGCCGGTTCGCCGTCGAACTGGACGGCGTGGAGCACCTCCCACCACCTGGCGCACGTGCTGGAGGCGTTGACCCGCCCGGCCCGGGACCAGCGCCCCGGGCCGTGGCGGGGCGAGGACGAACGCGGGCGTTCCGGCCGGCCGTTCCGGGGCGGCGAGACCCGGCGGGCCGGCTGAGTCACTCCTTCTCGGTGAACCCGAACTGCACCACGCCCTCGTCGTCGACGGTCGCGTCGACGGAGGTGTCGTTGAGCAGCTCGGCGGCGTCGGCGTCGAGGAAGATCCGGGCGCCCTGGTTGTCGACCACCTGGTCGCCCTGCACCGGCTCGGGGACCAGCTCGATGGTGAGCGATCCGGCCTCCGCGTCGGCGGCGATGCGCAGCCCGCCGTCCTCGGCGACGTCCTGCTGGTTGGCCAGATCGCGGATCACGAGCACGGCGTTGTCGGTCATTTTCAGCATGGCGAACCTCTCGTTCTCTCGGGATCGGGACGTCGCGCGACGGTCGGAAGAGCGCGCACCTGACGGCGAATCGGTCATCGCCCGGCGATCCGGGGCACGTCCCAGCGCCCCTCACGACCCACGGTGCCCGCTCTCCGGGCCCCCGTCAAATAGAGCAGAATGTGTCGGCCGCCCGGGACTGCTTCACGTTTTCGCTCCTCAGCGACCTGACCCTCCTTACCCTGAGCGCATGGACGACGCCCGGGCGCGGAGGCCGGCCCGGCGCGGCCCGCGCCACCGGGACGGGCCGGAGGCGCCCCGCACGGACTAGGTAAAAAACCTTCGGCGCAAGGGGTTGCCTGGCGGAAATCTCCGTGGCAGCGTCAGCACATGCATCGTCGTCTCTTTACCAGGACGCTCGCGCTGGTGGTGCTCGGCGCCACCGCGGCCGCTGCCGGCGCGCCTCCCGCCACCGCCGAGTCCCCGACCCCGGCCGCCACCCGACTGCACGCCACGATCGACGCGATCCTCGCCGACGCCCGCCTCACCGGCGCGCAGGCCGGGGTGGTCGTGGTGGACACCGGCACCGGCGAGACCCTCTACGACCGCAACGGCGACCGCCGGCTGGTACCCGCCTCCAACACCAAGCTGCTCACCTCGACCGCGGCGCTGGAACTGCTCGGCCCGGGGCACCGGTTCACCACCGACGTGAGCACCGACGGCACCCGCCGCGCCGGCCTGGTCTCCGGCAACCTCTACCTGCGCGGGGGCGGCGACCCGACGATGCTCGCCGCCGACTACGACGCGCTCGCCGCCCGGGTGGCGGCCGACGGCGTACGGGTGGTCACCGGCAACCTGGTCGCCGACGACACCCGGTACGACCGCACCCGGCTCGGGCCGGACTGGACCTGGGACGACGAGTCCTACTACTACGCCGCGCAGGTCTCGGCGCTGACCGTCGCGCCGGACACCGACTACGACGCCGGCAACGTCATCGTGCGGGCCGCCCCGGCCCGCACCGCCGGCCTGCCGCCGGTGGTCACCATGACCCCGCCCAACGGGTACGTCCGCATCGACAACCGCGCCGAGACGGTCGCCGAGGGCGAGACGACGATCTCGTTCGAGCGGGAGCACGGCACCAACACGGTGGTGGTCACCGGCCGGATCGTCGTCGACGACACCCCCACCAGCGACTGGATGACGGTCTGGGAGCCGACCGGCTACGCCGCCGACATCTTCCGTACGGCGCTGCGTCGGCACGGGGTCCGGGTGCTGGGGCGCACGGTGCTCGGCCGGGCCACGCCGGAGAGCGCGGCGGCCGTCGCCCGGCACGACTCGATGACCCTCGCCGAGCTGATGGTGCCCTTCCTGAAGCTCTCCAACAACGGCCACGCCGAGGTGCTGACCAAGGAGATCGGCCGGGTCATCTCCGGCTCCGGCACCTGGCCGGCGGGGCTCACCGCGATCAGCGAGTACGTCGCCGACACCGGCATGGACACCAGCACCCTGCGACAGCGGGACGGCTCCGGACTCTCCCGGCGCAACCTCGTCCCGCCGGCCCAGTTCGTCGGCCTGCTCGCCGCCGTCCGCGCCGAGCCCTGGTTCGACACCTGGTACGCGGCCCTGCCGGTCGCCGGCAACAGCGACCGCTTCGTCGGCGGCACGCTGCGCAGCCGGATGCGGGGCACCCCGGCGGCGAACAACGTGCGCGCCAAGACGGGCAGCCTGACCGGGGTCTCCGGTCTCTCCGGCTACGTCACCGACGCCGACGGCCGGGTGCTGGCCTTCTCCGTCGTGCTGAACAACCATCTCGCCTCGTCGGTGAAGGGGCTGGAGGACCAGATCGCCATCGCGCTGGCGTCGTACACGACGAAGGCGGTGACCACGGCGCGGGTGGCGCCGCCGGTGGCGCCGGAGTCGCCGCGGACGCCCGAGGGCCGGGAGTGCTCCTGGGTGAAGCCGATCGTCTGCTGACCGGTCCGGGGCCCCGCGCGCGGGGCCCCGTCACCGGCGGTGGTCCGGGCCGGCCCGCCGGCTGGTCGGGGGGCCGAGCACGGCGACCAGCCGGCCGGGTGACCCGGTCAGCCGGCGGCGGTCGCCGCGCGCCGCTGGGCCGCCGTGCGGGCGGCGTCGTAGTCCGGCCCGACTCCCGGCACGATGATCGCGGAGCCCTCGATGTGCCGCAGGCGCAGCGGGAGGATCTCCCGGTACGCCGGGGAGGCGTACCAGGCGCGGGCCCGCTCCACGTCCGGGAACTCGATGATCACCACGGTGCCCGGGAAGTCACCCTCGAGGACCTCCACGTCGGCCCCGTGCACCCGGAACCGCCCCTGGTAGGGATCCAGGGTGGACTGGATCCGCTCGATGTACTCCAGGACGTCGTCGTTGATCTGTGGCGTGCGCAGGTGCGCCAGCGCGAAAGCGGGCACCGGTCCTCCCCGTGGTCGCCTCGACCCGGCGGTCCGGGCCGCTGGGGAGAAGTCTGCCGGGTCGGACCGGCCGACGTCTATCGCTCACCCACCCGGTCAGACCCGCTCCAGCACCACCACCGGGAGCTCCCGGTCGGTCTTCGTCTGGTACTCGTCGTACGCCGGCCAGATGTCGACCATCGTCCGCCACATCCGCGGCTTCTCCTCCGGCCCGGCGGTGCGCGCCCGAGCGGTAAACGTCTCCGCGCCCACCTGCACCTCGACCTCGGGGTCAGCGAGCAGGTTCAGGTACCAGGCCGGATGCTGTGGGGCGCCGCCCTGCGAGCCGACCACCAGGTAGGCGTCGCCGTCGCGGCCGTAGATCAGCGCGGTGCGGCGCAGCTTGCCGCTCTTGCGCCCGCGGGTCGTCAGCAGCAGCGTGAAGACGCCCGGCCGCCACTCGTGCCCCTGGGCGCCGTCGGTCTCGACGTACCGTCGGATGTGGTCGGCCACCCAGGCCTGGGGACTGTCCAACACCTGCTCACTGGTCGACATCGCCTGCCTCCTGCCGCTCGTGGCCGCCGTCGCGCCCACGCTACCCCCGTGCCGGGCCGGTCACCCGACGATCCGGTCAGCGCAGCGCGGCGGCCTGGAGGCCGACGTTGCCGCAGCCGCCGAAGGTCTGCTCGACGGTCCAGTCGATGAGCAGGCGGGTGCCCTTCGGCGCCCGGTACCGGATGACGAACTGGACGGTGTGGCTGGTGTGCGGATCCTCCAACCGCAGCGTCCGGGCCGGGCCGCCGCCGGAGAGGCGCACGTCCAGCCGGCTCCGGGACATCCACAGCCCGGCGTAGAGGTGGACGGTGCGCAGCTCACCGCTGCCGGCCACCGAGAGGGCGAAGCCGTTGCCGTCGCCGCAGGTGGTGACCCCGGTCGCGGTGGAGTCGACCGCGGTGGTGGGCGTGCCGTCCCGCCAGCCGACGTACTCGGGGTTGGCGTCGAAGCCCTCGCGCGCGCCCCGGCCGCCCTGGTCCCGGATCTCCCCCGAGCCGCCTCGCTTGCGGACCAGCGAGCCGGGACCGGTCAGCCCCCAGTGCACCCAGTCGCGGGCGCCGACCGTGCTCAGGTCCACCTTGGGCGACACGTCGGCCCGGCTGACGGTGAGCTCCGGCGTGACCGGCTGCGGGCTGGCAGACGGTGGCGTGGGGGTCGATGGCGTCGGCGTGGGCGACGGCGGTCGCTGCCGGGGCCGCAGCCCGGGTGAGGCGACGCCGGCCCCGGCGGGCTCGCCCGCACCGGGGGGTCGCCCGGCGGCCGTGGGCGCGCCGGCCGGCAGCACCGCACCCTCGCGCGGTTCGGGCCCGGGATCGGTGCCGAGGTACGCGATCAGGGCGGCGAGACAGGCAGCGGCGGTCAGCGCCTCCACCGCCGAGCGGCGGCGCCGCCGGCTGCGGGCGATCCGGCGCATGGCGCTGCGGCTCCGCTCGGACCCGGGTGCCCCGGTGGTGGCCGCCCGGCCGCCCGGCCGGCCCCGCTCGTCCTGGGTCACTCTTCTCCGCTCCCCCCGCTCGACGTTCGCCGACCGCCCGGCAGGTACGTATCGCGACGCGAGCCCGCCCCACGTTTTCATCCGCCGCGCGTCCTGCGCCATATGTGAGGCGCTGCGCTTTTCCAGACTGTTACTTCGTGGTAGCAATGGAAACCATCCTGCCGGTGATCGATGATCACCCGCAGCGCCGCAACATCTTCGCAAAGATCGGCGTGGCCAGGATGGAGGGCGGAACCGGGCCCCGCAACGGCCCCGGTCAGCGGACCTCGAAGCCGAGCGCCCGGGCCAGCACCACCGCCTGCACCGCGTCGATCATCGCCCCGGCCCGCTCGACCGTCGTCGGGTCCAGCGCGGTCAGGTCGCTGCCCCGCAGGTCGGCTCCGGTGAACCGGACCCCGGCCAACTGCGCGCCGGAGAGATCCACCTCGGTCACGGTCGCGCCGGTCAGGTTGGCCCCGGTCAGCTCCACCTCCCGCATCCGCACCCCGCTGAAGCTCACCCCGCGCAGGTCGGCGCCGGGCAGCGCGACGAAGGACCAGTCCCCACCGGTCACCCGCAGCGGACGCAGGTCGCACTGCTCGAACGTGCTGCCCACCAGCTTGCAGCCGACGAACTCGGCCTCGAAGAGATTGCACCGCCGGAACGCGCACCGGGTGAAGGCTGAGTCGACGTGCCGGGAGGCGTTGAAGGCCACGTTTCCGAACGAGCACTCCGTGAAGGACGCGCCCCGGCTCACCGCCTCGGTGAGGTCGACGTGCTGGAAGGCGCAGCGGACGAAGTGCCGGTCGACCAGCTCCTCGGCGTACCAGTCGTCGTGGCGGAACGTGGTGTCCTCGATGGTCTCCGGCATCGCCCCACACTATTGGCGACCACCGACGGTGGCGCTCCGCCCTTCCGCCGGTGGAGTACCGGCTAGTAGGTTCGGCGGGGTGAGCGTGGCACGCAGCACCGACCCGGACCTGATCGGCTTCGACCCCGCGCGGCTCGCGCGCATCGACGAACACTTCGGACGCTACGTCGACGACGGGCACCTCGCCGGCTGGCAGGTGGTGGTCACCCGCCGCGGCGAGATCGCGCACTCCGCCACCTACGGCATGCGCGACGTCGAGGCCGGCGCGCCGGTGGAGCGGGACACGCTCTGGCGGATCTACTCGATGACCAAGCCGATCACCTCCGTCGCGGCGATGATGCTGTGGGAGGAGGGGCGCTTCGAGCTGAACGACCCGATCAGCCCCTGGCTGCCGGAGTTCGCCGACGTCCGGGTCTTCGACAAGGGTTCCGCGCTCAAGCCGTACACGGTGCCGGCGGTCGAGCCGATCCGGGTCTGGCACCTGCTCACCCACACCTCCGGCCTGACCTACGGCTTCGCGCAGACCTCCGTGGTCGACGCCCTCTACCGGGCCGCCGGCTACGACCTGGGCGTGCCGCCCGGACTGGACCTGGCCGGCGCCTGCGCCGGGATGGCCCGGCTGCCGCTGATGTTCCAGCCCGGCACCGGCTGGAACTACGGCGTCTCCACCGACGTGCTGGGCCGGCTGGTCGAGGTGGTCTCCGGGCAGAGCCTCGACAGCTTCTTCACCGAGCGGATCCTCGCCCCGCTGGGCATGACCGACACCCGCTGGTGGGTCGAGGAGCATGACGCCAAGCGGCTCGCCGCGCTCTACACCCCGCACCCGGCCACCGGCCAGGCGGTCCGCGCCGACCGGATCGGCGCCTTCGCGCTGACCCGCCCCGACTGCCTCTCCGGCGGAGGTGGGCTGGTCTCCACCGCCGCCGACTACCACCGGTTCACCCAGATGCTGCTGCGCGGCGGCGAGCTGGCCGGCGTACGACTGCTGGCGCCGCGCACCGTGCGCTACATGACCCGCAACCACCTGCCGGGCGGGGGCGACCTGGCCTCGTTCGAGCCGGAGGGCTTCGCCGAGACGGTGCTGGACGGCATCGGCTTCGGCCTGGGCTTCGCGGTGGTGCAGGACCCGGTGCCGGCGCGGGTGCCCAGCAGCGTCGGCGAGTACTACTGGGGTGGCCTGGCCAGCACCGCGTTCTGGGTGGACCCGGTGGAGGAGATCACCGCGCTGCTCTTCACCCAGCTGATGCCGTCGAGCACCTACCCGCTGCGCTCGCAGCTGCGCCAGCTGGTCTACTCCGCGCTGATCGACTGAGGCGTTCCGCCGACGGGCGGCGGGGCCGGTCCATAGCCTGGACGGCATGAGCGAGCGCAGCGAGCAAATCGTCAGGCTCAGCGCGGTGGTGCCTCATGGCGGCACGGAGCGCGGCGGAGTGCCGGCATGAGCAACGTCGTGGTGTACGGCGCCGGGGGCACCGCGGGCTCGCGGATCGTCGGCGAGGCGGTCGGGCGGGGGCACCGGGTCACCGCGGCGGTCCGCCGCCCGGAGTCGGTCACCTGGCTGCCGGCCGGGGTGAAGGTGGTGACCGGGGACGCGACCTCCCCGCAGAGCGTCGCCGAGCTGGCCCCGGAGGCGGACGTGATGGTGGTGACGATCGGCGGCGGCGAGCGGGCGCTCTGGCGCAACGCGGCGGAGAACCTGATCACCGTGCTGCGGGACGTGCCGAACCCGCCCCGGATCATCCACGTCGGGGGCGGGGCCACCCTGCTCACGCCGGGCGGCACCCCGTTCCTCGACGAGCCGGACTTCCCGGAGCGGTACCGGGACGCCGCGCTCGGCCAGGCCGACGCGCTGGCCCTCTACCGCTCCTCGGCCGACGGGCTGACCTGGACGTACCTCTCCCCGCCCCCGGTGGAGTTCCACCCGGGTGAGCGGACCGGGCGCTACCGCACCGGCACCGAGCACCCGGTCACCGACGACGAGGGCCGGGCGGTGCTCAGCTACGAGGACCTGGCGGTGGCGATCGTCGACGAGATCGAGAACCCGCGCTTCGAGAACATGCGCTTCACCGCCGCGTACTGACCCCGGCGGGGCGGGTCAGTCGGCCAGCCGGGCCGGGAAACCGCCGGTGGCGATCGGGCCCCAGGAGTCGATGGTGACCCGGATCAGCGACTTGCCCTGGGCCACCATGGCCCGCCGGTACTCGTCCCAGTCCGGGTGCTCGCCGGAGATGCTGCGGAAGTACTCCACCAGCGGCTCCACCGCCTCCGGCAGGTCGAGCACCTCGGCCACCCCGTCGACCTGCACCCACGGGCCGTCCCAGTCGTCGGAGAGCACGCAGGCGGAGACCCGCGGGTCCCGGCGGATGTTGGCCACCTTGGCCCGCTCCGGGTAGGTGGAGATCACCAGCCGACCCTCGGCGTCGACGCCGCAGGCGACCGGGGAGGACTGCGGGCGGCCGTCGGAGCGGGTCGTCATCAGCACGACCTTGTGCCGGGGGCGGAGGAAGTCGATCAGGGCGTCCCGGTCGACCCGGGTGTTGCGCGCGATGGTCCGTGCCATCCCCCGGTTCTACCAGGCCGTCAGGCGGTGGGCCTCAGTGGGAACGGCCCGCGACCCGGCCGGGGGCGGCCTGGGCGGGGACCCGGTGGCGGGCCGTCGGCCGCCAGGCCCGGCCGTTGGCGTAGATCACCCGGAACCCGAGGTACGCGGCGAGCGGCGCCCAGTGCGCGGAGCCCATCCGCAGCTCGGCCGCGTTGTGCCGGTGCCCGTTGGCGAGCACGTCGAGCAGCACCGTCTCGAAGGCCGCCGACTCGACCCAGTCCACGTCGCGGGTGAAGCCGCAGATCAGCGCCGCCCCGGTCACGTCGAGGAACTCGCGCAGCGCGGCGTCGGGGGCGCGCAGCACCGAGCAGCTGCCGAAGTAGAGCCGCCGCCCCTCGCACCGGCCGGCCATCCGCTCGGCCACGTCCGCCAGCTCCACCGAGTCCCAGTCGGTGAGGCAGAGCCGGTTCGGTTCGCCGTGCATGGCGAAGAATCCGACCCGGTAGTCGGCGTACTGCTTGAGCAGCCACCGGTCGACGAAGTAGAACAGCTCGTCCCGGGCGGCGGCGTCCTTGTGGATGAACCGGATCCGGCCCGCCCGTTCCAGCAGTTCGAGGGTGGGCAGGACGGAGCTGCGCTCGTTGAGGTCCCGATGCCACTGCCCCTCGACGCAGAAGACGCCACCGCGCGCCAACGTCCACCTCCCCGTCACCCGCCGGGGCAGACGTTACCGGGCCCGGGTCACGAACCGACGTCACCCTCGGTGGGCGGATCAGGCGGTTCGGGTCACTTCGCGTCCGTCGTCCGTCCCGTTCCGCGCTGCGCCCTCTCGCCGCGAATGGCCGTATCGCAACACACCGTAATTCACAGGCAATGCCCAGGGACACGCGATTGTGAGGACAATTCTCATTAGTCGCCACGAACCCGCCCGGAAACTGTCAGGGTGGAGACCGCAGGACGCCCTGGTCGATGTCCTGATCTCACCCTAATCGCTCTCCTATCGGAGGACTTCTGTGCGCATGAACGCCTTCAAACGGGTGGTCGTCGCGTTCGCCCTGGCGTTGCCGGGGGCCGCGATCGCCACGGTGGTCGCCGCGCCAGCGGCCCAGGCCGACGGCTGCTACACGTGGCAGCGCACCCTCTACCAGGGGCGCTCCGGCGAGGACGTCCGCCAACTGCAGATCCGCGTCGCTGGCTGGGCCGGCGCCGGCGGGGTCGTCCGCGTCGACGGACGGTTCGGTCCGGAGACCGCCGCCGCCCTCCGGCGCTTCCAGTCGGCGTACGGGCTGCGCAGCGACGGCGTCGCCGGGCGGCAGACCTTCGACAAGATCTACCAGTTGCAGGACAACGACTGCACGCCGGCGCACTTCAGCTACCGCGAGATGGACGACAACTGCGGCCGGAGCGGGTGGAGCGGGGGCCCACTGTCGGCCGACCGGACGAGGGAGAACGCGCTGCGCACCATGTGGAAGCTGGAGGCGCTGCGCCACAGCCTCGGCGACCGGCCGCTCTACGTCACCAGCGGCTTCCGAAGCAGCGACTGCAATCGCCGGGTCGGCGGCGCGTCCGACAGCCAGCACCTCTACGGCAACGCCGCGGACCTGACCTCCCGGGACAGGTCGCTGTGCCAGGTCGCCCGCGCCGCGCGCAACCACGGGTTCAGCGGCATCTACGGCCCCGGCTACCCGGACCACGACAGCCACGTCCACGTGGACTCGCGGCGGGAGAACAACGACGACCGGACGGCGAACCGGACCAGCTGGTCCGCACCCGACTGCGGGGTCGGCGCCGGCGACTGAGCCGGGACGCGTCGACGCCGGCCCGGCCCGGGGGATCCGATCCCTCGGGCCGGGCCGGCGTCGTGGCACCCGGCCGAGCCGGCGGTCGTACCTCCGCTCAGCTCGCCCGGGGCCAACGCGGCGCGGTGGCGGGGGGCGCCACCGGCCGGCCGGGCCCGCCGGGCCGGATGGCGGGCCGCATTCCCGGGGCGACGACCCGACCGGCCTGGCCGCGCGGCGACACGGCGGCGGAACGGTCGGTGCGCGCGGCGCCCGAGGTGTAGGGGAACGGGAACGGCACGTGCACGAACGGGTTGCCGTGCCGGATCAGTGCCTCGATCTGGCGCTCGTTGAGCCCGTGCGTCTCCAGCACCCGCCGCCCCCAGCGGTGCAACCGGCAGGGGTACGAGGCGCCGTCGTTGCGACACAGCGGCCCGTTCGGCCACTCCTCCGCCGCGTGCACCACCACCGCCCGGACCGCGAGCCGGACGTCCTCGGGCGTCAGCGGCGCCGGCATTGGCACCTCGCCCAGAATCTGATCGATGGGATCCGTCGACTGCTCACCAACTCGCACGGCAGGCCTCCCGCAGTTCGGCAGCGTCGCGGCTGATCGCCGCAGCGCATCCTCAGCCAGTGGTACGGCCCGCACCGGGCGAAAGTTCAATCCCGCCACGCGGTGAGAAGGTCCTCCGGGGACAGCACCCGCACCCCCTCCACCACCGTCCCGCTCCGCGAGACGGCGACCAGCTCGACGTGCTCGTCGGTGCCGGGCAGCCGGGACCGGTGCACCACCAGCCGTCCCAGGTCGTGCGCGTCGAAGGGACGGCTCTCCAGCCACTTCACCGAGCCGACGAAGGTGATCCGCCGGGCCACCGGTTCCCGGTCCGCGCCGACCAGGTCGATCTCCGGATCATTGGTACGGGTCCAGTAGCCGCCCACCACCGCGGTGTCCTCCGGCAGGTGGCCCGCGGGCAGCCGGCGCAGCGACTCCCGCACCACCGGTTCCACCGCCCGTCCCCGCCAGGACGTCCATGACCTGGTGATCCGAGCCAGGGTGAGGTCCCCCCGCCCGCGCTCGATCTCCGGCAGATGCGGTCCGAGGAACGCCAGCCAGAAGCGGAGGTACGGGTCGGTGACGCTGTACCGCGTCTCTCGGGACGGCCGGGTCGAGAGCGGGCTCGCCACCTCCACGACGCGCTTCTGCGTCAGCAGGCGCAGCGCCCGGTTGAGGGACGCCTGCGGCAGGTCCCCGGCGGCCCGGGCGATGAGGGAGAACGTCCGCTCCCCCGAGCCGATGGCGCGCAGCACCAGCGCCGCCTGGGACTGCGGCGGAAACTCCGCCGCCAACGCCCGCTCCGCGCTGACCAGCAGGGCGGAGGTCGGGTCGGTGACCGCGTCGGCGAGGTAGCCGGTCAGCGAGGCGCCGGCGGGCCACTCGTCCAGGATCAGCGGCAGACCGCCGGAGACCAGGTACGCGTCGAAGGCGTCGGCCGCCGGAAGGCCCAGCATGTCGCGGACGTCCGCCGGGCTGAGCGGCGGAACCACCATCTCGGTGGCGCGCTGGTGGAACGGCCGCCCGTAGTCGTTCAACGCCTCCATCATGGCGAGGTCCGATCCGACGCAGACCAGCAGCACCGGCAGCCGGGACAGCTCCCGGTCGAAGACCTTCTGCAGCGTGCCCTCGAAACCGGAATCCGTGGCGATCAGGTACGGCAGTTCGTCGAGGACGACCACGCTCGGCCGGTCCGCCGGCACCGCGGCGGAGAGCAGGGTGAGCGCGGCGTCCCAGGTCGCCGGCCGTTGACCGGCGAAGAGGTCCGCCCCGGGCAGGGTGGAACTGGCGGCGGCCTCGACGAACAGCGCGAGGTCGGCGGCGACGGTGGGCTGCGCGGACGCGGTGAAGAACAGGTGTGGCACCCCGGCCCGCTCGACGAACTCCTCCATTAGCCGCGACTTGCCGACCCGGCGTCGTCCACGCATCAGCAGGGCGCGCCCCGGCCGGCCGGCCCGGCCCCCGCGGGCGACCTTTCCCAGCATCGCGTCGAGCAGGGCCAACTCCCGAGTCCGCCCCACGAAGCCGTCCATACACCCCACCTCGACACTATCATCCCTGATACAACCAAGAATGACAGTATCCTGGGTGGCTGTGTTGTGTCACCACTGACGAGAAGCACGCAGGCGCGCGGGCCCCGCGGTTTTTGGCGGGCTCAGACCAGGCCGGCGTCGTGGACCAGCAGCGCCACCTGGACCCGGTTGTTCAGCTCCAGCTTCGCCAGCAGCCGCGACACGTACGCCTTCACCGTGGCGACGCTCATGAACAGCTCCGCGGAGATCTCGGCGTTGCTGCGGCCCCGCCCGAGCGCGACCGCGACCTCCCGCTCCCGCACGGTCAACCCGTCCAGCAGCCGCACCGCCCGGACCTGCCGGGGGTCCGGCGCGGGCGCCGCCGACCCGGCCGTGACGTGGCTGATCAGCGTGCGGGTCACCGTCGGCGACAGGGTGGCCTCCCCCGCGGCGACCCGGCGCACCGCCTGGACGATCTCGGCCGGCGGGGTGTCCTTGAGCAGGAAGCCGCCCGCGCCGGCCCGCAACGCCCGCAGCACCTGCTCGTCGGCGTCGAAGGTGGTCAGCACCAGCACCTCGGGCGGGTGCGGCAGCGCCCGCAGCGCCTCCGTCGCGGCCAGGCCGTCCACCCGGGGCATCCGGATGTCCATCAGCACCACGTCCGGGGCGTACGCCGCGACGGCGGCGGGCACCTCGGCGCCGTCGGCGGCCTCCCCGACCACCAGCAGGTCCGGCACCCCGCCGAGGATCATCGACAGCCCGGCGCGGACCAGCGCGTCGTCGTCGACGATCAGCACCCGGACCGGGGCCCGCTCCCCGGCGCTCACGCCGCCGGCCAGGGCAGCCAGGCGGCCAGCCGGAAGTCGCCCCGGGCGTCCCGGCCGTGCTCCAGCCGGCCACCGGCGAGGCTGACCCGCTCGGCGACCCCCACCAGACCGGTCCCGGCGCCGGGGATCGGCGACCCGGGCCCCTCGCCGACCGGCCACGGGTTGCGGATCTCCACGGCGAGCCCCTCCCCCGGCCCACCGGCGAGCCCGACGGAGACCAGCGCCCCCGGGGCGTGCTTGCGGGCGTTGGTCAGCCCCTCCTGCACGATCCGGTAGGCGCTGCGCGCGACCGCCGCGGGCACCGCCTGAGGGTCGACGACCAAATCCTCGACGCCCACCCGCATGCCGGCCGCCCGGGACTCCGCCACCATGGCCGGCACGTCGGCGAGGGTCGGCTGCGGGCGTTCCGGGGTGGCCGTCTCCCCGTCGCCGGTCTCCGCGCGGAGCACGCCGATCACCTCGCGCAGGTCCTGGAGCGCGGCGTGCGCGCTGGCCCGGATCACCCCGGCCGCCCGGGCGACCTCGTCGGCGGGCGCGTCCGGGCGGAACTCCAGCGCTCCGGCGTGCAGGCTGAGCAGGGAGATCCGGTGCGCCAGCACGTCGTGCATCTCCCGGGCGATGCGGGTGCGTTCGAGCTGCCGGGCCTGGGCGACCCGGAGCTGCTGCTCGGCCTCGGCGCGGTCGGCGCGGTCCCGCAACGACAGCACCAGCTGGCGTCGGGCCCGGACGAACAACGCCCAGGCCAGCACCGTGCCGATGATGACGGCCGTCAGGATCGTGGACGCCAGGAACGGCAGCGCCGGATCGGGACGGATCATCGTGTAGATCGGCACGCCGAGCAGGTGGAAACCGGCCAGCGCGCCCGCCACCGGTAGCGGCCGGTGCACCACCACGGTGAACAGGATGATCAGCAGGGCCACCGCGGAGGTGACCGAGAAGAGCGCCAGGGGCAGGCTGGCCAGGGCCAGCCCGACCGGCCAGCGCCGGCGCAGCCAGAGCGCGGCGGTGAGCCAGACACCGGCCACCAGGTCGACCTCGTTGAGCCAGGACGGCCCGGCGTTCAGCGCGAACTCCGGGTCGGGGCTCACCGAGTCGCCGAAGGTCACCACCACCCAGCTCAGGGAGAGCAGGAAGGCGACGACGTCCACCAGCCAGTCCCGCGGCGTACGGCGGATCACCCGGGCCGCCGGGGTCAGGGCCCCCGGCAGCAGCCAGGGATGATCGGGTACGACGACGCTGGTCACCCGTCCATGCTAGGGAGCCGGTCAGCGCGCCGACACCTACCAAAGTCGAGGTCCGGCGCTAGACCGAGGTAGGGGTGGCCCTCGACCGCCGGCCGCAGCGGACAGCCGGGTGGCGCCGGCAGGCTCATCGCCATGATCACGGTCGAACACCTCACCAAGCGGTACGGCCCGCAGGCCGCCGTCGACGACGTCTCGTTCCAGTGCGAGCCGGGGACGGTGACCGGCTTCCTCGGCCCCAACGGCGCCGGCAAGTCCACCACCATGCGGATGATCTGCGGGTTGACCCCGCCGACCTCTGGCGGGGCCACGGTCGCCGGGCGGCCCTACCGGCAGCTGCCCAACCCCGGCCGGGAGATCGGCGTGCTGCTCGACGCCTCGGCGCAGCACGCGGGGCGGACCGGCCGGGAGACGCTGGCCCTGGCGGCGCGCACCATGGGCGTCGACCGGGGTCAGGTCGCCGCCAAGCTCGACCTGGTCGGGTTGAACGCGACGGCGGCGAAGCGGCGGGTCGGGGCGTACTCCCTCGGGATGCGGCAGCGGCTCGGCCTGGCGCTGGCGCTGCTGGGCGACCCCCGGGTGCTGGTCCTGGACGAGCCGGCCAACGGCCTCGACCCGGAGGGCATCTTCTGGATGCGCGGCCTGCTGCGCGACTTTGCCGACCGGGGCGGCACCGTGCTGCTCTCCTCGCACCTGCTGCGCGAGGTGGAGGCGATCGCCGACCGGCTGGTGGTGATCGGCGGCGGCCGGGTGGTCGCCCAGGGCGGCAAGGACGAGCTGCTCGCCGGCACCGGCACCCTGGTCCGGGCCCGCGATCCGCACGCCCTGCGGCTGGCGCTGGAGCGGGCCGCCCTGGACGCCACCGCCGGCGCCGACGGCGGGTACGTGGTGCACGCCGAACCCGGCGCCGTCGGGCAGGCCGCCGCCGACGCCGGTCTGGTCCTGACCGAGCTGCGCCCGGCCGGCAGCCGCGGCCTCGAACAGCTCTTCCTCACCCTCACCGCCGGCGCGTCGACGAAGGAAGCCGTGAAATGACCTCCACCCTGACCCCACCGCCCGTCGCGACCCGACCCCGCCCGGAGGTGCCCGGCCCGTCGCTGGCCCGGCTGACCGGGGTGGAGCTGCGCAAGCTCGCCGACACCCGGGCCGGCCTCTGGCTGCTGATCACCATCGGCCTGATCGCCGCCGTCATCGTCACCGTGCAGCTCTTCGTCCTCGACGACGCCGACCAGACCTTCCGGGAGTTCTTCGCCCCGTCGCTGCTGCCCGTCGGGCTGCTGCTGCCGGTGCTGGGCATCCTCTCCATCACCGGCGAGTGGTCCCAGCGCACCGCGTTGACCACCTTCGCCCTGGTGCCCCGCCGGGAACGCGTGGTGGTCGCCAAGCTCGCCGCGATGGTGCTGGCCGCGCTGGCGTCGCTGGCGGTGAGCCTCGCCGTCGCCGCCGCCGGCACCCTGATCGCCCGGTCCACCGGCGGGGCGGGCACCTGGAACTTCGAATGGCAGATGGTGACGCACGCCGGCGTGTTCCAGCTCGTCAATGTGCTGATGGGGGCGGCGTTCGGACTGCTGCTGCTCAACACGCCCCTGGCGATCGTGGCCTATCTGCTGCTGCCCGCCGTGTGGACGATCCTCTCCTCGTTGATCTCGGCGCTGCGCGGCCCGGCCCGCTGGCTGGACACCTCGGTGACCATGGAGCCGCTGATGGGCCCCGAGGTGACCGCCGGGCAGTGGGGCCGGATGGCGGTGTCGCTGCTGGTCTGGCTGGTCGTGCCGCTGGTCGCCGGTCTGGTGCGCACCCTGCGGCGCGAGGTGTCCTGAGTGCCCGCGCAGCGGCCCGGCGCCGCCACCGTGGTCGGTGGCGGCGCCGGGGAACTGGTGGTGATGTGGGTCGGCTTCCCGCTGCTCGGCGCCGGGGCCGGCTGGGCGCTCACGGAGGTGTCCGGCTGGCTGGCCGGGCTGCGCTGGATGCCGTGGCAGGGCCTGTTCGAACTGGTGGACGGGCTGCCCGACGGGCGGGCGATCGCGGGCGCGGTGGCGCTGGGCGCGCTGCTCGGACTCTTCGTCGCGCACCTCGGCACCCGGGAGCGGCTCATCGTCACGGTGGACCGGGCGGGGCTGCGGCTGCACCGCGACGGCGCCGACCGGGACGTGCCGCGCCGGTCGGTCAGCGCGGTCTTCACCGACCGGAAGGACCTGGTCGTGCTCGGCGCGGGCGGCGAGGAACTGGTCCGGGAGAAGTCGGACCTCAGCCGGCGGCGGTTGCGCGACGCCTTCGACACCCACGGCTGGCCGTGGACGGAGGCCGACCCGCACCGGGAGGCGTACCGGCGGTGGGTGGAGGGGCTGCCCGGGCTGCCGGCCGGGGCGGACGCGCTGCTGCGCGCCCGGCAGCGCGCGATCGAGTCCGACCGGCGCGGTGACGCCCTCGACCTGCGCGCCGAGCTGGCCCGGCTCGGTGTGGTGCTGCGCGACGAGGAGAAACGCCAGTACTGGCGGCTGGTCCCGGTTGCGCTTCCCGGGGAGGAAACCCCCGACGGGCGGTAGCGTGAGGAGGCGAGAAGAGCCCCAGCCGCCGGGAGCGTGCCATGACGGAGCAGCAGCGGTACCGGGTGGTGGCGACGCACCCCGGTTTCGAGCTGCGCCGTTACCCGGCCCACCTGGTCGCCGAGATGCGGGTGACCGGGGGCCTGGTCGAGGCCGGCAACGAGGCGTTCCAGCCGCTGGCGGCGTACATCTCGGGCGCCAACCGGGTCCGGCGCAAGGTCGGCATGACCGCGCCGGTGGTGCAGGAGCCCGCCGAGCCGCAGAAGATCGCCATGACCTCTCCGGTGGTGCAGGAGGAGGGCGACCGACCCGACTGCTGGCTGGTGCGGTTCGTGCTGCCGGCGGAGCTCACCGCGGGCACCGCGCCCGAGCCGGAGGACGACCGGATCGTCATCCGGGAGATCCCCGCCCAGCTCGCCGCGGCGGTCCGCTTCTCCGGGCGGTGGACGGAGGCGGCGTTCGGCCAGCGGGCCACCATGCTGGGCCGGGCGGTCACCGCCGCCGGGCTCCAACCGACCGGCGCGATCCGGTACGCGCGCTTCGACCCACCGTGGAAGCCGTGGTTCCTGCGCCGCAACGAGGTCGTGCTCCCGGTCGTCGAGTGAGAGGGGACGTCCATGACCTCGGGTCCCGGCGGGATCTTCCGCCGCAAGCCGGTCGACGAGATCGTCGACGAGACCGAGACACCGCTGTCCCGCTCCCTCGGGCTGTGGCAGCTGACCGCGATCGGGATCGGCGGCATCATCGGCGCCGGCATCTTCGCCCTGGCCGGGGCGGTGGCCAGCGAGACCGCCGGTCCGGCCGTGCTGGTGTCGTTCCTGATCGCGGGCCTGGCCAGCGCCGCGGCGGCGCTGTCGTACGCCGAGTTCGCCGGCATGATCCCGAAGGCCGGCTCGGCCTACACCTACGGCTACGCGGTGCTGGGCGAGGCGGTGGGCTGGTTCATCGGCTGGGACCTGCTGCTGGAGTACACCGCGATCGTGGCGGTGGTGGCGATCGGCATCTCCGGCTACTTCGGCTTCCTCGTCGGTGAGCTGGGTCTGGAGCTGCCGGCCTGGATGCTCGGCGCGCCGGGCACCGGCGAGGGGCGGGTGGTCGACCTCTTCGCCGTGCTGCTCTGCCTGCTCATCGCGTACCTGCTCACCCTCGGCATCAGGACGGCCGCCCGCTTCGAGACGTTCGTGGTCGGCTTGAAGGTCGCCGTGGTGGTGCTGGTGATCGTGGTCGGCTTCTTTTACGTCAAGACCGCGAACTACTCGCCGTTCTTCCCGTTCGGCGTCGGCGGCGCCATCACCGGCGCGGCCACCGTCTTCTTCGCCGTCTTCGGGTACGACGCGATGAGCACCGCCGCCGAGGAGTCGAAGGACGCCCGCCGGCACATGCCCAAGGCGATCATCTGGTCGCTGGTCATCTCGATGGTGCTGTACGTGCTCGCCACGCTGGTGCTCACCGGGATGCAGAACTACCGGGACATCGACCCGGAGAGCGGCTTCTCCTCCGCGTTCGCCTCGGTGGGCCTCTCCGGCCTGGCCAGCGTCATCGCGGTGGGCGCGATCATCGGCATCCTGACGGTGATGTTCACCTTCATGCTCGGCGTGACCCGGGTCTGGTTCTCGATGAGCCGGGACGGCCTGCTCCCGGCCTGGTTCGCCAAGGTCCACCCGGTACGCCGGGTGCCGGTGCGGGTCACCTGGATCGTCGGGGTGGGCTCGGCGCTCATCGCCGGGTTCCTGCCGATCCGCGAGGCGGCGGAGCTGACCAACATCGGCATCCTGCTGGCCTTCGTGGTGGTCTGCATCGCGGTGATCGTGCTGCGCTACCGCCGCCCGGACGCGCCGCGCACGTTCCGGCTGCCGGGCATGCCGGTGGTGCCGGCGCTGGGCGCGCTCTTCTCGGTCTGGCTGATCACCTTCCTGGCCCCGGAGACCTGGCTGCGGTTCGCGCTCTGGTTCGTGATCGGCGCGGTCATCTACGCCCTGTACGGCTACCGGCGGTCGGCGCTGGCCGACCGGAGCCCGTCCGGGCCGGCCGGGCCTTCGGGCGGGGGCCCGGGTCGGCGCGCTGACCCGCACTGACCGCACGCTCCCGCGCCGACGGCTGCTCTGACCCGGCCGCCGGCCGGCGTGGTCATCCCGGGTACCGAACACGGCAACGAGCGTGATACCTCAGAGGCATCTTGATGCCCCTGAGGTATCACGCCTCATCGGACATCCGCCTTCCGACGGCGTCGACGCAGCCCCGCACCACCGCCTCGCCCAGCGGCCCGCAGGTGTCGAATCAGGACGGCGGCGGGAGCCGGCCACCGCCGTGGCGGCAAGCCGGTGCGCGCTCGATGCGACCTGACCGGGCGGACGGCGCGCACCGCATCGGTCCGGACCTGCTCGTCCGTACGGTCGATCATGCTTTTCCCGATCTTGCCTCCGGTGGTGGCCCTCGATACGCTCCCGCGGCTGTCTCCACCTGTGAAAGGACCATAGTGACCGCTCCCGTTGCCACGACCCAGAAGTCCTGGCTCGTCACCCTGCTGCTCTGCTTCTTCCTCGGCACGCTCGGCGTGCACCGGTTCTACACCGGGAAGATCGGCACCGGCGTTCTCCAGCTGATCACCCTCGGCGCCTTCGGCGTCTGGACCCTGATCGACTTCATCCTGATCCTGATCGGCTCGTTCAAGGACAAGCAGGGCCAGCCGCTCGCCAAGTGACACCAGCGTCATGACGGGGCCGGGATCGTGACGATCCCGGCCCCGCCGCCGTCGCGGTCAGCTCCGCCTTGTCGCAGATCACCGGGTCGGGTCGTGAGGAGCCGGCGCGACCGGGTATGTGAGCCGGATGGCGAACACGATTCCCGACATCACCCTCAACGACGGCAACACCATCCCGCAGCTCGGCTTCGGGGTGTTCCAGATCGAGCCGAAGGAGACCGTCGAGGCGGTCGGCCGGGCGCTGGAGCTCGGCTACCGGCACATCGACACCGCCCAGATGTACGGCAACGAGGCGGAGGTCGGCCAGGCGATCCGCACCTCCGGGCTGGACCGCGGCGAGGTCTTCGTGACCAGCAAGCTCAACAACGGCTTCCACCGGCCGGACGACGCCCGCAGGGCCTTCGAGTCCACCCTGGCCGCGTTGAAGATGGATTACATCGACCTGTTCCTGATCCACTGGCCGCTGCCGACCCTCTACGACGGCGACTTCGTCTCCACCTGGAAGACGCTGGAGGAGTTCCAGCGCGACGGCCGGGCGAAGTCGATCGGCGTGTCTAACTTCCAGGTCGCCCACCTGGAGCGGCTGGCCGCCGAGGCGGACCTGGTGCCGGCGGTCAACCAGATCGAGGTGCACCCGTACTTCGGCAACGAGGAGGTGCGGGCCTACGGCAGGACGCACAACATCCTCACCGAGGCGTGGTCGCCGATCGCCCAGGGCAAGGTGCTGGACGACCCCACCATCGTCGACATCGCCCAGCAGTTGGGCCGCACCCCCGCCCAGGTCACACTCCGCTGGCACGTGCAGCGCGGCGACATCGTCTTCCCGAAGTCGGTCACGCCGCAGCGGATCGAGGAGAACCTGCACATCTTCGACTTCACCCTCGACGACGCGATGATGGAGCGGATCACCGGACTGGACCGGGGCGAGGCCGGGCGGCAGGGCCCGAACCCGGACGAGTTCGACTACGTCCCGCGCTGACCAGCGGCGCGACGGATCGGGGAAGGGTCCCACGACGGGCCCCTTCCCCGCGTGCCGCACACCGCCCTCAGATGATGAAGTGGGTCCAGTAGGCCAGCCAGACCACGAAGAGCGCGCCCTGGAGCAGAGCCAGGGTGGCGCCGAGCCAGGCGTCGGCCGTGGCGTTCCTGGCCCAGCGGGCCAGGACCAGCCCGACCGGGAAGGCGGCCAGCAGGTAGCGCAGCAGGCTCTTGTACACCGGCGGACCCATCGACAGCGGCGCCAGCACCATCAGCAGGGCGTACACGACGTAGGGCGCTCCGAGCCGCCGGGCACCGGCGAGCACCACCGCCAGGAGTACGACGGCGATCCAGACCCGCGCGGCGTCCCGCGTCTCGACCCCGGTGAGGCCGTTCCAGATCACCGGCACCGGATTCTGCACCCGGATGCCCCAGCCCTTCTCCTGGGCGTGCTTGTAGGCGAACCAGTCACCCCCCCGCCACCGGCAGAACGCCATGAAGGTGAGCCAGCCCGCCGGGATCAGCGCCAGCGGCCAGCCCGTCCGGACGTAGGTCAACAGGCTGCGCGGGTCGAGCCGGTAGCGGTGCTGGCGCAGCAGGACCAGGGCCAGCGGGACGGCGACCAGGAAGCCCACCGAGCGGCTGAGCCCGAGGAAGTACCCCAGCACCCCGACGGTCAACCAGCGCCCCTGCTCGGCGTGGTAGAAGGTGGCCAGGGCCAGGCAGAGGAAGAGCGACTCCGTCAGTGCCGCCTGGAACAGGAACGCGGTCGGCAGCAGCACCAGGTAGCGGGTGAAGCGGCGGGCCGAGGCGTCGTCGCCGAGCAGCTTCTCGCCCAGCGCCGTGGCGTACCAGAGCAACACCAGGAACGCCACGTTGCTGATCAGCAGCAGCGCCATGGCGGTGTCGCCGCCCAGCACCCACGCCAGCGGCCGGGCCAGGAACGGGAAGAGCAGCGGGAAGGCGAAATCGTTCCATGGCCCGTCGAGCGGCTCCCGGACCAGATGGTCGTAGAGCAGCGCGTCCCAGGCGAACCACATCGAGATCGACCGGTGCGAGGAGATCTCCTCCTGGTCGGCGCGCATGTTGGCCTCGTCGGCCGGTGGCGCGGCGGGCGCCCCGTCCCAGGCGGAGAGGGCGATCACGCCGACGAGGGCGAGGACGACCTTCGCGCCGACGAAGAGCGCGAGGGCGTACCGCCAGCGGGCGGGCACCCGCGCGACCAGCGTTCCGGTCCGGCTCCGCGCCGCGCGGACGCGCTCGCGCACCCCCGCCCGACCGGCGGCGGGCGCGCGCCGGCCATCTGCGGTGTCGCGTGACCTGTCGACCATGCGGCGCATCCCCGGGGGTCGGACCCGAACCGGCGGCCCAGGGCCGCGGAGCTGACCACCGGTGATCCCCTTTCCGCGCCCGCTGACACCTGCCGGTTCCCAGGAGGTCACTCCGGGCGGCATCATCAGGGAGTGCCGGGACGCCGGACGTGAGATGTCGCGGAGACCGGGTAACCGCGCCTCCTCCGATGGACCCCCAGGGTAGGAGCGGAACAGGATGGACGAGCGTCACGGCACCGTGGTCATCGGCGCCGGCCCCGCGGGGCTGACCGCCGCGTACGAGCTGCTCCGGCACGGCGAAACGGTGCGGGTCTTCGAGGCCGACGACGTGGTGGGCGGCATCAGCCGTACCGTCGAGCGCGACGGTTGGCGCTTCGACATCGGCGGGCACCGGTTCTTCACCAAGGTCGGTCGGGTCGAGGATTTCTGGCACGAGATCCTGCCCGACGAGGAGTTCCTGCTCCGACCCCGGATGAGCCGGATCTTCTACCGCGGCGCGCTGTACGACTACCCGCTCAACGCCAGCAACGCCCTGCGCAACCTCGGCGTCCGCGAGGCGGCCCGCTGCATGGGCTCGTACGCCCGGGCCCGGCTGCGCCCGCCCAAGGACCAGTCGCACTTCGAGGGCTGGGTGTCCGCGCGGTTCGGCTGGCGGCTCTACTCGATCTTCTTCAAGACGTACACCGAGAAGGTCTGGGGGATGCCGGCGGACCAGTTGCAGGCCGACTGGGCCGCCCAGCGGATCAAGAACATGTCGCTCTCCACCGCGGTGCTGAACGCGCTGCTGCCGCGCCGCAACCGCAAGGACGTCACCAGCCTGATCGAGGAGTTCCAGTACCCGAAGTTCGGCCCCGGCATGATGTGGGAGCGCTGCACCGAGGAGGTCCGCCGGCGCGGTGGGGAGGTCAGCACCGGCACCTGGGTGACCGCCGTGCACCGGGAGGACGGGCGGGCCGTGGCGGTCAGCGTCGACGGCCCGGAGGGCGAGCGCCGGGTCCCCGCCGACCACGTGATCTCCTCGATGCCGATCTCCGAGCTGGTGGCCGCGGTGCGACCGGCGGCCCCGGCCGAGGTGGCGGCCTGCGCCGCCGACCTGCGCTACCGGGACTTCCTGACCGTGGCGCTGGTGGTGCCGGCCGAGTTCTCCTTCCCGGACAACTGGATCTACGTGCACGACCCGGCCGTCAACGTGGGCCGGATCCAGAACTTCGGCTCCTGGTCGCCGTACCTGGTGAAGGACGGCCGCACCTGCCTGGGGCTGGAGTACTTCGTCTTCGAGGACGACGAGACGTGGCGGACCTCGGACGCCGACCTCGTCGCGCTGGCCACCGCCGAGCTGGAGAAGCTCGGCCTGGTCCGGCCCGGCGCGGTGGAGAGCGGCTACGTGGTGCGGATGCCGAAGGCGTACCCGGTCTACGACGAGCGCTACCAGCACAACGTCGACACCATCCGGGCCTGGCTGGCGCGGGAGCTGCCCAACGTGCACCCGGTCGGGCGCAACGGGATGCACCGCTACAACAACCAGGACCACTCGATGATGACGGCGATGCTGACCGCCGAGAACATCGCCCACGGCGCCGGCCACGACGTCTGGTCGGTCAACGTCGAGCAGGACTACCACGAGCAGAGCAGCGACCAGCCCGCCGACGGCCGGCGCGGCACCGGCCGGGACGCCCCCATCGTGCCGGGCCGCACCGTCAGCGCGGCACCCACCGGCGGCGCGGCGCCTGCTAGCGGCACGGCGTCGACCGGCGGCGCGGCGGGCGCGAGCAGCCGGGCGGACCGGCGGCCGACCGGGGTGAACTGAGCCGGCGTCCGGTTGTGACGGTCAGGCCCGCAGGTCCAGCCGCCAGTCGTTGGAGCGCATCATCCGCCCCGGCGGATATTCGAACTCGGTCTCGCCGAGCAGGGTGAAGCCGGCCTTGCGGCAGACCGCGTTCGAGGCCGGGTTCTCCACCGACGGGTAGGCGTGGGCGTACCGGTGGTGGCCCTCGGCGCGGGCCTCGGCCACCACGGCGCGGACCGCGGCGGTGGCCAGGCCCCGCCCCTGGTGCTCGGGGAGAATCGCCCAGCCCGTCTCGTAGACCTGCTCGTCGTGCCAGATCCGCTCCCAGTAGCCGACGGTGCCGACCTTCACCCCGTCGGGCAGCGCCACGCTGAACATGAAGCCACTGCGGGGGCCGGGGCCGCGCAGGTAGCGCTCGTGCCGGGCGAGCACCTCCTCGTCGGTCTCCGGGCCGCCGGTGTGGTGGCGGACCTCCGGCGCGTTGAGCCGTTCCAGCAGGTCCAGGTCGCTCTCGTCCCAGCGTGCGATGTGGACCTCGGTCATCCGTCTCTCCCGTCGTCGGCGCTCACTGAAGCAACCGCTCCCGACGACGACCTGATATTCCTTTGATCGGTTGAACTTCGTGCCGGCTACTGGTGGAACCCCGCGGCGGACGGGGTGGCGGGGCCCGGGGGCGCCGGCCAGAATGATCTTCGTGTCGTATCAGTGGGACGGGATCACGAAGAGCAGCTCCGTGTCGGGCTGGGTGATCGAGCGGCGCACCGCCCTCGCCGACCGGGCCCGGGCGTACGACTGGCCCGGGCTTTTCGAACTGCTCGGCCGGGACACCAACGTGAACTGGATCAACGCCGCCCGCCTCGACGGCCGCTCCTGGTACGCCCCGCTGCACCAGGCCGCCCACGCCGGCGCGCCGGTCGAGGTGGCGCGGCGCCTGGTCGAGCTGGGCGCCTGGCGGGCCCTGCGTACCGCCGACGGCGAACGGCCGCTGGACATCGCGCTCCGGCTGGGCCACGACCACCTGCGCGAGGTCCTGACACCGCCCCGCCTGATCGACGTGCCCGACTGGGAACTCGAGATGATCCAGGAGCTCTTCCACGGCCTGATCCGCTCCCGGGCCGGCCGCCTCGTCGACCGGGAGGCGTTGCGCCTGCCCGAGCTGGAGGTGCTGCTGGAGACACCGGGCCACGGCACGGTCTTCATCATCCCCGGCTTCTACGGCGGCTTCCACTTCACCCTGCACGCCGGCGACGGCCCGACCCGCCTGACGACGAAGATCTGGCAACGGATGGGCGGCGGCGACGGCGACCGGCACGAGATCACCCGCGACGAGATCAAGGCGCTGGGATGACCCTCTCCCACGTGGAACTCGCCTCGGGTCGCCTGGTGCGACTGCGCGAGGTGCGCATGCGGTCGATGTACGGCAACCTGCTCGAGGGCTACCCGTGCAAGCGGCTCAACGACATGGTTCTCGCCGGGGTCGACACCATGGCGCGCAGGACGTGGCCGAGCTTGCCGGTCCAGGTGATCGAACCGGTGCGCACCCGGCCCGACGGTGACTCGACGGAGGGGCTGCCGTTCGGCCCGGTGGAGAAGCTGCCCGGCGTGATCATGGCCGGGTGGTTCACCTCGGAGCCGATCGATCCGGCCCTCGACGCCGTCCTGTGCCACTCCCGCCTGGCGGTGGTCTGGTTCCAGGACGACGCGGTGCTGCCCACCGGCCAGGCGGCCGGTGCCCTCCGTGAGGTCGACTGGGACGCGTACGCGCTGGACGAGGAACGCTGACGACGCGGCCGCCGGCGGCGGTGGTCGGCTTCAGCGCGAATCGGTGACCACGTGCGAGCAGGCCGGGCAGGCCGCCGGTCCCTGCTCTGCGAACCACCGGCAGGTACGCCGGATCGCGCACTTCGGCAGCTCCGCCTCGGTGGGGCCGACCGTCTCCCGGTAGGAGGCGACGACGCGTTCGCCGAGGCCGCAGTGCTCCCCGGTCCAGAAGCCGCAGGACGAGGTGACGCAGGGCCCGGCGAGCCGGAAGCGGGCCTCCACCGGGGTGTCCGCGGCGACGGGGGCGGCGAGCGCGACCTCGGCGGGCACCTGCGGGGTGACGTAGGCGACCCGACCCGCCGGAGTGATCATGCCGAGGAAGACCGTGGCGTTGGCCGCGGGCGTACTCGGGCACATCCGCTCCGGCGGGTCCGGCCGACGGACCGGCTGGGTCACCGGGGCATCCAGAAACCGATGTCGTTGAACTTGTGGCCCAACTCCTCGGCGAACGGGCCGTCGAGGACCCACAGGCCGTACCACTCGGGGCGGAGCTTCAGGTTGGCGTGCCCGACGGTGACCGGGCTGGCGAGCTTGGCGCCGGCGGTGGACAGGGCGGCCAGCCCCGCCTTCTGGATCTCCCCGGCGATGAGGCTCTGCTGCTCGGCGGTCAGGTCGACGCCGTCGACCACGAACCGGAACTCGTTGCGGGACATGTGCTCTCCGATCACTCGTACGACTCGGTGCCCAGCCCGCGCCGCAGGCTGGTCCTGGTGAAGGTGGCCCAGCCGGCCCGCGAGGTGACATCCGTCCGCTGCCCGACGCGGGCCAGCGCGCGGTTGGCGTACCCCTGCCAGCCGGCCGTGGTGGCCGCGCGGTCGCCCCAGAGCTCGCGACAGGCGGCGACCGCGAAGGCCACCTGCTCGGTGGAGCCGGTGAAGCCCGCGGCGCCGTGGGTGACCCGGACCGCGCCGCCGGGCAGCGGCCGGACGCCCGGGAAGTGGTGGTGCAGGCTGGCGAGGGTGGCCCGGTGGGTGGCGTCGCGCAGGCCGGCGGCGAACCCGTCGCGCAGTTCGTCGACGCGGCGGTACCGGATGGCGTGCAGGGTCAGCGCGCCCCCGCCCGGGTCGACCTCGGCGACCAGCTCGGCGGGTGGCCCCCAGTCACGGGGTGAGTTGGCCGACCAGAAGGCCAGCCAGGCGGCCAGCCCTTCGTGAAAGTCGACCTGGAAGCGGGCCGCCGCGAGGCTCCCGCCCGGGATACGGAGCAGCGCGCTGGCGATCCGGTCCCGGGAGACGAGCGGCGCGGTGGCGCGGGGCGGTCCGGCGGTGGCGGCGGCCTGCGCGCCGGTCACGCCGGCGAGGGTGACCGCCGAGGCCGCCGCGGTGCCGACCAGCAGTCGACGGCGGCTGAGCGGGTGTCCGTTGTGGTTCATCGTCCGCCTTCCCCTACGGGCTGTTGTGGCGGACTCTATCGACCGGAATGGATCACCTGAACGGCTCTGCTATCGGGAGGCGGACATGAATGTCGGTGATCTACGGCGGCGTGAACAGGTATTCCTGTGCATGCTCGCCCTGACCTTTACTGATCGTGTCGAGCGGCGGATGACTAGCCGCCCTCGTGGCGGGTACGCGCGGCCGGTGGGTGGCCGCGGCGAGCGCGCCGCCTGAACCTGTTCCACGAAAGCGGAGGTTGGTGTCGACATGCCCAGATTCCTGCTGAGGTCGACCTACACCGTCGACGGGCTCAAGGGGTTGGCCAAGGACGGCGGGACCAAGCGCGCCGAGGTCGTCCGGAAGACGATCGAGGCGAGCGGCGGGCGGATGGAGTCGATGCACTTCTCGTTCGACGAGGACGACACCTACGTGTTGTGTGAACTGCCGGACCACAAGACCGCTGCCGCACTGGCCATCGCCATTCGGGCGGCGGGCGGGTTGAGGGTGCGGATGACACCGGTGCTGACGGCCGAGGAGGTCGACGAGGCGACCCGGGTGAAGGCGCCCTACCAGCCCCCGGGCGCCTGATCGGCTCGTCCACTGCGTGCCGGCTCGCCGGCCCGGTTGCCGACGCTGACAATCCGACCCATGCCGGTCACTCGCGTGGTACCCGACCTGAAATTCCGTTCGCTGCCGGAGGCCGTGGCGTTCTACACGGAGGTGACCGGTCTGCAGGTCGTGATGGACCATGGCTGGATCGTGACGCTCGCCGACCCGGGCAGGCCGGAGGTGCAGCTGAGCCTCAGGACCCACGACGCGACGGCCCCGGTCGTACCGGTGGCCTCCATCGAGGTCGAGGACGTGGACGCCGCGTACGCCGCGGCCCGTGGGTCCGGCGCCGAGATCGTGTACGAGCTGACCGACGAGCCGTGGGGCGTACGACGGTTCTTCGTCCGCGACCCGGACGGGCACGTCGTGAATGTCCCGTCCCACTGACCAGCCGGTCCCTCACCCGGCGGGAGATGGTCGCGGCCGCTTTCGAGCTGATGACGTCAACGACTCAGGCGGTGAAGTTGCGTCACCTCGAGCGGGTTGCCGGGCAACGGCATCCCGGGTCAACGGATGCCGACCGGCGCGCAGGGCGGTCCGGCATCCGCGTCCGATCAGCGGGGCCGGGGCACCTGCCGGTTGAAGCGTGGCGTGAGGGCGAGCACCAGGGCCTCCTTCTCGGCCTCCGGATTCTCGGTCTCCTTCCAGCGGACGACGCAGCGGCTCAGCCAGTGGGCGACGTCGCTGGCCGTCGCCACCGGCCCCGTACGGTCGAGTTCCTGGCCGATCTGGTCGTGCAGCACCGACGAGCCGCGGTTGCCGGTCAGGTGCTGGCGCAGCCGGTCCCGCAGGTTCCCGGTGCGCCCGACGTAGATGACGGTGTCGCCCGCGAGGACCACGTGGACGCCGGCCGCGCGGGGCGCGCTCTCCGCTGTGTCCATCGTGTACGGCAGTGCGGGTGTGAAGCCGGCGAGCAGGTCGCCGTAGGCGGTCTCGGTCATCCCCGGACGGTATCGAGGAAGCGGCTGTCCGGCATCCCCGCCGGTCATCACCGACTGCGGCACCTGGCCCGCCAAGGCGGGCTCGACGGTGACTACGACGCGCCGAGGTGCGCGAGCATCGTCTGGTTCGCCACCCAGCCGTCCGGGAACTTGACCGGCACGTCGAGGTGCACCGACTCGGTCGACGGGTGCGCGTCCAGCAGCTCACCGATGCCCGCTCGCGCCACCACGATGCAGGCGTGCCGGTGTCGGGACGTCAGCACGCAGAGCCGCCCCGACTCCAGGTGGAACGTCGTCGCGTCCCGTCGCCCGGAGAGCGGGTGGAGCACGATCGTCAGGTCGCGGCCAACTCCACCGCCGCGTCTAGGTCGTTGCCCGGGTGGCACCCGGTGCGGCGATGGAGCCGTCAGCCTGCGGTAGTCCGAAGGTTCACCTCCGACAAGCGATTGGCCGAGCGACACCGGCTGTAACGCCCCATATCGTCAGGACGCCTTGCAGTACAGCCGGAACGGCGCCAGGCCGGCCGTCCCGATGCTGGCAGGTACCGCATCGACGATTGGCCACGGGGGGATCGACATGGACGTGCTCTCGGAGGAGCTCCGTCGCGAGCAGAAATACTTCGATGCGGCATGGGATCACCGGGAGCGGATGCGTAGTGCCCTGAGCCTTGCGCCGGGAGCCGCCGCCAACAGCGGCGCTGCCACCCGCATCAAGCAGGACACCCAGGCCCGGCTGGATCGCATCGGTGGGTCGGATGAGCCAGTCGCCTTCGGCCGGATGGACGACGAGGGCGGCGAGCGCTTTTACATCGGCCACCATGCGATCTTCGACGACGATGCCGAGCTCCTCGTCATGAACTGGCAGGCGCCGGCGGCGGCCCGCTACTACGAGGCCAGTCACGCCGATCCCAGAAGCCTGCGCCTTAAGCGCACCTACGACTGCTCCATGAACCGGATCATCTCGTTCAGCGACACGGTCTTCGCTCAGCTCGCCGAGGCGGTCGAGGAGCTGGAGGCGTACGAGGAGATCAGCGACGCGCTGCTGAGCGACCTGGAAAGCAACCGCACCGGCACGATGCAGGACATCGTGCGAACGATCCAGGCCTCGCAGTTCGACCTGATCCGCGCTGATGCCGATCAGCTGACGATCATCCAGGGCGGCCCCGGAACCGGCAAGACGGCCATCGCCCTGCATCGAATCTCCTGGTTGTTGTTCAACAGCCTTGGGCACCTGACCGCGGACGACATCCTGATGGTCGGGCCCAGCCCGACCTTCACCCGCTACACGCGGCTGGTGCTGCCGAGCCTCGGCGAAACCAGCGTCACCCAGGTTGACGTGCATCAGCTGCACCCGCCGGTGAAGCGGGGCCGCCAGGATGATCCGGCCGTCGTCAAGCTCAAGGGCGACGGGCGGATGGCCGGGCTGGTCCGGCGGGCACTCTACGGCCGGGTGGGCCCGGCAGAGGGCCAGCAGTGGGTCGAGGTGCAGATCGGGAATCGCACGTTGCGCCTCCCCGGAGAGGAGCTCAAGCCACTGGTCACCCGGTCTCGCGCGAGCGCCGGCACCTACTCCGAACGGCGGCAGCTGTTCCGGGATCTGTTGACCCAGCTTGTTAGCTCCCGGGTGCGGATGGATCGCAGCCGTCTGCGCCTCGCACTCGACCCGGTGATGGACCGGCTCTGGCCGTCCTACACGCCCGCGTCGTTCCTACGCGAACTCTACGGCTCCCGGGACCGGCTCATCACCGCTGCCGGGGACGAGTTCACCGCACGAGAGGTGTCCGTACTGCACCGGCGGCCGGCCGAACGGCTCTCGGACGAGACCTGGAGCGACGCCGACCTCGCAGTGCTCGACGAACTCGACCACTTGATCAACGGCGTCAAGGCCGCTTACCTGCACGTCGTGGTGGACGAGGCGCAGGACCTCTCTCCCATGCAACTCCGCGCGATTGCCCGCCGGTCCCGCAACGGCTCGATGACCGTGGTCGGGGACATCGCGCAGTCGACCGGGCACTGGGCGCGCGACGACTGGGAAGACCTGCTGGACCACCTGCCGGCGGAGCTGCCCCACGTGCTGGAAGAGCTGCACTACGGCTACCGGGTCCCCCGGCAGGTCTTCGACCTCGCGGCCAAGCTCCTGCCGATCGCCGCGCCGGACGTCGAAGCACCCCAGGTCGTCCGGGAGGGGCCGGCGGATCCGGCCATCCACCGGGTGGAGGACGAGGATGAGCGGGCGTCGACGGCGGTGCGGGTGGCCATGGACCACGCCTCGCATGGTCGGTCCGTGGCCATCATCTGCCCGGAGTCCGGCCGGGCGGACATCGAGCGGCAGCTGACCGTCAGGGATGTCGTCTGGCGGGCGGCCTCCGCCGGCGACCTGGGCCCGGGTGTGAACGTCGTCAGCCCGCAGGAATCCAAGGGGCTTGAGTTCGACGCGATCGTGGTCGTGGAGCCGGACGACATCATCGCCGAGGACGAGCGGGGTCACCGGCTGCTCTATGTCGCCCTCACCCGGACGACGAGATACCTCGACATCGTCTGCGTCCACCTGCCGGCAGAGCTGAGCGACGGTTCCAACGACACCGCACCGGAACCCGCCTCGGACGAGGCCGCACCGGAAGGTCGCACCTCCGCAGACGTGCCCGTCACTGTCAACGAGCCTCAGAGCCGACGACTTCCGGACCAGTCGGTCGCCACCCTCACCGGGCGGAACATGGCCAGCAACGCACAGCTGTCACCGCGTCCGGTCTCGCGCCGCTTCGTCGATCTCGGGGCGGAGGAGGTCGTGGCGCTGCTCAGGGAGACGGTCGCACCGAGCCTCTGGCAGGCGGTGCTCAGCCGGGCCGGCGAGCTACTCGATCAGGAGCAGGGCTGACGTCCGCTGGTTCTCATGGGGATACCCGCCTTATTGCATCGCTCCGGTGGCGGGCCAACGCTTCCTTGTCCGGTCGGTCGTCGGTGGGCGGAAGCGAAAGCCGCTGACCGTCGAGGTTGGCGTAGTGATCGAGCCCGGCCGCCACCCGCACCCGGTAGGACCCGTCGATCCAGAGATAGCCTCGGTCAGAGATTGTGCAGGTCGGCGCGGAGCAGTAGACCGTTGGTGACTCGGTTGGTGGCGGGTCCGTCGTACGGGGAGATGTGAGCCGCCTGGAGCACAGCCTCCACGTCGCAGCCGGTGATGGCGCACCGCCCGTCGTACGCCGCAAGGAGTCGCCGACGGAAGTCGGCCTGGCCCTGCCGGGCGGTGACCTCCGCAAGTCGGCGCCGCCGACCCTCAGGTAAGCCCTCCGGCTCGGGGGCTCGGCGGTCTGTCAGAATCTTCGCCAGGTTGTCGGACTCCCCCGGCTTCATCGCCCGCACCCGCTGTACCCCGACCTGCAGCACGTCGGACGCAGCGACGACGGTCGACAGCAAAGAGCGGGTAAGTCGAAGGTCCCACCGAATCTCCAACGCCCAGCAGACGCTGCCTTCGTCGACACGTTGGATCGGGTTCGACCAGGCGACACCGGCGGCGACGAGACGTTGGTGGGGTGCCGTGGCGTAGACCCAGATCCGGTCGCCAGCTCTGATCTGGTGGAAGCAGGAGGACAGGTGCCACTCGGCGACGTCGCCCTCGCGGATGCCACGGAAGGTCTCTAGGACTCCCGGATCATCCCCCATGCCTCACTCCGCTCGTTCGCCGGGTAGATCCACTCGGCGGGGCGAGAGGCACGGCTCAGCACGTGGTCGACCAGCGAATAACTGTGGCCGGCACCATGCATCGTCCGCACGGCGAGCAGTGGCGCAACAAGGTCACGCACCGCAGCGGCGAAGCGCTCGTCCGCGAGGGCGGCGATCAGCTCGTCGTGCCGGCCGTTGACCCGAACCTGGTCCGGTCCCGGATCCTCGTAGTCGCAATCCTCAAGGGTCAGCCCAGGGAACGCCTTCTCGAAGGCCCGACGCTTGGGCCATTACCGATCCAACACCGACTGCCGGACGATCACGAAGCCCTCGGCTATCCCGTCATCCGCCGGCCCGGTGGGCTCATGCAAGACAAAGGTCTCCATCCTCTTCATGGAGACCGCCGAGAGCCGACGCGGGTTCGATGTCGTGTTCGGTAGGCAGGAAAGCGTCCAGTACTCCCGTTCCGTGGCGGACGCGTCGGGAACGGCCACCTTCAGGTAAGCCCGGTTCGCAGCCACCACCGCGAAGTAGTACGGGCCGGCCATCAATCTTTCGAACTGGCCCTTGCCACCGTGCTCGTCAGGCATCTCACCGACTCCTCATCCGACCCGAGCCTCGACGGCTCACGACCACGGCGTGGCCGAGAATGCGTGATGGTAGTGAAGCTTCGGACCCGACACCGCCCCGTCAGGTCCGGCTCGCGAGGATCGGTCCAATCATCTGACCAGCGTCGGCCGGGGTAGGCAGTGCTGACCGACCGGCCGGCCCGGGAGCAGCCCCGGCTGGGGGCAGCGTCCGCCTGCCGGAGCCCGATACGGTCTGCGGCATGACGACAGTCGACGGGGCAGAAGGTCTACCGATGCTGGGCAAGCTCGACAGCGTCAACGTCCGCGAGGTCTGGAAGCACGAGGCGCACACCTTCACGCCGTGGCTGCTCGCCAACGCCGAGGTGCTCTGTGAAGTGCTGGGCATGGAGCTGGCACTCTCGGCCGCGGAGCACCCGGTGGGCGGCTTCTCGCTGGACCTCATCGGCACCGACGAGGCGACCAACGAGACGGTGATCATCGAGAACCAGTTGGAGAGAACGGACCACAACCATCTGGGCCAACTGCTCACCTACGCGGGCGGGACCGACCCGGTGAACGTGGTGTGGATCGCGACCAGTTTCCGGGAGGAGCATCGCGCCGCTCTGGACTGGCTGAACACCAGGACCGACGAGAACACCCGCTTCTTCGGCATCGAGATCAGCGCCGTACGGATCGGCCAGTCCGTTCCCGCACCGCTCATGCGCCTGGTCGTGCAGCCCAACGACTGGGGCAAGAAGGTAAAGGCGAGCACCCACGACGCCGCAGCGAGCGGCCGCAACCAGGCCTACCAGTCGTTCTGGACGATGTTTCTGGCGGCCATCCAGCAGCGCCAGCTCCAATGGACGACCTCAACCAAGGGGTACGCGCAGAACTGGTACTCGTTGCCGAGCGGCATGAGCTGGGTGTCCTACGCCTGCACGTTCAGTCGCTCCGGCTTGTCCAGCGAGATCTTCTTCCAGCACCCCGACCCGGCCGTCAACGACGCTCGCTTTGCGGCGGCACAATCGAAGCTCGAACCGGCCTACCCGGCGCCTCTGTCTTTTGAACCACTGACCGGCAGGAAGGGGTGCCGCATCGCCGAATACCGAGAAGGCGACATCGTGAACACCGACGAGTGGGACGACTACGTCGAGTGGTTCATCGCCGCACAGTCCCGCCTCCGCCAGACGGTGGCCGCCGCTGGTGGCCTATCCTCCCTCATTTCCTAGCCACGCCAAGGAAGACGCATGCCGCTGTACGAGATCCATGGGGACCGGCTACGCCGGCATGACGCCGCACGGTTCGCCGCCCTCGGCATTTACGAGCGCAACGATCTGCAGCGGCTTCTCCGCGACGACATCGCCGTGCTCAGCCCGGATCTGCTCGTCATCGCCGAGGAGTTCGGCAACTGGGAGGACTCCCGGCGCCGCATCGACCTGCTCGCCGTGGACAAAGCCGGTCACCTGGTGGTCATCGAGCTCAAGCGCACCGACGACGGCGGTCACATGGAGCTTCAGGCACTGCGGTACGCCGCGATGGTGTCCGCGATGAGCTTCGACGAGGTCGTCGCCGCCTTCGAGGTGCACCTATCGAAGGTGCGACCGGATGCGGATGTCGACGCGCGGACCGAACTCAGCAGCTGGTTGGACCTGAGCGACAGCGACGACGCGCCGATCATCTCCTCCGACGTGCGGATCCTGCTTGTCTCGGCGGACTTCGGCCGGGAACTCACTACCGCGGTGCTGTGGCTGAACCGCTTCGAAGGCATGGACGTGCGCTGTGTCCGGCTGATTCCCTACGAGATCGACGGGCGGGTCCTGCTGGACATCCAGCAGGTCATCCCGCTCCCCGAGGCGGCCGATTATCAGATCCGGGTGGGCCGGAAGGTCACCGAACAGGAGCGGCGCAGCACCGACGGCCGGGAGTGGACGCGCTACCACATCATCGTCAACGGCCAGCTACTGCCGGACGAGAACAAGCGCCGCACGGTGCGGCTGATGATCGAGAAGCTGGTCGAATGCGGGGTGACTGCCGCGGCCATCGGGAAGGTGCTCACACCAGGGCGCTTCCGGCCTCTCGAGGGAGAGCACCACAGCGACGAGGAGGTCCAGGCCGCGTTGGCTGAGCAGTACCCCGGGGTGGAGGTCAGCCGCTGGTTCACCGCTCAGGCGCTGGTCGAGGACGGCACGACCTGGGTGGTGCGCAAAATGTGGGGACGCAACACCGAGCCAACCCTCTCTGCCCTGCGGGACGCATTCCCCGCAGCCGGAGTCAGTTTCCAGCGAGCAAACCCTTGATCCGGCTGCGGACAAGGGTGCAGGCAGGAGGAAGCGTCAGATGACGTCCGAAGTTCCCCCAATCGAGGTCGCCGGTCGGATCATCAAAGATCCCCTGACACCCTTCGTCGTTTACTGTCAGCGAAACGGCGGCACCATCCGCAACTACGACTGGCTTGCCGGCTCGAGCCCGGTTCTGACGCCCCAGCTCATCAAGGCGACCAGGCGGATGGGCAGCAGGATCAGCCGCAAGCAGGAGCTACACATGCTTGGATTGAGCGAGACCGCCCCATGGCAGGCCGTCGCCGGCGAGGCCCGCCTGGGAGACGCCGACCCAGTGCAGATTGACGGTCTCTATGCAAGCGCTCTGGAGCTCTACCACCACTTCTATGACGCTCGCATAACTGGGATCGCCGTTGCCAAGGTGAGCAAGTCGCTGTACCTCATGCGCCCAGCGTTGTTCCCCATCCTCGACAGCCGCCTGCTTAGCCTGTACCGACAGTCAGCAAAGCAGGCCGCGCGGGACCTCGGGTGGCTGCAGGGGCGTCAGGCTGCACCACGGCGTGCCTACTGGGCGGCATACCGACGGGACGTGGTTCGCGCCCGGGACGGACTCGCGATCCTTCGTGAGGTCGCTGGCCGACACCAGGATCGGCTTGTCGTCGAGGCAGCAAGCCGGCTCACCGACGTGCGAATCATCGATATTCTTGCGTGGTCTTTAGACCAGCCTTGGATGCCGCAGGAACCCTGACGATTGCCTGCTACCCCCGCAGTGCGACGTCATCGGTCCTGATCATCTCCTGCAGGTCAAGCAGGTGCTTCTCGGTATAGCCAATCGTCACCGGCTCGCCGCAGAGTTCGATCCGCAGGCTGCTGCCGAGCCCGCCCTCCACACTTGTCTTCCAATGCTGGATCTGCGACCGAAGTTCCTCGGATCGGACCTCGCCGTAAAGGATTTTACTGGCGCAAGTCGGGCAGAGGCACAGGGTGTTCCCTGGGCGACCAATCCAAGCGGCAGCCGTGTGCGAAACAAGATGAATAACTTCGAAGTAGGGTGTCCTGTCCCGCTTCGGGAAAGTTGCGGTGCAGACCTGACAGCGGCCGCCGTACTGTTCGAGCAGGAACTGGCGGACGGCGGGATCCTTTCCGTCCCAGACCTTGCGCCCGATGACGCGGAACCGGTCCTGCGGCGCGGGCTCGTCCGCCAAGCCTTCGCGGATGTCGTCCCGGGTCCGCTGCCGACGGACCGCAGGGGCTCCCACTCGGTCGCCCGCGGCCAGCCGGCCATCCTCCGACTCGCCGTGCGCCGCGGGCTTGTCGAACGCATCTTCCAGAGCGGCGGCGTACGCCTCGGGACTGAGACCGGCACCGGCCGTCGTCTCGCCGCCGTCCTGCTCCTTGTGCTCGCGGCGTTGACGCAACTGGTTCAGTTCGGCGATGACATCCGGGTTGTCGGCCACGAAGCGCAGTGTCTCCACCGGAACGTTGAGTTCCGCGCTCACCTGCACAATGGCGGAGGAGACCATGCCGAGTGCGTCAGCAAGTGCCTGGCTGGGCTCGAAGCCGTCAGGTAGGTCGTCCAGCGAAAGCTTGGCAGGCTCCACGAACTCGCCCGCCTCGGTCGGAAGCCACGCGTGAGAGATTGCGAGCTCCAGGGCCTTGGACATCTTCTCAACGGACTTGCTGTTCGAGTAGTCCTGCCGGCCTGCGGACTCCACGACTCCTCGCAGCCGGCTCGCGTACGGCAGCAGCAGCCGATTCCACACGTACGCCGCTCGCCGGCGATCGGGATGAGTCACGGCAGCTTCCAGGCCGGCGAAGCGAAGGTTCGGGTCGAACCCGTGCAGCCCGCGGCTGTGGTCGCCCCAGTCGGCGCGAAGGATGACGTGCCCGAGTGGGTTCGGCGGCGACGACAGCACCCGGACCGCCTGCGCCACCCCGAGAATGCTCAGCTCCTGTTGGTAAGGCCGATAGCGCTCGTGCAAAAGCCAGCCGTGCGGGCTTGGCAGGAAGTAGTGCTCCAGGTCCTCCTCGGACCAGTAGGCGACGGAGGGAGACCGAAACGAGAGAGCCGAACCCCCAGCTGGACGGCACTGCAGGAACGGCGTGTTGCGTAGCACCTCGACCAAGGTGTCCCTGCGTCTTCTCGTCGCAGCCTGCATCGCGCGGAAGATCTTCACGAGATCGTCATCGTGCTGCTCGTCGGCAATGGCACTGGACGGATTGTTGTACGTCGGCACGACGAATTCGAGAACCTCGTCGACGGCGTCGGGCTCGGACAGGCCCAGTTCTTCGAGGAAGGCCCGCGCCTCTGGACTGGCAGCGACCTCAGCCCGCACCGTCGGAAAGCTCGACGACACGGGTCCGGGCAGGTACGCCTGCGGACGTCCGTCTGCACCGAATGGCACCACATGGCGGCCGTCGTTCAGCCGGATCAGCGGTAGCTCCCGCGCGGGTCCCGGCCGGTTCCAGGGCGGCCGCGGCCTACGCCACAGTGCGGGGCTCTGGGCGAGGAACCGGTACAGCTGAACGAGCCACGCGTCCTGAGCTGACTCCAGAAACGTCCTGTCGAGTTGGTCGACGAGCCACTCGGCGTCGAACTCGTCGATGTCCACGACGTCGTGCAGGTAGTCCCACAGGTCGCGATTCCGTTCCCGGGTGAGCCGGGCCGGTTGCCATTGCAGCGGCTCGCCCGTCCCCTCCAGGGCACCGAGCTGCTCCGGTGTCAACAACTCACGCAGGCCCGCGCTCCGCGCAAGACGCATCCGCGTAGCGGGAGCATGGCCCAACGGCCCGGCGACCGGAAGAAGCGGTCGGGTCCGCACCGCCTCGAGAAGTGCGTCGAACAGCGGTCGCAACAGGGAACCTTCGGGGAAGTCCACCGCCGTGATGGGCAGGACGTCGAACACGTCGATCCCAAGACGCCCCTTACGGCGCAGCTCCTCGAGAGCCTCGATCAGCAGGTGGCCGGCTTCCACGATGACTCGGGCGTTGTCCGGATCCCGCTCCGGGATGTTGTCCCGTGCCGGGGTCGTTCGCAGCGGCGCCTGCAACAGGAACCCCAGGCCGCTCGGCTTGTCGGTGGGGAAGTACACCACCAGCGGCGCGTGGGGGATGCGCTCGACGGGGGCGTCCGGTGCCTCACTCGTCCGCTTGAACGCCATCTCGACCCGCCGGCCCGGGTGGCCGATGCCGTCCAAGCCCCGGCGGAAAACCTCCCAGTACTGGTGGTTGATCACCCGATCGTTCTGGCGGACGACCAGCTCCACGTCTGGCGACAACTCGCCCTGGTCGAGCCGGGAGAACGTGACCGCTCCGCTGGCTCCTTGCACGCTGACCCGCCGCACATGCTGAAGGAACAGCAAGGCCACCGGATCAAACCTCTTCAGACCGGCGCCGATCTCGGTGTACGCGGTCTCGACAGGCACATTGTCGCGGTCGAAGGGAAATTCAAACCGAGTGAGGCCGGCGGGAAGGTCGGGCGGGACGTCTGCGGCCTCGGGGCGCACGTAGTGGCGGATGCGGAAGTGCTCCGAGCCGGAGTGCACCGTGGGTGCGAGGGTGTAGGCGTAGACGGACTTGAAGCCGATGCCAAACTTGCCGATGCTGGTCAGCTCGCTGGTCTTGGTGGAGGCGTCGACCCCGCAGATGCCCCGGACGTCGCGCTCGTTGAACGGGCGGCCGTCGTGCTCGACGACGAGTCGGTCCAGGTGCAGGGTGAACGTGACGTGCGACGCCCGGGCGTCCTCGGCGTTTTGGAGCAGCTCGAGGATGAAGTGGGTGCGGTCGGCGTACAGCCGTTGCAGGAAGTCCAGGTGGCGGGTGCCCTCGCCGTACTCCCGGATGTTGTCCTCGCGGATGCGCGTGTAGTCACTCGGCATGGCTGATCGTCAACACTCCCTCCGCGATCCGATGGCTGACGATGTCCACCCGGCGTCGTTCTTCCAGTTGCTCACGGCGCTGCTCGAACTTCCGAACGGCGCGTGCTCGTTGTGCCGTGAGCATGGTCCGCATTCGAGGCTCCGTCTCGTTGATGAGGCGATCGTCAAGGCGCTGCCGGCTTCGTTGGTGGTGAGCTTCGAGGCTTCCGGTATGGCGGGCCAGCAGCACCTGGTTGAGGGCGTGGGCGTCCCTGGCGGCGTCTCGGCGGCGCTGCTCGGCGTACCTGTCAAGTGCCGCTCCCGCCTCCCGCAGGTCATCGGCGGGCTCGCCCTCCCCGGGCAGCGCGTTGGCGAGCAGCGCGAAGAGGCGACGCTCCACGATCTTGCTGGCCGTCAGTCGGGCCGCGTCCATGACGAACGAGACGGTGCGGAACTCCGGCCGCACGGCGATCGTCTCCCAGGTGTCGCAGGCGAAGACGTAGGGGCCTTCCGGCAGATCCGGATCGACGACCCGAAGCTGCGCACGCAGCTGCTGGTCCTGAGTTGGCGCGAGGGCCACCACCGCGAGGCGAACGAGCGGATGGGTGGCGGTCAGGAAGGTGACCGACCGATCCCGGCTGGCTGCCTCGTCGGAGAAGGTCAGCCGCAGTCCGCTGTCCTTCTCGTTGAGCCAGTGGCGCAGCTGCTGGACGGGCCGGCCGCCGCCGAGCCTCGCCTCGTTTCGACTGATGGCGGCGAGCAATTCTGACCGAGCGGACTGGGGCAGTCGGAGCCGCAGCTCATCCTCGGACAGCCGGTCCAGTTGTCCGGAGAAAGGGGGCCGCGTCAGGTACGCGCGGACCAACTCCTCCAGCTGCTGTTCGGTGACCGCCCGGCCCTCTTCGACGAGGGCGTCGAGGTCCTGGGTGAGGCTGTCGTCCACGCCAAGCAGGTCCTGGCTCGCGTCCTCGACGCCCCGGGTTTCGGCGACCAGGCGGACGGCGTTGTCGGCGAGCTGTCGAGCCCGCTCCTCCATCTGAGCCGGCGTCAGGTCGGGGCTGGTGGCGATGGCCGCCAGGTCCTGCGTCATCTCGCCGAGCACGCCTTCAAGGTCACCGACGGTGTCCCGGAAGAGGTCCAGCCGGTCCCAGCAGCGGTAGAACACCCGCTCCTCGACGGTGTCGGGGGTCACGAAATTGAGGATCAGCACTTTCGGGCTGCGCTGCCCGAACCGGTCGATGCGGCCGATGCGCTGCTCGATCCGCATGGGGTTCCAGGGGATGTCGTAGTTGACGAGCCGATCACAGAACTCGTAGTCGAGGCCCTCGCAGCCGACCTCGCTGGAGAGCAGGACGTCGATGGCCTCCGCATTTTCCCGGTCGAGGCGAAAGCGGTCCCGCAGGCGCTGCCGGTCGGGCTCGGCTACTCGTCCGGTGACGACCCCGACGCGGACGCCGGCCGCCGTCAGGTGCTCGGCGAGGTAGTCAAGGGTGCCGAGGAAGAACGAGAAGACGAGGAGCTTTCCGGGACCGTCGATGGCGCGGGCGTCGCGGACGGCCTGGAGGAGCCGCTCGAGTTTGGGGTCGTCCGGCGGCAGTTGACGGGCCAGCCCCCGTAGGTTCGGGTCCGTCGGGAGGGGAAGCCTCGGCGGAGCTTCGTCCGGTTGGGCCTCGGGGGCGTCGGTCAGATCCGTGATGGCCGGCTCGCCGGCCGCCACGATGCGTCGGGCGAGTGCGGGCAGGCAGCTCGATGCCTGCCGCTCGAGGGTGTCGAGAATCAGGCGGACCACGACCGGGTTGTAGCGGGTGAGCAGTTGGTCGCGGCGGGCTTCCAGCAGGCGGTCGTAGAACTGGCGCTGCACCGGGGTGAACGGCACCGATACGGTGTGGGGCTCACGGATGGTGAACCCTCCGATGTCCCGTCGGCGGGTGCGGTTCACCAGTGGCGCGAGAGTGTTCAGCTCCTCGATTTCGCGCACGCAGCGGACCCGGTCGTCGGTGGTCAAGGTGGTCGCGTCCAGACGCCTGCGCACGTCGTCGTACCGGGGGTCGATCGCGATCGCCTGCCGGCCCCAGGTGGTGTACGCCGCGGTGTCCAGCTCCTTGAGCGCCTCCTTGGCGGCGGCGGGCGCACCGCTGCGCAGTGCCCGTACGGCGGCGTTGAGGTGTCGGTTGGGCTCGACAACCTCGAAGAACGTCTGCCGGTCCGGAAACAGGTCGGGGCGGAGCAGGTTGAGCAGAGTGAACAGGTCCTGGGCCTGCGTCTGTACCGGTGTGGCCGAGAGCAGGACGAGGGCGGTGCTGATCTCGCTGAGGTACTCGGCGAGCTCGTGCGAGTTCGTGCCCGGCGTACGCAGGTGGTGGGCCTCGTCGGCGATGACCAGGTCGAAGGCGGGCGGCGGGTCCAGCTCGCGCAGGCCCTTGTTCTTCTTCCGCTTGGCATCCCCCTTCAGGTATGCCGTGCGGGCGAAGAGCTCATAGTGCACGATTGCCCGTCGGTACTCCTCGGGCCAGGCGCCGTCCAGGTGAGCCTCGTTGAGGCAGTAGCGCAAGGTCGACGAGTCGAGCACCCGGAAGTCCTCGTCGAAGCGGCGCATCTCTTCGCGCCACTTGACCGTGAGCGCCTTGGGGCAGAGGACGAGCACGTGGTCCAGCGGCTGGCGGGCAGCCAACTCCTTCATGATCAAGCCCGCTTCGATGGTCTTGCCGACGCCGACGTCGTCGGCAATGAGCAGCCGCGGCTCGTCGGCGCGGGCGAGGCGCAGGAGCGGCCGGAACTGAAACGGCACGTACTTGATCCGCGCTGCCCGCAGCGAATAGACGTGATCGGTGAGCGGGTGACTGAGCCGGGCGGCCACCAGGCGGGCGCGGAACTCCTCGGGAGACAGGCCGCCGGTCGGCGCCTCCTGTTGCGCCGCTGCGAGCACCAGCTGGTCCTCTGCGTACTCGCGCATGCTTCCCGCTTCGTGGAAGACGCGGTAGCGGCCGAAGCCATCGACGCTCTGCAGAATCTGGATGACCGGCCCGACTCGACTGGGGTCGGCTTGAACGGCAACGATGTCACCGACGTTGAATCCCACGCGCGCCCCTCGAAGTCGCCCCACGCGACCGGCCCTCAACCGCAGCCTCGCCCGATGCCGAGAGCATAGGCACGCTTCGACAGTCTCGGCGGGACCGTTCAGCCGTATGGAGATCGATCCGCGCCGAAGGTCGGAGGACGGAGCCGTTCCGGCTTGGGGCAGTCACCCACGCGCCGCTCCGCTATTCGCCACCCTCCGCGTCACGTGGCTTCGGCACCTGCCGGTTGAATCGCGGCTTGAAGGCGACGACGAGGGCTTCCTTCGTAACCTCCGGGTTGTCGGTCTCCTGCCAGCGGACCTCGCACCGGCCCAGCCATTCGGCGATGTCAGCAGCGGACGCCGCGTTGTCCGGGGTGTCGAGCTCCTGGCCGACCTGGTCGTGCAACACCGACGAGTCGCGGCTGCCGTTCAGGTGCTGCCGGAGGCGATCCCGCAGACCCCGCCTGGTCCTGCCAACGAAGATGACCACAGCGCCGTCGAGGACCACGTGCACGCCGGGGGCGCGGGGTGCGTCGGCGACGGCCTCCATGGTGTACGGCTGGGGAGCCGTGAAGCCGGCCAGCAGATCGTCGGGCGTGGTGTCGGGCAGCCTCGGACGCTACCGGCGTGGACCCTCATCCGTGGCCCCGCACGAGCCGTCGTGGTCGTCGCGGCGTCGGCAGCGGCCGGCCCCGTCGAGCTTGGCGTCACACCAGATTCGGGTACGCAGGAACTGCTGATCCTCCTCGCTGAGGGTGGTCTCGCCGAAGTCGATGGCGGTGACGTGACCCAGCGAGTCGCGTAGGGCTGCGGCGAGGGTGATGGCCCCGTCGAGGCTGGTCAGGGTGGTGGGAAGGTGGATGATCCAGCGGGGCGAAGTCATCGCTGCCACCGACTGTTCAGTGGACCTGGATCTGTATGGCGGCAGCCAGTGTGCCGTGACTGCCACTGCCGCAGCGCCTGGCGGATGCGTTCGGCCTCGGTGTTCGCCGTGGTCAGCTCGCGGTGGAGGCGTTCGAGTTCGTCGGCTACCCGGTTGAGGTAGTCGTGTACCTGAGCGGGGTCGAGGCCGCGCCAGCGGGTGTCGAAGGAGGCGACGCGGGCGTGGTGCGGGTGCAGGCGTTCTCCGGTCACGTGGAAGATCACTGCGGCGCCTCCTGCTCGGCGATCAGCGCGCGAACCTGCCGGTCGGTGAGGCCGCGTTGGTCGAGGACCCGGCGGTCCCAACGGTGCAGTCGGCACGGGTGGGGTGCACGGTCGTTGCGACACCGCGGACCGTCGGGCCACTGCTCGGCGGCGTGCACGGTGACCGCCTTGACGGCGAAGGTGATGTCTTCGGCGGTGACGTGGGGCGGTAGGGGTAGTTCGCCGAGGATCTCGTCAACCGAGTCCATGTCCCTCCCTGAGTTGTTGGGTGTGGCGCCGAGGCGGGCGGGGACGATCGGTACGGCCGCGCGTCCGCACCGGCCGGAGCCCAGCACCCACCCCGGGCCATGCCTCCAAGCTTCGGCAAGAAGCAGGCCAGGATCCACAGCGTCTGAGAGGCCTCGGTGACGCAGAAATGAGGCATCTCCGTACCCGCCTGATCGACGAACTGTTACTACAGTGGCGGCAGACGGAGGGAGATCGGGTCGTGGCCTTGAAGCGACACCTGCTCTGCCAGCGGCGCAAAGCCCTCGGGTACAGCCAGGAGCGCTTGGCCGAGGTCCTCGGCGTGGAGCGGTCGACCGTGGTGCGCTGGGAGAACGCTGAGACGGATCCTCAGCCCTGGCATCGAACCCGCATCGCATCCGCGTTGGGAGTTACGCTCGAACAGCTCGACGGCATGCTCGTCGACGTGTCGGTGGCAGCACATCGAGGGCAGGCCATGGGAGATGAGACTCGTAATCCCGCTTCCGGCGCTACCCGGCCGGACGTGCTGAACGACCTCCGAACCTTCCTCACCAGCTACCTGACAGCGCCCGCTGGGCCAGCTCGGTCGGTCGTCGAAGTGCGGCGAAGCGTCGGTCGAGTGCACAACCTCTACCAGCGGGCAAGCTACACATCCGCTGCCCGCCTGCTGCCGGACGTGCTCAGCCAGGCGACGAACCTGTCCAGCAGGTCCACCGGAATGCGTCGCAGCAGAGCTTTTCGGCTGCTCGCCGCCGCGTACATCGCGGCATCAAAGCTGGCGGCCAAGGTGGGCGACGGCGAGACCGCCTTACTGACCGCCGACCGGGCTTCCACGGCGGCGCGGCTCGCCGACGACCAGGCGCTTGCGGCCGTTGCGGCGTACCAGGCGGCCTGCGGTCTCATGCGGCTGCCCGGACGGGCAACCGAAGCCGAGCAGGTCGTGCGGACAAGCATCGTTCGGCTGACAACCACTGCCCCTCCCAGCGATCTCGACCTGCTCTCCGCTCAGGGGGCGTTGCTGCTTCTGGCTGCCGTCATGAAGGCCGGACAGGGCAAGCCGAAGGAAGCAGGTCAGCTCCTGGCGCAGGCCAAAGGGCTGGCAACGGCGCTGGGCTTTGATCGCAACCGGTTGTGGACAGGATTTGGCCCGACGAACGTCGGTATCCACGCGGTCTCCGCTGCGGTTCGGGCGGGCAACGCGAACCGGGCGCTGGAGATCGGAGCACGGCTCGACACCTCTCGGCTGCCGACGGTGCTGGTTGGCCGAAGGGCACAGGTGCAGGTCGACCTGGCCGCAGCGGCGATGATGTCGTCCGGCGACAGTTCCGTCTCGCTGCTGCACCTGCTCGAAGCCGAGCGGATAGCCGCAGAGGTGGTCCATGCCAACGTCCAGGCCCGCACCCTCCTGCTCGACCTGCTGGCGAAGGAGCGACGATCGGCGACACCGGGACTGCGGCCGCTGGCTGAACGGGCCGGGCTACTCGCATGACACAGGGGGGCGTGCTGTCTCTGGTCGCCTGCGCCGCTCCTCCCGTGTTGCGCATCGGCGAGCTGATCGAGCTACTACAGGAGGACGGCTGGACCGTCTGCCTTACCGCTACGCCGACCGCTGCCACCTGGATAGACCAGGAAGCGCTCGCGCGGCAGACCGGCTATCCAGTCCGGGTCGATTGGCGGATGCCCGGCGACCCGGAGCCCCATCCTCCGGCGAACGAGGTTGCCGTTGTACCCGCCACCTTCAACGTCATCAACAAGTGGGCCCAGGCGATCAACGACACCCTTGCGCTCGGCATCCTCAACGAGGCACTTGGCGCTGGCATCCCGGTCTACGCGTTCCCGAACGTCAAGGCGCAGCTTGCCGCCCATCCGAGCTACGACCGACACCTGCGGTTACTTCAGGGGGCGGGTGTCACCGTGTCGCCACTGCCCGCCGAGCTGAACTGGCGGATGGTCGCGGAGCAACTCCAAGTGCCGGTGTAGCCCGGTTGGCACGTCCGCTGCCTCCTGCCAACGGCGGGGCCCGGCGGTGACCGAGCCCTGAACCGCGCCATCCACACCATTGCGCTGACCCGCATACGAAGTTGTCCTCGAACCCGGACCTATGTCGAGCGGCGCACCGCGGAGGGAAAGACCCCCCGAGAGATCCGCCGCTGTCTCAGGCGGTACATCGCCCGCGAGCTCTACCGCCAGCTCACCCAATCGATGACCTCGGGGAACCGGCCTTTGACAAACATAGAAGCGTCAGATGAGCCGCCGGGCCGCCCTGGATCGGTAGCCACAAGGCCGGGCGTTCACGGGCTGGCACAGGAGGTCAGCGGGCCCTCAACCGCGAGCAGGTTCTCCGGGGCGTTGGACCGGTTGAGGAGTCCTTTTCAAACTGGGGGCCGACACGGAGAACGGGAACCAGTCCGGCACGCCGATTCGCGGTCCCTCCCAATGCCCGCCCCCATCCTCGCCCAGCCGCGCACGGACGCCTAACTGAGACAAGACCTATCAGCGGCCAGTCGCAGCCCGGCGGCTCTCCATGTCGCCGGCGCCGACCTTCTGCAGGAAGGTCATCGCCTTGCCGCGCACCGAGCCGGCTTGGAAATCTCCAACTGCCTACACACCCCGGCCAGGCCGTTGCCCTGACCGATGAGCTTCTCGCCTTCACGCAGCTTCCGGATGACCTGCTCCGGCGTATGCCGACGGCGCGCACCCATGTCCTGATCCGTTTCCCGCTTTATCATGGGGCATCGGACTCTCACATCAGGTGTGCCACTTCGCGGGGACCCGGTCACACCGAGGCGGTCCACGACGACCTGACACACGTCATCCCGCACCGCCTCGGCGTCCCACTTCGCCCGGTAGAGCAGCCGCTTCATCGCATCCGGCCGGTCATGACCGGTCCACTCAGCCACCCCCCGCACATCTTGACCTGCAGGTCTGCCAGCAGACCAGTGACAAAACCGACCGCCGCCCGGCGGACTCGACCCGGCAGAACCGGCCGGCGAACGAATCGATCACCAGGTCCATGGTGCGCCGTCACCGAGCCAGGGCCTCGGCAAAGTCGTCACGTGATGCCGAGTAGTGCCAGCGGGCGGGTGCTGTCGCGGGCGTGATGTCGGTTGGCGACGGCGATGTTGGTGACTCCGGTCAGGCGTAGGGCGCCGATGGCGGCGTTGCGTAAAGCGGCCATGACCTGGGGGCCGGTGCCGGTGCGGATCTGAGATCGGTCTTCGTCGTAGGTGACGTCGCGGACCCAGTGGACCTTGTTTTCGATCGACCAGTGCCCGCGGATCCAGCTGGCCAGTTGTGCCGGTTTGGCCTGGTGGACGCGGAGGTCGGTGATGGCGTAGACGGTCTCGGTGGTGAAGCGTTTCGGCTGGTCGAGGCGGCGTCTGCGGCGGCGGATCTGGATGGCCTGGGCGGCGTGCGGGAAGTCGATACCGGTGGAGACACTCAGGATCTTCATGGTGCGGATCTCACGGCGGCCGTGCCCGCGGTCAGTGTCACGGGTGGCGACGGGATCGGCTCGCCAGGGCAGTGCCGTGAGCTGGGCGTGCAGGTGGGGCTGGTTGCCTTTGACCGTCAGGATCCAGTGGGCGCCGCGCTCGGCGAGGTAGGTAACGTGCTCGCGCTGGCAGTGCAGAGCGTCGGCGGTGATCACGGCGTCGCGCAGGTCGCTGAGCTGGTCGAGCAGCGGCGCGAACCGGGTGATCTCGTTGGTCTTGCCGTCGACGTCGATGCCGGCCAGGACCACACCGGTGGCCTGGTCGCAGGCAGTCATCACGTGCCGGGCAGGGGTGTCGGGGGTGCGGGAGCCGCGCAGGGTCTTGCCGTCGACGGCGATCGCTCGGCCGGCCGTCGAGGTGGTGGCGGTGGCCCGACCGGCGAGCCAGACACTGATCGCCGCAGTCAGGAGCTGCGGATCCATGGCCTGCAACAGCCGACGGATCATCGCCTCCGACGGGCGCCGGTCGGCAGTCATGCCCAGAGCGACAGCCGTCTCGGCCGGCACGTCGGCGACCCATTCGGCGATCGCGGCGTACGAACGGTAGCCGGCGACCACCGCACACACGGCTGCGGTGACCACGACCGTCAGCCGGTGCCGGACACCGCGCCTGGCACGTGGATCAGGCAGACCGGCGAGCGCTTCGGGCAGCCCACCAGCGGTCTCGGCAACAGCCAGAGCCGGTGCGCAGGACAGGGACGAGATCAGCGATGATGGCAGCACGGGCATGACTCACTTCGGACGATCAGCATGGCGTAGAGAACCTTGATGATCTTCTAAACAGGTCATGCTCGTCTTGCTGCCACCAAAAGCGGCGCTCCTACTCCAAGCCCCACAAGTTAGACACCGTCACGACTTTGCCGGGGCCCTGGTCACCGAGCAGGCTCTACTCAATGACCTTCGGCCACCGGAAGGCCTGATGTTGTCCATAACGCACAGACGATCATGCGGTGGCTGTCCCCGTTCCCGCAGGATCCGAGGTAACCCCACGAACTGCGGCTGTCGTATTAGGTCGCCTATTTGTCGTACGTTGACCTGAACACCGTGTCCGTCAGCCAGGCCTTGAAGTCCGGGTTGTCGACGAACTGCTTGAAGAGCTGAGTCTCGTCGCGGAGCATGCCCTGCATGACCTTCGCCAGGGCGGCGGTCATGGCGAGCTTGGCGTTGTCGGCGTCGTTGTTCGATCGGGCGTTGGCGTAGTCCTGGTCGGCGAGCACCCTCTCGGGGATCTCGGTGGTGATCCGGTCCCTGATGCGATCGGCGTCGTCCCAATTGATGTTGCCAAACAGGTCGTTGAACTGGTTGAGGATCTCGGAGAGCCGCGCCAGTTCTGGGTCGATCCCGCGTCCCCCTCCGCCAGTGGGAACCGGATCGAGCTCTCCTTCGGCATCGGCGAGCGCGATCGAGACCTCCTCGCGCTTCTCGATCCGGTAGGAGTCCATGTCGATTGTCTCAAGGATGCCAGCCGACAAGTCGGTCTCCTCAGGTGCGGGCAACTTGGGGATGAGTAGGCCGAGGAAGATCGACAACTTCTCCCACTCGATGTTGCTGAACGGCAGGACGAGGGAGAGGAACGAGTAGGTCCTCACGAAAGCCTTGGCTTGGCTCTTGAACTCGATCTGCTCGTCCTCGTCCATATGCTCCACGTACTCAGCGGCGCAGTGGTCGAGGATCGAGTCGAGCTGGGAGCGGTCGACGCCCTCGTCGAAGAAGAGGGCGGTGAATCGGTCAACATCCTCATCGGAGTACACGCCAGTTCGGGCGAGCGCACCCTGCAAGTCATGCAGCTTGTCTGGATCAGTCTCGCCGGTCAGTACGGTGGTGCGGTAGTACGGCTCGAACGCGGCACGGATCTCGTCGGCGGTGTTGGCGAAGTCGAGCACGGCGGTGTCGGTCTTGCCCAGCCGGGCACGGTTGAGCCGCGACAGCGTCTGCACGGCGAGCACGCCCGATAGGGGCTTGTCGACGTACATGGTGTGGAGGAGCGGCTCGTCATAGCCGGTCTGGTACTTGTCGGCTACGACGAGGATCCGGTAAGGGTCCTCCTGGATCCGGTCGGCAATCTCCTTGCCGGGGAAGCCGTTGTAGTCGGCCTCGGTGACCTTTTTGCCGTCCCGCTCGAAGTCGGAGAACGCGACAATCGCCTTGTAAGGGCTGCCGCGTTCGGCGAGGTAGTCGCGGATCGCCTCGTAGTAGTCGATTGCGCGGGCGATCGTCTTGGTCACGACCATCGCGCGGGCCTTGCCGCCGATCTTGTGCTTGCCGATGACTTGCGCATGGAAGTGGTCGACCATGATTTCCGCCTTCTTGCGGATCGCGGTCTCGTGCCCCTCGACATAGGCGCGCAACTTCTTCGACGCCTTGGCTGCGTCGAACTCCGGGTCGTCCTCGACGGTCTTGACGAGCTTGTAGTAGCTCTCGACGGGCACGTAGCCCTGCAGGACGTCGAGGATAAACCCTTCCTGGATCGCCTGCTTCATCGTGTACGAGTGGAACGGCTGCTTCCCCATCTCACCGCGCACCGGCTCACCGAAGAGCTCGAGCGTCTTGTTTTTCGGGGTCGCGGTGAACGCGAAGTAGGAAGCGTTGGCCGGCAGCTTCTTCTGCTCGACCATCCGCAGCAGCATGTCCTCGGCCGACTCCTCGTCGCCCTGCGCGCCCTCGGCTGACAGGGCCCCGGAGAGCGCGGCCGCCGCCTTGCCCGTCTGGGACGAGTGGGCCTCGTCGATGATGACTGCGAACTTCCGACCCCGGTGCTCGGTGCCCAGACTCCCGACGATGTACGGGAACTTCTGGACCGTCGTGATGATGAGCCGCTTGCCGGCCTCAATCGCGTTCTTCAGGTCGCTGGAGTGCTCCGCGTGCGCGACCGTCGACCCGACCTGGGTGAAGGACTTGATGGTCTTCTTGATCTGACCGTCCAGCACACGCCGGTCGGTCACGACCAACACCGAGTCAACAGCGTTCACGCCGTTGTGCTTCGCCTCGATGAGCTGATGGGCGAGCCACGCGATCGAATTCGACTTGCCCGACCCAGCTGAGTGCTGGATCAGATAGCGGCGCCCGACACCGTTCGCCGAGACGTCCGCGAGCAGCCGGCGCACGACGTCGAGCTGGTGGTAGCGCGGGAAGATCGTCTTCTGGGACTTTTTGCCCGTCTTCGCATCCTTGTCCATGGTGACTTGGGCGTAGTTCTCGATGATGTCGGCCAGCGACGACGGCGCGAGGATCTGTCTCCACAGGTAGTCCGTCATCAGCCCATCGGGATTCGGAGGGTTGCCCGCCCCGTCCTGCTGGCCCTTGTCGAGCGGAAGGAACCACGACTTGGGTCCCGTGAGCTCCGCGCAGAACTTCACGCGCTTGTCGTCGACTGCGAAGTGCGCCAGGCACCGTCCCGGCTGGAACAGGAGTTCCTTCGGGTTCCGGTCGACCTGGTACTGGGCGACCGCGTCCGCCACGGTCTGCTTAGTGATGTAGTTCTTCAGCTCGAACGTCGCGATCGGCAGCCCGTTGACGAACGCGACCAGGTCGAGCGACTTGCCCGCGTCAACCGACGAGTAGTGCACCTGCCTGACGACGACCCACCGGTTCGCCTCATGCAGCGCCTCGGCCATCGTGTTCCCTGGCGTCGGGATCGGGTAGTAGAAGGTGATTTGTGGCACGGCACTGTGACCGAAGCCGCGTCGCAGCACCTGCACTACGCCGTTCTTAGTGATCTCGCCCTGGAGCTTGGCGAGGAACTTCGTGCGGGCAGGGCTCTCCGTCGCCCAGGCCGCCCCGAGACCGACCGCCTCGGCGACGGCGGGCTGGGTCTCTTGGAGGAAGGCAGCGAGCTGCTGCACGTCCAGTCCGTAGCCAGGCGCGAACGACACGTCGACCCGCCGCTCGGCGTCGGCGACGGCCAGCGCCGGGGCGATGATCCCCTGCTTCCAGCCGACCTCAACCATCTGTTTGACAACGAGGGCCTCCAGGCTCTCCTCGTTCATCACCGCGTTCACTCGTCCTCCAACCCGTCGTACTCGGCAGACTCCTCATCGTCCCCAGCGTCGGCGCCTTCAGCCCCGACGATCACGCCTTCGAGGTCGGTCGGCGGCAATGTCGCCGCGATGTGGCGAACGTCGACCTGCCCGGTCACAACGTCCGCGGTGAGGCGGGTGCGGAATTCTTCGAGGAGGTCGACCTCCTTGGCAACCTTCCCAATGGCCCGATCGGTCCTAGCCAAAGAGCGTTCCAGGTACGCCACGATTTCCTCTTGCTCCAAGATTGGCGGCACTGGCACGAGCACGTTTCGCAGATAGGGCCAGTGGAGACTCCGTTGAATGTCTCCGACACCCTTGGAAGCCACCACGTACTGGTCAACCAGGGGTCGAGCCGCGAAGAGGTATCGCGCATACGAGTCGATCAGAGTCTCAGACAGTCTGGCCACGAGGTATGCGGGACTGACGATTCCTCGAAGCGCTGAGACGCCTACCGATCCCCGCCATGCCTGCTGGTTATTCATCACGACGTCCCCCGGTTCGACCAGTTGGTAGGCCGTGAGATCGAGGCTCGGCGCGTGCACGCGCTTCCCGCCCTCGCTATAGGGAATCACTCCGCGACCCAAGTAGACAGACAGCAGGTCTTCAGACGAGAAACCCGGCCGCTGCACCACCGTTGCGACCTGAGAGAACCTGAGGGTCTCCCAGTGCGCCGGCACGGCGCCGACAAAACGGCTGCCGGAATCCGCTAGCTGGGCTCCTCGATCCACACCGCGCAGCACCGCATCATTGATCACTACATTCCGTTGCTCATCCAAGAGCCTGATTAAGCGCCGCTTGGTGGCGATCGCCTTGTTAATGCGCTGATGGGCGCGGGTGAGGTAGGTGACGATTGCTTGCTGTTCCTCGATCGGCGGCACCGGGATCGACTCGCGCGCAAGGCGCGGGTACTCGATGTTCTGACCCTCTCGAATTCCAGTGACAGCGAGCCGGAGCGCTTCAATGAACGGACGCGACTTGAACAACAAAGTCAGGTAATCTCGCGTCGTCGAGTCGTAGGCTCGGAGGATCGTGTATGCGGGGCTGATGATCCCTTTCGCGTGAGCTCTCTCGATCCCGCCCTGAAACGACCTGAGGCTGATGACAAAGTCGTCGACGCACACAAGCTTCAACGTCTCAAGTGACTTGGTCGCTTCGACAGTGCGATTCTCGTAATGATCCTTGCGGATGACGCCTCGCGACTGAGTCGCAGCGAGTAGTGGCTCGTCGGGGTGGCCCTTGTCGCTAACTTCTTCGACAACGCCCTTAATTCGGCGCATGGACCAGTGGGTGGGCACGCGTCGAAGCCAAGGCGACGCGGTCTCGGCGTAGTCTGCGTAAGGCTTGAGATCTTGGAACATTAGTGAGCGATCTCCGCGATGAGAGTGTCGGACTCAGCTTCGAGTGCGCGGATATCAGCGCGGATTTCGTCGAGGGTGCGTAGCGGTGCCGGCTTGTAGAAGTGCCTCGTGAAGCTAATCTCGTAGCCGATCTTCGTCTTCGACTCGTCGACCCAGGCATCGAGTGCGTACGGGAGCACCTCGCGACGGATGAACGCCTCGATGCCGTCGCGCCACTCTCCGGCGGGCTCAAGTAGGGGAATCTGCTCGTAGTCACGGAGCTGCGAGTCTGGCGCGTAGGCAACGACGCGGGTCTTTCCGCGAAACTCCGCCTCGAAAAGGCCGAGGTACGGGTCCGGCTCAGTGCCCACGGAGTAGACCTTCGTGATCACGGGTTCCGCGTTCGGGTCACGCTCGGCGCCGTCCTTGAGCAGCTTGTTGATCTGAGCCGTACTGTAGATCGCATTCGGATCGAGGCCCGCCAGTCGCAGCGGCCGTTCGACCTGGACCCTGGAGTACCCGAACTCGGCGTTGACGAAGACCTTGGACCGGTCGCCGTCATCGTCGGCCTTGTCGAAGTCGGTGAACGCCCGCATAATCCGCTCGACGTCGTCAGGCCCGAGCTCGCAGTTCTTCTTGCCGAGGTTCTTGCGTAGCGGCGTGTACCACTCGGTGGCGTCGATGAGCTGGATTTTGCCCTTGCGGTGCTCGGGCTTGCGGTTGGTGAGCACCCAGATGTAGGTCGCGATGCCGGTGTTGTAGAACATGTTGAGCGGCAGGGCGATGACCGCTTCCAGCCAATCGTTCTCGATGATGTAGCGGCGGATGTTCGACTCGCCCTGGCCCGCATCACCGGTGAAGAGCGAGGAGCCGTTGTGGACCTCGGCGATGCGGCTTCCCAGCGGGGTGTTCTTCATCTTCGAGACCATGTTGGCCAGGAAGAGCATCTGTCCGTCGGTGGACCTGGTGATGAGGCTGAGTTCAGGGTCGCCGGCGTGGTCGACGATGAAGCGAGGGTCGACGATCTCTTTCTTGCCGCCCATGCGCTGCTGGTCGGTGGACCAGCTCTTGCCGTATGGCGGGTTGGAGAGCATGAAGTCGAAGCCCCGGCCCTGGAAGGCGTCGTTCGAAAGGGTCGAATACTCGGGGCCACCGACGAGCCCGTCGGCGTTGGCGCCCTCGCCCTTGAGTAGGAGGTCAGCGACGGCGATCGCGTAGGTCTCGGCGTTGATCTCCTGGCCGAACAGGTTGGTGACGATTCGCTTGCCACTCTTGGCGGCAAGATCCTGAAGGGTCTCCTCGGCCACGGTGAGCATTCCACCGGTGCCCATGGCGCCGTCGTACAGGGTGTAGGTGCCGTCGGGGATCTTGTCAGCGATCGGGTCGAAGATGAGCCGCGTCATGAGACGAACCGCGTCGCGCGGCGTCCAGTGCTCGCCAGCTTCCTCGTTGTTCGCTTCGTTAAAGCGGCGCACGAGCTCCTCGAACACCGTCCCCATGGCGTGGTTGTCCAGGCCTTTGGGGCTGAGGTCGATGGCGGGGTCAAGGAACTTCTCGATCAGCGCGCCGAGAGCGTCGGCCTTCGCCAGCTTGGGGATCTGCTGGCGCACCTCGAAGTTCTCGATGATGCGCTGCACGTTCGGGCTGAACCCGTCCATGTACGCCACGAAGTCCTGCTGCAGGCGAGCCTGTGAGGACCGGCCGCGTAGCTCGCGCATCGTGAACGGCGAGGTGTTCCAGAACGCCTGGCCGGCTTCCTGGCGCAGGGCCTGGTCCTGGTCGATGATCCCGGCTTCGTCGAGGATCTTCTTCAGGTCTAGGACCTTCTGCTTGGTGGGCTCGAGCACGGCGTCGAGCCGACGCAGCACCGTGAAGGGCAGGATGACGTCGCGGTACTTGCCACGCACGTACAGGTCGCGCAGGACGTCATCAGCGATTCCCCAGATGAACGAGGCGATCCTCTGGACATTGGCGGCGAGGCTCATTCGGCGAATCCTTAGTGACGGTGCTGGTCAGGTCAACGTTGTAGCGGAGTGCGTCGAGGTAGCCGGTTCGCACGGTAGCGGCGCCTTCGGAGTCGAGCAGCGAGTTGCCCCACCTGGTCAACTCCCGAAGGGTCGTCACGATGCGCTGGTGCTCGGCGACAGACACAAGCGGAATCTTAGGGTCACCCAGCTTGGCGCGTTGGATCGTGCCGCCGAGGAATCGCAGGTTGGCCGGCTCCTGCTGCACCAGCACCCGACAAACCCCCCTAGGTGTGCGCGTACTCGGTGGTTGAGGGTCTGCCATGCGATGAGCATCGCCATCACCACGGTCTTACCTGAGCCTGTTGCCATTTGTAGGGCAGCCCGAGGAAGGCCGTCATTGTGCGCCCCGTTCTGCGGCTCGAGTCGCTTCCGCCAATCGGTGTAGCTGTGGGTGCGGCCCGCCACCTCCGTCAGGAAGATGGCGGTCTCGGCTGCTTCGCGTTGAGCGAAAATGACGCGGTTCTCCCGCTTCGAATCCGCCCAGTGCTGAAGCAGTTTTCGGGTGATTGGGGTTACGCCAGCGTAATCGCCGCCGCGACGCCACTTCGCGACATCCCGCCGGATCTCGTTGATGAGGGTATTCTTTTCCCGCCGTTCACCGGTCGCGTCAAAGTCGAACGCGCCCTGCTGGAACTGAGGCTTTCCCTTCTTCGTGATTGCGATCGGAATGAACGACTCGCTCGGCCGGCGCCCGTCCTTGATCTCCCCCGTCGGGCCCTGCGGGCCAATCTCGTAGTAGCGGTCCGGCTGCTCATGCGGGGAGTTCAGGATTGGGTTTTCGATCGTCCCCGTCATGCTCGTTCCCTCCGGCGTGCAGACATAGATGACGAGTAGTGTGAGGCATGCGACCGTGTAGCTGCGGTCACGGCTAGATTGGGCGCCCCCGCCCACGGTCTTTCGCAACGGCTCGCCACCGTCAGCTCCTCACTCCGTGGGCCAGCAAATGAGCCAGGACTGACTGGTTGGCCTCCCAGCCGTCGGGGAACTTGACCGGCACGTTGAGGTGCACCGGCTCGGTGCTCGGGTGGGCGTCGAGCAGCTCGGCTATCCCCGCCCGCGCCACCACGATGCAGGCCTGCCGATGCCGCGACGTCAGTACGCACAGCCGCCCCGACTCCAGATGGAACGCCGTCGCATCCCGCCGCCCCGACAACGGATGCAGCACGATCGTCACGTCGTACTCCCGGCCCTGGAGCCGGTTGGCGGTGTCGACGGTGATGTCCGCTCCAGCCGCGCCGAGCTGTGCGCGGATCGCCGCCACCTGGTCGCGGTGCGCGGCCCCGATCGCGATCCGATCCGCAGTGACCGGCGCTCCGCCCGGGTCACGTTCCGAGACCGCGACGGCTCCCCGCTCCAGCACCCGGCGCGCCAGGGCTGCACACGCCGCAGCCGCCTCCGCGTCGGTCCGCAGCGTGTGCCGGGCCGGCAGCTCATACAGCGCCCACCCGGTCGCCGCCGCCGTCTCCACGGCCGCGTCGACCGGCCCATGCCCGAACCCAGCCGTGGTGAACGACAGCGACCGCTCGCCATCGGTCGTCCCGGCCTGGAACCCGGTGAAGGGGTAGAAGGCCTGGGCCACCACCGGCGCCGCCGAGGGAGGCAGTCGCCACGACACCGGCAGCCGGTGCACCGGCAGGTCGGGGTTGTGCCGCAGCAGCGCCGCCACCGCGGACTGCATCGGGTCCCAGGTCAGCCCGGTCCACCGCTCGGTGTCGACGGTGGAAAACGGGTCGAGCTGACCGGGATCACCGACGAACAGCGCCCGCTCGAACCGGCCGGCCACGCGCAGCAGGGCGTCCGACCGCATCTGGTACGCCTCGTCGACAATCGCCCAGGGCCAGCAGCCCTCGGACACCATGGCCCACTTCGCGGCCGTACCGATGATCACGGATGGACCACCGAGGTCGGCGACCTTGGCGGCAACCCGGACCGTCGCGTACTGCTTGATCCGGTCGGTCGCCGTGTAGTCGGTCGCCGAGAGCCGCCCGATGTGCAGGTCGGGCGCCTTCTGCGCCAGGCGGTCGATCAGGTCGTCGACCTGCTCGTTGGTCTGCGCGATCACGATCAACGGCTCGCCGGCGCGGGCCAGTTCGGCGGCGGCGCGGACGACGAGGGTCGACTTGCCGGCCCCGGGGGGCGAGTCGACCACGACGCCGCGGTGCAGGCCGGAGCGCAGGTCGGCCAGCACCTCGGTGATGACGCGCTCGGCCTGAACCGCCGGCGGGTCCGCCGGTGCGTCCGGCAGGAGCAGGGTGGTCATGGTGCTCACCGCCGTGCCGCGGTCTCGAAGTCGAACTGCCGCAGTCGGTGCCGAGCGATGTCGAGCTCGTGCGGCGTGAAGAGCGACTCGTAGTCGTCCTTGACCACCAGGGCCTCCACCGTGAGGTCGAGTCGCCCGCGCTCCCACAGCGCCGCGAACCCGTCGGACACGACCGGGCTGGCGAGCAGCTTCTTGGCGGTGGCGAGCCCACCATGCTCGGCGACCATGCCGAGGAAGTAGGTGGCGTTGTAGCCGGCCTCGCGCCGCGCCGCCTCGTACACCCCGCGCATCGCCCGCTCGAAGTCCGCGACCGTCCCCTGATCGCCGCCGGCCTGCGCCGGCACGACCGGCGCATCCTCCGAGCCGTTGGTCCTCTCGACGTCGGCGTCCGGCTCCTCGGCGAGCGGCTCAGCGTCGGCGAGTCCTGCCGCCTGCTCGTTGCGCCGGGCCACGTAACCGCGCAGGGCGTCGACCGAGGTGAAGACCTCGTAGCCGAGCTCCTCCATCCGGGCCAGCTCCGGGTTAGCGTCCAGCTCCAACACGACCGGGTTACCCAGCCCCGGCTGCAGGCCGTCCGGCCAGTACGCCTCCGCAACGCCCAGCACTCGACCGGTGGCGGGATCCGCGATCTCGCTGTCGAGGGCAGGCTCGGCGCAACCCGCGGCCACCAGCTCCTCGACGAGGGCCTTCACCTGCCCGGCGCGGACGTCGTCGACCTCCTCCTCGGCGACCACGACCACCGGTCGCAGCGGCTCGGCGGCCGGCTTGGTGCCGTCTCGAAGGCCGGCGAGGAATCCGTTGGCGGCGTTGGCCAGCAGCTCCCGGCGGGCGGCGAGGAAGTCCAGGTAGCGATCGGGGCGCCAGAGCTGCGGGTCGGTCGGGATCCACTGGGATTCGAGCGTGCCCGGGTGCTTCTGCTCGGTCTCGGCGAAGTAGTCCTCCGGCGGCCGCTTGCCGATGGCGAGGTTGGTCTGCTGGGTCAGGAAGGAGAAGTTGGCGACGGCGTTGACCTCGGACCGGCCGTAGCCGTGCTTGTAAAGCAGCGCCTTGGGGAAGATGTGATGCACCTGCAAGGAGGTGAGGTGGCCCAGCATCTCGCTCTTGAGTTCCAGGCCCGAGCCGAAGTCGCGGGCGCCGAGCACCCGGGTGAGCAGGTAGAGCAGCGGGTAGAAGCGGGAGCCGCGGCCGAATCCCTCGAAGTCCTGGCCGTCGATCACCAGGTTGCCGCCGCGCCAGCGGGTCAGGCTGGTGATCAGCCCATCGATGCCGTTACGCGCGACGGTTTCGTAGTCCTGGGTCAGCGTCGACTCCGTGGAGCCGGCGAAGCGTCCCCACAGCGCGGCGTGGATGTACCAGAAGAGCATCCGGTCGCGCTGCGTGGCGTCGGCGAACGTGCCACCGTTGAGATGCAGGAAGCGGGAGACCACCGGGAAGGCGTAGCGACCCATCAGCACGCGGTCGTGGTCCAGGCCGAGCCGCCCGGAGATCACGTCAAGGAAACCGCTGATGTAGCGCTCGCTCGAGGTGAGCGCCTGGGCGAAGTCGGCCGAGCCGACCCCCTCCAGGGACTCGAACTGGGCCCGGCCCGTCGCTACCGCGTTGACGTTGCGCAGCAGCCAGTCGAGGTTGAACTCGAACCCGGCGGTCGACCAGGCGCCCAGGTGCTTGCGCATCGTCGAGCGGGCCTCGGGCCAGTCGGCGCAGATCTTCGCCAGCGCCAGGTCACCCTTCGAGAGCTTGGTGCCGCCCGAGTTGACCCGGTTGAAGATGTCGACGACCACCTCGACGCCCTTGTCCGCGCCGGTGATCTTCTCCTGGTGGAACTCGCGCTCGAGGATGTTGCGCAGCCGGATGAGCCGACCCATGTACGTCGCGAAGTGCGGCATGGTGTCCGGGTGCGCCGTGAGGTTGCCGATCTGCGGTTCGATGCCGTCGACGAAGAGCTCGGTGACGTCGACCCAGGTGGGGTCGTCCTTCATCTTCGCCGGCGCGTAGAACTCGAAGGTCTCCTCCTCGACGTTGAACCGCAGGCCGGTGAAAGCGGCCGGGTCACCCTCGAAGAACGCCGGCGGCTTGCCGCGGACCACCCCGTAGAGGGAGGTGATGCGCTGCTGCCCGTCGAGGAGCAGCAGCTTCACGCCCCCGCCGACGTGGTCGCTGCCCCGTACGGAGCCGTGGTCGGCTTCCGTCTCCCAGACCAGCAGCCCGCCGACGGGGAAGCCGAGGTAGAGCGAGCGCATCAGGCCGCGTACCTGATCCCGGTTCCACACGTAGCCGCGCTGGAACTCGGGCAACAGCACGGTGCCCGAATCAATCTGGTCGAGGATGGTCCCCAACTTGCTCAAATCAGCTCCCCCACGGATCTGAATGGTTGGTCATTGCATAGCGCTGCTGCGGGCCGAAACGTCACGACCACTCTTCGCGAGCGTCTTCGGCGCTCGGTGCGCTGTCCTCGTACGGCGCTGGCGGGCCGCCGTGGGTCCACGGCGTCTCCTCCCGGGACGGGAAGGCGCCCGGCGGCATGAAGGAGTCGCTGAGCGTGGTGTAGCAGATCCGCTTTCCCACCTCCGGCACGGTGCCGGGGTCCGGGGTGAGCGAGCGTCCCATGCCCCCGGTCAGCTCCAGCACGACCGCGGTCGTCCCGTCCTCGCGCTGGGACACCGACATCACCCGCGCCTTCTGCCCGTTGGGTTGCTCGGGCGAGTACAGCGTGGTGCCCGGCGTGACCAGCACCGTGTCGGCGGTGGTCACCGCGATCCACGGCCGCAGCGCGCGCCGCTTCCCGCTGTCGTCAATCCGCGTCGGGTGGGCGGTGGTCACCTTACCCACGAACGCCTCCCCGGTGAGCCGGTAGTCGGCCATCACCATCGGGTCGTCGTAGGCCCGCTGCACGTCGTACGAGGTCAGCGCCCCCTCCATGCGGTGCAGCTTCCTGGCCGCGGCGACCGCCCCGTCCCGGCGAGGCTGCGGGAATCCGCCCTCATCCAGATGCGCGGTGAAGTTGGTGAACGCGTCTCGGTCCTCCGCCCAGCGTTTGGTCACGTGCGCTCCGGCGGGTAGCTCCCGCAGCAGCGAGATGGCCTGCCACATCAGCCGCCAGGTCGGCTCCAGCTGCGAGCGCAGGACCTCCTCCAGCTCGCCGCGACGCCGGGCCACATGCGAGTCCGTGGCCACGGCCCGGTCGTACGCGGCCATGGCCGGGGCCAGCACCTCGTTGTCGAAGGTCGGGTCGGTGGCCGGACCGGCCGGCGGCCAGGTCACCGGATCCTCAGCGGCGGCGGCCGCTTCGGCGCCGGTCATGCCCGGCGGGGGCGTGATCCAGGCCAGGAGGGCGGCCAGCTGCGCGTCCTCAAGTGGACTCTGCCCGGTGGCCCAGTGCATCGAGAGCGCCTGCGTCATCGCCACCAGAGCCGAGGAACCGGGGTGCTCGGCGCGCTCGAAGAAGTACGTCAGCCAGCGGCCGAGCAGCGGCACCGACGGGTCCACCGGGTAGTCGCCGTCGGTGCGGCGGAACCGGGTGGACCGACCGAAGAGCCGGGTGAAGCCGACTCCACCGGGGTTGGGTACGAGCAGCTGCGGCGCGTCCGCGAACCGGTGACGGACCTCCTTGCCCTTGTTCTTTGGCACCGCTTCGACGTCGCTGCGGAAGCTGTCGACGTAGGGAACGACAACGCCCGCCAGCTCGGCGGCGAACGCGAACCGCTGGTCCCGGTTCCGAGGCTGCGGCACGATCAGCAACGTCGGAGCGTCCCGGTCGTCCCCCACCATCGCGGCGAGCGGCGCGTTGGCCTCACCCGCCATGGTGAGCGGGATGAAGACCAGAGGTCGGTCGGCGACGTGAACGTGACGGACGGTGGTGGTCCGCTGGGCGATGCCCTCCACCACGGCCTCGGCCCGCGCCAACGTGGTCAGGGTGCTCATCCGGCCACCCCACTCATCAGCTCGGCCCGCAACCGCGCGGCAGCCCGCAGCAGTGCGGCCGCCTCCTGCTGGTCCTCGGCCGGCGCGAGCTGGTCGCGGGCGATGGCGAGTGCGGTTTCGACCCGCTCGATGCCGCCCATCTCGTCCCGCGCGGACTTGCCCAGCGCCGCCGTGCAGCCGCGGGCCTCGTGCCGGCAGAAGTACGCCAGCTCGCAGCTGGCCAGGCACTCCGGCGAGTACCGCGCCTCGACAGCTTCGAGGGCGGCTACCAGCGAGGCCGGCGATCGGGTGGGCACTCCGTTGTCGTCGGGCGCGAAGTCGAAGCTGAGCGTGGCCGGCAGGTCGGCCAGCAACGCGTCGATCCGGGTCATCCGGGACAGCTGCCGACGCAGCACGGCGAGCTGCTTGCGGACGTCGATCCGGACCGCCATCGGCTGGTTGGAGAAGTCGCGGGGGCAGACCAGCACGACGTCGTGCGAGACGATCTCCGGGTCGAACCCGGCCTCGCCGAGCAGCGCACGCATGGCCAGCACGTAGACGGCCGCCTGGATCGCCGCGCCGGCCACCTTGCCCGGATCGGCCTGCCCGTCGATGACCGCGAACGACTTGATCTCGACGACGTGGAACTGCCCGTCGTGCTGGAACGCGATCAGGTCCGGCTCCAGGTAGGCCTGCTGGCCGGCGACCTCAAGCCGCAGCAGCGGGTGGTCGAAGAGCGTGCCGGCCCCTTCGGCCTGCGCGGCGGCCCGGGTGAGCAGGGCGCGCGACCGGGCGTACCGGAGGTCCTGGCTTTCGTGGCGGCCGGCGACCGACTCCAGGTCGTCGTACGAGACCTCCGGGATGTCGAGGTCGAGCCGCTCCCGCAGCAGCCGCAGCAGCTCGGCGCAGCCGTTGGCCTTCACCTGCGCCTCGAAGGCGTTGCCGCGGGTGATCGCGAACTGTGACTGACCGAAGCGGGCCGGGTAGTCGACGTAGGCGGCCAGTCGCTGCTTGTCGACGCCCGCGCAGTCGAGCACCGCCCGCCGAGCGCAGCCCGGGTTGGTGGTCAGGGCGGCGATGGTCCGGGCGTTGTGCCGGCTCGCGACGCCCCCGCCCCGGATCGCGGCCAGCCGCTGGCCAACGTTCGTCATGCCAACCCCCTGAGTACGCGCAGCTTGCTGCCGAAGAGCTGCTCGGCCTCGTCCATCTGCCGGCGGGCACGCTCGGCCGCCGCTTCCCGCTGCGACTGGTCGGTCGCCGCGTGCACGTCGAGCTCCGCTTGAGCGGCCTTGGCAATGGTCGCCGCGTCTACCGCCCCGTGCGGTTGGGCTGCTCCCGGGATGGTGGTGGCGAAACGCCAGAGCAGCCGGGTAACGCCCGGATCCTGGTCAGGAATCCTGGCTGCCCGCTCCGCCACGTTGATGGCAGCTGTCAGAAAGTCGACCCGGAGGCTCAACGGCCCGATGATGCGCCGATCGAGTGGCCAGGTGGAGATGGCGAGCAGACCCCGGGCCGGGGCCAGGTGCTCGGCGGTGAGCGCGGAGCAGAGGTAGTACGGCCGGGAGTGCCGCGCCGTCCGGAAGGACCGCTCCTCGTCCCGACGCAGGTGGGTGAGCTTGCCCGACGCGATCCCGGTGGCACTCGCGCCGTAAAACGCGGCGTGGACCTCGGCGATCAGCTTCGGCGCGGCCGGCACCGACAGCAGGGTGAGCGCGTGGTGGACCTGTTCGCGCACCGGCACCAGCGGTGCTTCCAGCTTCGCCGGCGGTGTGTCGGCCTCCACCTCGTCGGCGAGATCCGTCAGGGCCTGCTCCCATTCCCGTTCGGCGCTTCGCAGCTCAGCCCGCATCGCCCGGGCTCGGGCGGAGTCGCGAGCCATCACCGCCCGTCGGACTGCTGCTCGCAGTTCTTCGATCCGGCGCTCGAGGTGCTCTATGGACTCGGCCACGAGAGGCATGGTACAAGTTCCAGTGTTTCCCAGCAATCCCCCGGCAAGCGGGTTGTTTGTCGAGGCAACAATACTTAGCGTCGTGCCTGGAAGGGAGACCCGTATGGCCTCGGACCAGTCCCTACTTGACCAGGTTTTTGACCGATTGGCCGAGGACAACGTCGCCGACGACGTCGTAGATCTTGTGCTCGCCGCATACGCCGGGGACGAGGAACTCGCCGCCGTCCTCGGCGGCGAGCCCGTCGATCTGCCGGAGCGGGACCCCTCCACCCGACCGCGTCCACAGCCGCTCTACCTGGAGTCCATCACCGTCGCCGGTTTCCGGGGCGTCGGTCCACAGCAGGGCCTTCGGCTGCAGCCGCACGCTGGCCTCACCCTCGTCGTCGGTCGAAACGGCTCCGGCAAGTCGAGCTATGCGGAGGCCACCGAGCTCGCCCTCACTGGTGACAGCGCGCGCTGGGCCGACCGCAACAGCGTCTTCAAGGACGGCTGGCGCAACCTGCACTGCGGCTCGCCCTGTGAGATCGAGGTCATGCTCCGGGCCGAAGGAGCCGCGAAACCCATTCGAGTACGCCGTTCCTGGCGCGATGACCACACCGAGGCGCACCAGGGGGTCGGCCAAGTCCTGGCGGATGACGGGAACCGCTACGCGGACACCGCGGAACTCGGTTGGCAGGAGCCGCTCGAGGCCTACCGCCCGTTCCTCACCGCGAGCGACCTCGCGCGGCTCGTGACCTCCACGCCCAGCGGGCTCTTCGACGCCATGGCCCCAATCCTCGGCATGGACCCGATCGTCGAGGCCGACAAGCGGCTGATGCGGGTGCGCAAGGATCTGAGTGACCAGGTCTCGGCGGTCAAGACGGCGCGCGAGGCGCTGCGTACCGTGCTCGTCGGCGTCGACGACCAGCGGGCGCAGGCAGCGGTCGCGCTCCTCGCGAAGCGGGCTCCCAACCTGGAGGCCCTCGACCAGCTGCTCGCCGACGCCGGTAGCGACACCAACGACCCGGTCGCCGTCGCGGCCCGCCGCCTGGTCGCCGTCGCGCTACCAGACGCGGCATACGCCACCGAGGTGGCCGATGAACTCACCGCTGCGGCGGCGCACCTCGCCGAGCTCTCCGCTACCCGCGCCGGCACGGCCGAGCAGGCAGCCCAGCTGCTCCGGATGGCGGTCGCCTTCCATAACGATCACGGCGACCGCCCGTGCCCCGTCTGCGGCACCGGCACCCTGGACGCCGCCTGGCGCACTCGGGCCGGCGACACGATCCATCAGATCCAGCGCGAGATCGTCGCTGTCGAGGAGGGGCACCGGCGGCTCCAGGAGGCGCAGGCCCGGGCCGCGCGGCTGCTCGACCTGGACCGGCGAATCAGCAGCGACGACCTCGAGGCATTGGCCAGCGCGCTCGACCAGGCTGATGTGGTGAAGCGGTTCCGCGCGAAAGCGGACGACCTGCGCTCCGCCGCAGCCCAGGTCTCCCCCGACCAGCTCGCCGCGCACCTCCGGACCGCCTATCCGCCGCTGCTCGAGGCGTTCACCGAACTGCAGGACGAGACGAGCGCCTGGCTGCGGCAGCGCCACGACGCCTGGCGTGAGCATGCCGTCTCTCTGCAGGACTGGCTGATTCGGGCACGGGTCGGCGTGCAGAACGACGCACAGCTGAAGCGGATCAACACCGCGCGGGACTGGCTGAAGACCGCGATCACCAAGCTGCGAGACCAGCGGTTCGAGCCCTTCGCCCAGCGCTCGCAGGAGATCTGGGACGAGCTGCGCCAGGAGAGCAACGTCGAGCTGAGCGGGATGCGACTCGACGGCACCAACACCCGTCGCAAAATCTCGTTCCCCGCCCGGGTCGACGGCACCACCACCTCCGCCATGGCCGTCATGAGCCAGGGCGAGTTCCAGGCCCTCGGCCTGTCGGTGTTCCTGCCGCGGGCCTGCGCCGACGACAGTCCGTTCCGATTCCTCATCATTGACGACCCGGTGCAGAGCATGGATCCGTCAAAGGTCGACGGCCTGGCCCAGGTGCTCGCCAGCCTGGCGGAGACCCGACAGGTGGTGGTCTTCACGCACGACAACCGGCTGCCCGAGGCGGTACGTCGGCTGCGTATCGAGGCCACGATCTGGGCAGTGACGCGGCGCGACGAGTCGGTGGTGGAGATTCGGAAGAACAGCGACCCGATCGAGCGGTACCTCAACGACGCCACCTCGATCCTCAAGGCCGAGGAGCTGGCCGACAACGCCCGCTATCCCCTGGTCTCCGGCTTCTGCCGATCGGCGCTTGAGGCCGCCTGTCACGAGCGGATCCGGCGTGACCGCATCAGCCGCGGTGAGCGGCACGGTGACGTCGAAGAGTTGATCGAGAAGGCAATGACGCTCAACCAGGTAGCCGCACTGGCCCTCTTCGGCGACATGCATCAAGGCAGCAAGGTGCTCACCAGGATCAACCAGTTCGGCAGGTGGGCCGGTGACGCGTTCCAGGCCTGCAAGCAGGGCGTGCACGGACCGGGCACCTTCGATCTTGAGGCGCTCGTCCGGGACGCCCGCCGACTCGCGGAGCACCTGCGATGACGGCCGGCCCGCTGGTGACGGTGCCGCAGAGTTGCCTGGACGCCGCCGATCAACTGCTGTCCAGCGTCGTACGCGGCACGCGCGGCGCCTGGCCGCGCGCCTGCGCTTGGCTACTCCGCCTCGCGCTGGAGGCAGCGATGGACGAATACTGGCAGCGGTTCCATCCGGAGGTCGCCGGGATGCGCGCCCGGTCACCGCAGTTCCTGATTCTCGACCGCTACGCTGGCCGACACATCGCTGCCCGGGCCGGATACGCCTGGGCCGCGCTATCCCGCGCCGGACACCACCACTGCTATGAGCTCGGCCTCACCGCAGGGGAGCTCCGCCGGCTCCGGGAGATGGTGGCGGCAGTTGTCAACGAGCTCGCGTGTGCACAGCTTGTGCAAGAACGGGCAGGAAACGACGCTGATTGAGGTGGAGTGCCAGCAGAAGGTGCGCCAGGTTGATCATGAGAGACGGGAAGCCCTTGATTGAGACACGCGGGTTCGAGCTAGCGGACTGGCAGGCCGAGGCGGTCGATGCTTGGGCCACGGGAGACGTGCCCTACCGAGGAACACTTGAAATTGTTACCGGGGGCGGCAAGACACTCATCTCGCTTGCATGTGCGGCACGTGCCGGAGAGCGTGACCCTGACCTGCGGCTAGCCGTCGTCGTGCCGACCGAGGCTTTGGCGCGCCAGTGGCAGTCGGCACTAGAGCGGTACACCACACTGAAGCCCTCAGACATCGGGCTCCTTGGTGCTGGCGGCTCCGCCGACCTGTCAACCTGCCGGGCCTTGGTGGCTGTACTGAATACGGCAGCTAAGGAGCTACCAGCGGCGGCGCGGGCCGCACAGCCCCTGATGCTTGTCGTTGATGAGTGCCATCGCGCGGGTGCTCCGACGTTCGCCCGCGTGCTGGACACGGACGCGGCGTACAAACTCGGCCTGTCCGCCACTCCGGACCGGGAGGAACTCGACGAATCCGGGCAGCCGCTGCGCTACGACGAGCAACTCGTTGGCCGGAAACTGGGCGCCGTGGTGTACCGCTTCACCCTGCGCGACGCGCGGCTTGCCGGATGGCTGCCGGACTACGACATCCATCACCACGGCATTCAGCTGAATGACGACGAGCAGCGCGAGTACGACAAGATCAGCCGGCAGGTCGACGACTTGGCCGACGAGCTGCGATCGCTTGGCTTTGAGGCTGGGCGGGCACAGCAGCTACAGACACGCCGCGACGAGGTAGGGCAGGCCGCTCGTAGATACATCGCAACCACCTCCCGCCGCAAAGATCTGCTGTACCGGGCCGAAGACCGAGGTCGCGTAGCCCATAGGATCGTTGCGGAAGCCCTCGAAACGAGTGCCGCCCGGCGAGTCCTCATGTTTCATGAGCGTGTTAGCGAGGCGGAACGGCTCTACCACCACCTCCAGCAGGAGATGACTGGAAACTCAATCGCACTAGAGCACTCGCGCCTCGGCACGCGAGAGCGGGTAGAGGCCTTAGAGCGGTTTCGAGAGGGTCAAGCCCAGATCTTGGTCTCTGTGAAGTCGCTTGTAGAAGGCATTGATGTGCCGGAGGCCGACCTCGGGGTATCGGTCGCCGCCACATCCAGCGTTCGTCAGCGAATCCAGGCGCTGGGCAGGGTGCTGCGCCGACGCTTCGACGATTCGCCGCGTAAGCACGCCGACATGCACCTCATCTATGTTGCGGGGACGGTCGACGAACAGATTTACGCCAAGGAAGACTGGGCTGATCTCACGGGTGAGGGCGCCAACCACTATTGGCGCTGGTCGCGTGGGCCCGAGCAGGCGAAGGAAGGGATACCAGGGCCGCCCGCCACCCCGCGCCCGACTGAGGAGCAGGAGTGGGAGAGGTTGGGCCGGCGTCCGCCGAGTGAGCCGGTTCGCTGGGAGGGAGTGATCGTTGGCCAAGAGTACTCAGTAGATACCCTCGGCACCGTCACCAACAGCTTCGGCACCTTGATCCGCAACCCTCAACAGGTCGCGTCAATGGTGCATCTGGTCCGGGGGCGCCCCGGGGGACGCTTCCGAGTCACACCCGTCCATGGCCTCATCCTCGTCTGGGGTGAGGGTCCGGACGGCATGGTCCCGTACGTCGCCGGGCAACTCGCGGAGCCGCTTGAAGCTGAAGCCACCGACGCCGCACCGACGGACGAGAGCACGGACCCGTCGACGCTCACGCCGGGCACCCCACTTCATCAGCCGCTCGACAAGGACGGTGGCACCTACCGCCTTCGACAGAAGAGGGGCGGCGTGATCGAGCGGCGAACGACGGGTGGTGCGACTGAGTTCGCCCTCACCGGTGACGCAGCACCTGCTGCACTCGCAGCGAACGCCCAGCGAGCCTTGGACGGGTGGCGTCACCTGTTTGACCGAGGGATCAGCTTCTTCGTGAGTCACGACGGACGAGCGTGGTACGTGCAAGGCGGCCAGCGGTACTTCCTCGCCTACGTTCCGGGCGGCTTCGCCTGGCCCTCTTGACCGGTACCGGTCGTACCTAGGGGCGCCAACCCAAGGAGATCGGTTGATATTGACGCCGGATTGGCCTCCTAAGTAGATGGCAAACTTGGTGAACACTAGGCTCGCTGGACGCCCAGCGATGGAGCCCCCGGTCGCTGCTTGAATTTCCCCTCAGGAGCAAGAGTGCACTATCCGTACCCAGGCCTATCACCGTCGAACGCCAACAAGGACGCCAAGTACTCGTTAGTCTCCAGCCCAGAGGGCGGTTGGAAGGTCCGACTGATCTATCGCAGCGACGAGGGGGAGAAGTCGCTATTGACTATTCGTCGACACAAAAAGCTCGTGGCGATGATCAATAGCGTAAAGGAGGAGCTGAAGAGCAGGCTGGGCGGCATCTTCTACATCAATGAGTTCGGGCATGTCCTAGTGCCACATTCTCACGGCGGAAGCGTCTATGCCGACACGTACCACAAGCCCTTGAAGTTCGACTTCAACGGGCAGGAGATTGGCCCCGTTCCACCGGCAGGGCTGACGCCAGGCGACCGATGGCCAGGACCTCACGTCGGCATCCCCTACATACTGACCGCCGGGGGGACGGACATGAGGTACGCGGCCACGTCGGGCCAGGGGGCACAGACGCATCATCTGTCCGAAGCGGTTGGGACCGCTGCGGCCCAGCACCTCGCACGCCGTCTGGCAGCGGTCAAAGGACATCAGGGCGGACGGACGTACATCAACGAAGCAGGTCACTTCTTCGCCCCGATGAATGGGGGCGGCCCTGTCTCGTATGTCTATCTCGGCCCACTTGGCGACGACGCCTGGTTCCCGGCCCCGCGAGTCCCGGGCCGAAAGTAGCGGGGTTCCTCCGGCTCTCAACCCGGCAACGGTCGCGGCAGCGCGTCAACTGCTCGTGCAACGGGCGGCGTGTCAACCGATCGAGGGCACCAGCACGTTGAGCCATCCAGTTGCCCAGCCGAGTAGGGGACGCGCGGAGCATCCTCGTGTCGATAGATTGCCGGCGTGACTGATCTTGATCCGGGTATCTACGAGCACGTCATTACCCGTGAGCTCGCCGGACGCCTCCAGCACGTCGATCCCGCCCTTGTCCAGCAGGACAAGCTCGACGTAGCCGACGCGCACGACGTCCTCGCCCGGCACATCGCGACCCTCGCCCGGCGGGCGCTGCTCGCCGTTCCCGGCGGCGACGACAAGCTCGCCCGCCAGGTCGAGGTCGCCAACCGCATCGCCGGGAGCATCGCGGCGGTCGAGCCCCGCGCGGTCGGCGTTGACGACCAGGTTGCCGACGCCAAGCACCTGCTGCACGCCATCGCGGCCCCACCGACTCCGCCCGCCGGACCAGCCTTCCCGCAACGCCCCACCACCCCGCTCTCCACCGGCGCCCTGCTGGTCAACGGCCGCCACCAGCCGCGAATCGGCCACGAGGTCACCCACGAGATGGCGTCGGCCGAGAGCGTCGACCTGCTCTGCGCGTTCATCAAGTGGCACGGCCTGCGCCTCATCGAGCCAGCCATCCGCGAGCTGATCGACCGCGGCGGCCACCTCCGGGTCATCACCACCACCTACATGGGCGCCACCGACCAGCGCGCCCTCGACCGGCTCACCGAGTTGGGCGCCGAGGTGAAGGTCTCCTACGAGACCAGGACCACCCGCCTGCACGCCAAGGCGTGGCTGTTCCGCCGCAATAACGGCACCACCACCGCCTACGTCGGCTCGTCGAACCTGTCGAAGTCGGCGCTGGTAGACGGCGTGGAGTGGAACGTAAGAGTCGCGAACCTGGAGCAGCCGCACGTCATTGACACCTTCACCGCCACCTTCGAGGACTACTGGAACGACCCGGCGTTCGAGGCGTACGACCCGGCGAAGGATGGCGAGCGGCTCCGCCACGCGTTGCGCGGTGAGCGCGCCGACGATGCACCGACGGAGATCGCGAACCTGGAGGTCCGGCCGTACGGGTATCAGCGGGAGATCCTGGACGACCTCACCGCCGAGCGCGAGGTGCACGGGCGGTGGCGGAACCTGGTGGTGATGGCGACCGGCACCGGAAAGACGGTGGTCGCCGCCCTCGACTACCGGCGGCTGCACCGGGACAAGCGCGTGGACTCGCTGCTCTTCGTCGCGCATCAGGAGCAGATCCTGCGGCAGAGCCGCTCGACGTTCCGCCAGGTGATGGGGGATGGCAGCTTCGGCGAGACGCTGGTGGGCGGAGCGAAGCCGACGCAGTGGCGGCACGTCTTCGCCTCGATCCAGTCGCTGCACCGCCAGGAAATTGACCCGGAGCGGTTCGACATGGTGATCGTGGACGAGTTCCACCACGCGGAGGCGCCGACGTACGCCCGGCTGTTGGAGCGGCTGCGGCCGCGCGTACTCCTGGGGCTGACGGCGACGCCCGACCGGGCCGACGGCGGCGACGTGCGGCGTTGGTTCGACGGTCATGCGGCCGTGGAGCTGCATCTGCGGGAGGCGTTGGAGCGGCAGTTGTTGGTGCCCTTCCACTACTTCGGGCTGCACGACGACGTGGACTTGTCCCAGTTGCAGTGGAAGCGTGGGCAGGGCTACGACCCGGCTGAGCTGGACGGCCTCTACACCGGCAACCAGGCCCGGGCGCGGATGGTGCTGCGGGCCGCGCGGGACCTGGTCGACCTGGGGCGGATGCGGGCGCTCGGTTTCTGCGTGAGCATCGGGCACGCCGAGTTCATGGCGGACTGGTTCACCCAGCAGGGCGTACCGTCGGCGGCGGTGACCTCGAAGGTCGACACCGCGGGCCGGCAGGCGCTGATTCGGGACTTCAAGGCCGGCAAGTTGCGGGTGCTCTTCACCGTGGACCTGTTCAACGAGGGCGTCGACCTGCCGATGGTCGACACGATCCTGATGCTGCGGCCCACCGAGAGTGCGACGATCTTCCTCCAGCAGCTCGGCCGGGGTCTGCGTTTGGACGACGACAAGCCCTGCCTGACCGTGCTCGACTTCATCGGCGGGCAGAACGCCAACTTCCGCTTCGACCTCCGCTGGCGGGCGCTGACCGGGGTCAGCCGCCGAGAGGTGTACGACACGGTTGAGCAGGACTTTCCGTCCCTGCCGAGCGGCTGCCACGTCGAGCTGGACCGGGTGGCGAAGGAGGTGGTGCTCCGCAACCTGGAGAAGGCGGTCCCGTCGTCGAAGAACAGCATGGTGGCCGAGCTACGCCAGCTCGGTGACGTGACCCTCGCCGACTTCCTGCGGGACACCGGCCTGGAGATCGAGGACGTGTACCGGTCGGCGACGCTCGGCGGGTGGACCGGGCTGCGGCGGCTCGCCCGGGTGGAGACGTCCTTGCCGGGGCCGAACGACCGGGAATTGGGGCGGGCGATCGGCCGAATGCTGCACACCGACGACCCGGAGCGGCTGGCGCTGTGGGAGCAGGTGGCGGCGGGCGGACCGGTGACCGGCGGGCGGCTGCTGGACATGCTGCACTTCAGCCTGTGGGGGCCGAACGTGCCGCTGTCGGAGCGGGACGCGCGGCTGGCGCGGCTCTGGGCTGAGCCGGCCCGGTGCGTCGAGCTGCGCCAAGTCGCGGAGGTGCTGCGGGACCGAATTCACCGGGTCACCGAGCCGGTCGGGCTCGGCAAGGTGCCGCTGCGGGTGCACGCCCGGTACAGCCGCAACGAAGCGTGCGCGGCGTTCGGGATGCCCAACCCGGGATCGCTGCGGGAGGGCGTGAAGTGGCTTGAGTCAGAGCAGGCGGACCTGTTCTTCGTCACCCTGGTCAAGTCGGAGCAGCACTACTCCCCCACCACCATGTACGCCGACCGGGCCATCACCGAGACGCTGTTCCAGTGGGAGTCGCAGAGCACCACCTCGTCGGCGTCGGCGACCGGGCAGCGGTACATCCACCACGCGTCGCAGGGATCGACGGTGCATCTGTTCGTGCGAGAGACGAAGGTCGCGGAGGGGGCACTGGGGGTGCCGGCGTACCTGTACGCCGGGCCGATGACATACCGGCGGCACAGTGGGGACAGGCCGATGCGAATCGTGTGGGAGCTGGCGCATCCGCTGCCGGCAGACATGTACGCCGCTGCCCGAGCGATCGCCGCCTAGGTGTTCTGCCCGGAGAGGTTGGGGACGCGGCTGGCGGGTGGTTGGCCGCCGAGTGCGGTGTGAGCGCGGTGGT